>DASSDW010000219.1:0-5642 GCA_035696925.1 Actinomycetota bacterium
GGAGCACGGAGGCGAGGCTTCGATCGTGGACGGCCCCACGGAGGGTACGATGCTCGTCGTCCGGCTTCCCCTGGAGGCACCAATGGCGGGCTCCCGGTGACCACGCTCCTGATCTGCGACGACCACAAGGTCCTGACGGACGCCCTCTCGACCGTGGTCGGCCTCGACGAGGACCTGCAGCTCGTGGCCGCACCCGTCCACGATCCCGAGACGGCGATCGAGCTCTCGGCCGAACACCTGCCGGACGTGGTGTTGATGGACATCGTCTTCAAGGGGGGGATGTCCGGGATCGAGGCGACCCGCCGGATCAAGGAGATCTCGCCCGCGACGAAGGTCGTGATCATGACGGCGCACGACGAGGATCGCCTGCTGGTGGAGGCGGTCGAGGCCGGTGCGTCAGGGTTCCTCGGCAAGGGCGAGGCCGTGGAGGAGGTCCTCGCCGCGGCGAAGGCCGCGGCCGAGGGTGAGGTCCTGATCGATCCCACGACGCTCACACGGCTCCTCGCCCAGGTCGCACGCGAGCGTGAGGCGCACCGGGAGGCTTCGATGCTGCTCGACGACCTCACCGATCGCGAGCGGGAGATCCTCCAGCTCCTCGCCGAGGGCATGCGGAACGAGGGCATCGCCACGAAGCTGTTCATCAGCCCCCAGACGGTCCAGACGCACGTCCGGAACATCCTCGGCAAGCTCCGAGTGCACTCCAAGCTCGAGGCGGTCGCCTTCGCCGTCAAGCACGGCGCGATCGTCGTCTGAGCTCGCTCGAGGTCGGAAACTCCTGTCCCGCAGGGCTCAAGTCACGGTCCGGGCAGGACGAAACCACTACCGGAGAGCGACACGCGCCCTCGGGCGCGGAGAGGCCGTCACCCCCTCGATGGCCTCGGGGACCTCCCCGAGCGAAGGCCCGAGTCCACCCCTCCCGGACTCGGGCCTTTCATCGTTTCTTAGCGCGCTGTGCTCATGGCGCCGATACCGAGGCGCGCTGCTCCCGACGGTGCCGATCACGGCAGTGCGCCGCGGCGCACCTTCCCCGTCGAGGTCCGGGGGATCTCCTCCACCAGACGCAGCTCGCGGGGGAGCTTGAACCGCGCCAGCTGCTCGGCGCCGTGGGCGCGCAGTTCGTCGAGCGACGGCGGATCCTCCGATCGCGCCGGCACGACCAGGACGCGCACGTGCGATCCCCATTCGGGATCGGGGCTGCCGGCGACGGCCACGTCGCGCACCTTCGGGTGCGACGACAGCGCCCGCTCGACCTCCTCGGGCCAGACCTTCTCCGCGCCGGTCCGGATCACGTGGTCCGCCCTCCCGAAGATCGAGAGGTGCCCGTCGTCGTCGATCGCACCAACGTCGCCCGTGCGGAGCCATCCGTCGGTGGTGAACGCTGCGCCCGTCGCGGCCGCATCCAGTCGGTATCCCTCCATCAGCGTGGACCCAGACACCTCGATCACGTCGGCGGCATCCGTGCGGACCTGCATGCCGTCCAGCGGCACACCGTCGTACGTGAACCCTCCGCACGTCTCCGTCAGGCCGTACGTCGTGACGATGGTGGCGCCGCGCCCGCGCGCCCGGGTGGCCGTCTCGTCGTCGATACCGTCGCCTCCCACGACGAGCGTCAGGCCGTGCAATCCGAGGCCCGACGCCGCGAGGCGGCGGACCATCGCCGGGACGACCGACGCGAACGCGGCGCCGTCGCCGTCGCGGACGAGGCGCTCGGGATCGAACCGCTCGTGCATCGTCACCGGAGCACCGAGGATGGCGCCGCGGAGGAGCACCAGAAGACCGCCGATATGCGCGGGGGTGAGCGGGCAGACCCACGGGGCACCGGGAGTGGCGCCCAGCCGCTTCGCCGACCGGCTGACGGCGACGACGACGGCCACGCGGTGGAGCTCCACCAGCTTCGGCTCCCCCGCCGTCCCCGACGTCGGCATCACGATCGCGACACCCGGCGTGACCGGCACGGCGTCGGCCAGGAGGGTCTCGCCATCCCGGTCCTGCACGAAGTGGGGACGAGCGCGAGCCACGATCGCGCGCCGCTCCGCCTCGGTGAGCCGGTGATCGAGGGGGAGGAACGGCACTTCCTCGAGCCAGAGTCGGTTGACGAGCTCGACCCATCCGGGACCGGGCGGCAGGTCGATCACGACCAGTTCGTCTGTTCCCACGACCTTCTCCCGACCTTGGCCCCGCCCTCGGCCCCTCGACGCGTCGAGTAGGCTACCCAACCGTTCGAGCGTGCGCTCTAGGAGTCAACGGTCATATGGACGAGTCACGTGAGATCCGACAGGCCTTGGATTGGGCCCCGGGTGGACCTCGGCCAGAGGGGGGGCCGGGATCGACCTTCACCGACATCCGGTATGAGACGGCCGACGGGATCGCGAAGATCACGATGGCCCGGCCCGAGGTCCGCAACGCGTTCCGACCGCTCACCACCAGGGAGCTGATCGAGGCCTTCGACCTCGCCCGGGACGATCCTTCCGTCGGGGTGGTCATCTTGACTGGCGAGGGCTCCCTCGCCTTCTCCTCCGGCGGCGACCAGGGCGTGCGCGGCGACGACGGCTACGTCGACGAGCACGGCGTCGGCCGTCTCAACGTGCTCGACCTCCAGATCCAGATCCGTCGCCTGCCCAAGCCCGTGATCGCGATGGTCGCCGGCTACGCGATCGGAGGCGGCCACGTCCTCCACCTGTGCTGCGACCTCACGATCGCCGCGGACAACGCCCGCTTCGGGCAGACGGGGCCGCGCGTCGGCTCGTTCGACGCCGGGTACGGGATCGGGTTGCTCGCACGGCAGATCGGGGAGAAGCGCGCGAAGGAGGTGTGGTTCCTCTGCCGTCAGTACGACGCCGAGACGGCACTGACGTGGGGGCTCGTGAACGCGGTCGTCCCGCTCGAGGAGCTCGAGGAGGAGACGGTGCGGTGGGCGAAGGAGATGCTCGCGCATTCACCGCTCGCGCTTCGCCTGCTGAAGGCGGGCGCCCATGCCGGCATCGACGGGCTCGCCGGCGTCCAGCAGCTCGCCGGCGACGCGACCCTCCTTTATTACATGGGGGAAGAGGCGCAGGAAGGCCGGGACGCCTACGTGGAGAAACGACGCCCGGACTTCTCGAGGTTCCCGAAGCGCCCGTGAAGGTCTGGGTCACCGGCGCGCGCCCCCGAACGCTCGGCGCGGGAGCGGTGCCGGTGCTCGTCGGCGCCGCGGCGGCGGACACCTTCATCCCGTGGCGGTTCGTGGCGGCCCTGATCGTCGCGCTGGGCCTCCAGGTCGGCGTGAACTACGCGAACGACTTCTTCGACGGGATCCGAGGCGTCGACACGTCGGCCCGCCTCGGCCCGCCGCGGCTCGTCGCATCGGGCGCCGCCTCGCCGAGAGCCGTGCTCGTCGCCGCGCTCATCGGGATCGGGGCCGCCGGCTTCGCCGGGCTCGCGCTGGCATTGGTGACCGAGCCGGTCCTGATCCTCCTCGTGGGTTCGCTCGCGCTGGTGGCGACGTTCGCGTACAGCGGTGGTCCTCGTCCCTACGCGGGGCTCGGACTCGGCGAGGTGATGGTCTTCCTCTTCTTCGGGCTGATGGCGACATGCGGAACCGCGTTCGTGATGGAGGAGCGGGTGCCGGCCGCCGCCTGGTGGTGCGGGTCCGTCCTCGGACTCCTCGCCGTGGCGATCCTCGTCGCGAACAACCTCCGGGACATCCCGACCGATGCGGCCACGGGGAAGCGAACCCTCGCCGTCCGGCTCGGCGTGGCGCGGACGCGGACGTTCTATCGTGCGTGCGTGGTCGCGGCGTTCGCCACCATCGTGGTCGGCGTCGTCGCGTACCTGATCGACGAGCGGATCGGCCTCACGCAATGGGGCCTCCTCGGTCTCGTGGGGTGGGTGCTCGCGATCCGGCCGATGGAGGTGGTGGGGACGTCGACCGGCGCGCAGCTGATCGGGGTCCTCACGGGGACGGCGGCGGTCCACGCGGCGACGGGCGTGTTGCTCGCGATCGGGCTGGTCCTGGCGCGGGCCGCCTAGGAGGTGGACGACGTGGAACTCGGCGACATCTCGTTCGCGTGCGCCACGGCCCTCGTCGACGGACTCGCCGGCGGCGGCGTCGCGCACGCGTCGCTCTCCCCCGGCTCGCGCTCCACACCGCTGGCGCTCGCGCTCGCCCGGCACCCCACCGTGAAGGTGCACGTGCATCTGGACGAGCGATCCGGCGCGTTCTTCGCGCTCGGGATCGCGAAGGCGAGCGGGAGGCCGGTGATCGTCACCTGCACGAGCGGGACGGCCACGGCCGAACTGCTGCCCGCGGTGGTGGAGGCGTCGCAGTCCCGCACGCCGCTCGTGCTGCTGACCGCGGACCGACCACCGCGGGTGCGCGGCACCGGCGCGAACCAGACGATCGTCCAGCCCGAGCTCTTCGGCGGGTACGTCCGCGCCTCCCTCGACCTCCCGGTCCCCACGGCGGTCGGTCAGGACGCATGGTGGCGGCAGGCCGGACGCGAGGCGCTCGAGGCGATGGCCGCCGACCCGATCGGCCCGGTCCACCTGAATTGCCCGTTCGAGGAGCCGCTCGCGCCGACGACCGAAGTGGTGTTCGCGCGGACCTCCGAGGAACGCATCGAGGGTATGGAGCGGGCTCCCGCCGCGTTGGATCCGAATGAGGGCGACCGCCTCGTGGAGCTCGTCTCAGGAGCGCGAGGCGCGATCGTCGTCGGGAGCCTGCCTCCGCATCTCCGTATCGAGGCCGAGGTCTGGTCGACGCAGGTGGGATGGCCCGTCGTCGCCGAACCGATGTCGGGCGCGCGGCGGCCGGACGCCTCGCTCGCGGCCGGGCAGGCGTTGCTCTCCGCGGGATGGATCGAGGAGCATCGCCCGGACGTCGTGATCCAGCTCGGCGCCGCGCCGACGACGCGAGCGACGCAGGCGTTCGTCGCGTCGGCAGATCGCCTGGTCGTCGCGGACCGCTGGCACCTCGACCCAGACCCGGATCGGCTGGCTTCGTGGCGGCTCGCCGTCGATCCCGACGCGCTCACGGACGCCCTCGGACGTCACCCCGTCGTCCAGGGGGGCGTCGGGATCGCGCTCACCGGCGAACACACCGAGCGGGAGATCCAGGAGCTCTGGCGCGGACGCATCGACCCGGCACCTGACGACTGGACCGCCGACTGGCGGGCGTTCGACGAGCTCGCCCGCACGACGATGGACGGGCTCCTGGACGGCTGGGAGGAGCCGTTCGAGCCGCGGATCGCGCGGGACGTCGCCGCCTGGGTCCCGGACCGCGGGATGCTCTTCGTCGGGAACTCGACACCCGTCCGCGACCTCGACCTCGCGATGTCGCCGCGTGGCGGGCTCACGGTGTTGGCCAATCGCGGGGCGAGCGGGATCGACGGGCTCGTGTCCACGGCGCTGGGGATCTCCGTCGCCCGCGAGGACCCGGTGGTCGCGCTCGTCGGGGACCTCTCCTTCCTCCACGATGCCGGGGCCCTCCTGTGGAACGCCCCGCGCGCCGTCGACCTCATCGTGGTCGTCGTGAACAACGGCGGTGGCCACGTCTTCTCCCTCCTGCCGCAACGCGACCTGCCGGAGCATCGGGAGCTATTCGTCACGCCGCATACGGTCGACATCGGCGCTCTCTGTGGAGCGGCCGGCGCCGGCCACGAGCG
>DASSDW010000220.1:0-10466 GCA_035696925.1 Actinomycetota bacterium
TCAACTCCCCGGTCTGGTTCAACGTCGGCGTCGAGCCCGAACCGCAGGCCTCAGCGTGTTTCATCCTGTCGGTCGAGGACACCATGTCCTCGATCCTGAACTGGTACGTCGAAGAGGGCACGATCTTCAAGGGCGGGTCCGGCTCGGGCATCAACCTGTCGAAGATCCGCTCTTCGAAGGAGGGACTCGCCGGCGGCGGGACCGCGTCGGGGCCCGTGAGCTTCATGCGCGGCGCCGACGCGTCCGCCGGCACCATCAAGTCGGGTGGCAAGACGCGCCGCGCGGCCAAGATGGTCATCCTGAACGTCGACCACCCCGACGTCCGGGACTTCATCTGGTGCAAGGCGGTCGAGGAACGGAAGGCGAGGGTCTTGCGCGATGCCGGGTTCGACATGGACCTCGACGGCAAGGACAGCCACTCGACCCAGTATCAGAACGCGAACAACTCGGTCCGCGTGACGGACGAGTTCATGCGCGCCTTCGAGCAGGATCAGGACTGGAAGCTCAAGGCGGTCCTGTCGGGCGACACCGTCGAGACGACGCGCGCCCGCGACCTGATGCGTGACATCGCGCAGGCGGCGTGGGAGTGCGCCGATCCGGGGATGCAGTACGACACGACGATCAACGAGTGGCACACCTGCCCGGCGTCGGGGCGGATCAACGGCTCCAACCCCTGCAGCGAGTACATGCACCTCGACAACTCCGCGTGCAACCTCGCGTCACTGAACCTCATGAAGTTCGTGAACGAGGACGGCACGTTCGACGTCGCGGACTTCAAGCACGCGGTGGAGATCGTCTTCACGGCGCAGGAGATCCTGGTGGGAGATTCGAGCTATCCCACGGAGAAGATCGGGGTCAACGCGCGGGCCTACCGCCAGCTCGGTCTGGGCTATGCCAACCTCGGCGCCCTCCTGATGGCGCGCGGCCTGGCGTACGACTCCGATGCCGGCCGGGCGTGGGCCGGTGCGATCACGGCGCTGATGACTGGGCACGCCTACCGGACGTCGGCGCTCGTCGCCGAGGCGATGGGTCCCTTCGAGGGGTACGAGCCGAACGCGGACGCGATGCTCCGCGTGATGCGCAAGCACCGGGAGGCGTCCGACGAGATCGAGGGGGAGTTCGTCCCCGAGGGACTCCTCTCCGCCGCCAAGCACTCGTGGGACGAGGCCATCTCGCTCGGCGAGCGCCACGGGTATCGCAACGCGCAGGCTTCCGTCCTCGCGCCGACCGGCACGATCGGGCTGATGATGGACTGCGACACGACGGGCATCGAACCCGAGCTCGCGCTCGTCAAGACGAAGAAGCTCGTCGGCGGAGGCACGATGCAGTTCGTGAACCGGACCGTGCCGCGGGCGCTCGAACGGCTCGGCTACGACGATGCCGAGGTCGAGGACATCGTCGCCTACATCGCGGAGCACAACTCCGTGAACGACGCACCCCATCTGAAGCCCGAGCACCGTTCCGTCTTCGACACCGCGATGGGCGACGCTCCCATCCACTACATGGGGCACGTCCGGATGATGGGAGCGGCGCAGCCGTTCATCTCGGGCGCGATCTCCAAGACCGTGAACATGCCGGAGCACGTCACGGTCGAGGAGGTCGAGCAGCTCTTCGTGGAGAGCTGGAAGCTCGGTCTGAAGGCGGTCGCGATCTACCGCGACAACTGCAAGGTGGCGCAGCCCATGTCGGCCGACAAGAAGAAGGCGGCGGCGGTGCCACAGAGCGAGGGGGCGGGGGAGCCGCAGACTCTCCCGTGGTCCGCGAAGAAGCGCCTCCCGCGTTCGCGGCCCGCGATCACCACCTCGTTCCGGGTCGGCGACGCCGAGGGCTACATCACGGCGGGATCCTACCCGGACGACGGCCTCGGCGAGATCTTCCTGAAGGCCTCGAAGCAGGGGTCCACGCTCTCCGGGATCATGGACGCGTTCTCGATCGCGGTCTCGGTCGGGCTCCAGTACGGCGTGCCGCTCGAGGACTACGCCTCGAAGTTCATCAACATGAAGTTCGAGCCGAGCGGCCTGACCGACGACGCGGACATCCGGTTCGCGTCCTCGGTCGTCGACTACGTGTTCCGACGCCTGGCCATCGACCACCTGCCGCCGGAGAAGCGGGAGGCACTCGGGATCCGGTCGATCGAGGAGCGGAAGGTCGAGGTCGCGGAGAAGACGGCCGCCCCGGAAGCCACCGGGGGAGAGACGACGGCCGTGGAGGAAGCTCCGATCGAGGCGTCCGAGGGCGCGGTGATCCGTCCCATCGAGATGGTGGCCAAGCCCACTGCGAAGGAGCTGGACGCACCTCTCTGCTATCAGTGCGGCTCCAAGATGCAGCCGGCCGGTTCGTGCTACGTCTGCGGGACCTGCGGCAGCACCAGCGGCTGCTCGTAAGATAAGCGCCCTCGCAAGGGGGATGAGGACCGATGACCCACGCTGAGCCCGGCAGGCTGCTCGGGCTGCATCACGTGCAGCTCGCGATGCCACCCGAGGAGGAGCAGACGGCGATCGACTTCTACGAGGGGGTCCTCGGGCTCGAGCAGGTGCCGAAGCCCCAGGAGCTGGCCGACCGCGGCGGGGTCTGGTTCCGGTCGGGCGATCTCGAGGTCCACCTCGGCGTCGAGGAGGGGTTCCAGCCCGCGATGAAGGCGCACCCCGCGTTCCTGGTCGAGGACCTCGAACGGATGCGCGCCCGGGTGGAGATGAGCGGCTACAAGGTGATCGAGTCCGATCAGTTCTCCGGCTTCCGGAGGGTGCACGTGCGCGACCCGTTCGGCAACCGCCTCGAGCTGATCGAGCCGGTCTGAACGATGGATCTTCCGTTCCGACGCCTGCGACCCGAGGGGGAGCTGCCGAGCGCCCAGCATCCCGGCGACGCCGGCCTCGACCTCCGGGCGGCAGAGGGCGTCACGGTCAAGCCGGGGGAGCGAGCGATGGTGCCCACCGGCGTCGCCGTCGCGATCCCCGATGGCCACGCCGGCCTCGTCCTCCCGCGGTCCGGGCTGGCATCGAAGCGAGGGCTCACGCTCGCGAACGCCCCCGGTCTGATCGACGCCGGCTACCGCGGCGAGGTGATCTGCGCGATGGTCAATCTCGACCTGCACGAGCCGGTGGAGATCGCGCCCGGCGACCGGATCGCCCAGCTCGTGATCGTTGCGGTGCCGGATGTCACACCGATGTTCGTCGAGGAGCTCCCGGAATCGAGTCGCGGCACGGGAGGGTTCGGCTCCACGGGCACCGCCTGAACGGCCACCGGTTGAAGCTGTGAATCACGGTGCCTAGGATGGATGCGCAGTCTGCGGACGTGGCTCAGTGGTAGAGCACCACCTTGCCAAGGTGGGGGTCGCGGGTTCGAATCCCGTCGTCCGCTCCAGGTACGGGGGTCGCCCAGCCGGGACCGCCCGGTTTGCGTATCCGCTGGTGGCGGAGTAAACCGTTAGAAGGCGCCTCAGGGCCTTCCGGCATCGGGCTGCTTGGTCCTGTCCCGCCCGCGTACGCGCGGAGGAGGGGAACGATGGACCGATCTGACGCAGACCGCGATTCCCGATTCGGGAGAGCGCAAGTCACGGAAAGCTCTCAGACCAACAGCAGATCCGTGATCAGTCGAAGAACTGCCCTCGGCGGGGCGATCGGCGGGGGGCTGATCACTCTGCTTGCTCCGCAATTGTCGATGGCCGACGAAGGGCGTGAGCCTGCTTCCCTCGTACTGCTACTGAGAGGCCTGTATCAGCCCGTGGTCGATGGCCCCGATCTCGGTCTGTCGACGGTGGATCTGAGTGATGGTTCCTACTCCACGACGAAGATCTACCCGGTCAGCGGAGTTCGAGGCCACAGGAACGTGCTCGAGGCGATAGGCGACTTCTACGTGCAGTTCACCGGCAACCGCTGTGCCTACGACCTCCCGGGAGGCGCGGTCGCGATGAGATTCACGCCCAGGTCGAATACCGAGCTTGTACCCGATGGATCGGGTGGGTCTTACTTGCAAGGAACCTTCGAACTGAGGATACCGGAGGCGACAGGTCGTTATCGATCGTTCGTGGGCGGTCACAACCGCATGGTCGACAGTCTGCATCTTCTGGCATCCGGTGCCGCAGATGAGTTCTGCGTTTGCCTCATATCCCGTCGATCCTCGGACGACTGACAAGAAGGAAGGAGTTGCGCCGCCGTAGCAACACGATGAGAACGTGGGTGGTGCTAGAGGGCACCGTCCGGCTCCAAAGTCCTTGGTGACGTGAATGACATCGCCAAGGGTCGTCGGCGCCTCTCTATTCCTTGGCGTCGGATCGCTCGTACCGACGATCGAAGTGAGCCGAGAGCCAGCCGATGAGACCGACCAACAGACCCATGTTCTGGGGGCGTGGGACTCCGAACCAGTAGGCGCCGATCGCGCCTGCGAAACCGAACAACAGCGGGAAGGCGATCTCTCTGTCGACGTATCGCACGATGACGTGGGTGAGCGGTGGGTACCGATCGTCCTGCTTCAGGGTGCCGAGGAACTCCGGGATGCCGAACGCGAACAACGTCAATGTCAGCCAGTGCCAGACGCCCATGAAGAACACCGAAGTCAAGAGCGCGGCGGCGATGGCGACCCACATCGCTATCCACCATGGTGACCACTGGGTGAGGGGAAGGATCTCGTCGGCGAGCTTCCTGCTCTGTTGCGTCTCGTCCATCACGAGCCGACGTTCTGTACCTCGACCGCGGCGGGCTGCGTGGATCGATCCGACCACGACGCGAGGCAGTACGCCTTCGCCATAGGTCGGACCTTCGCAGACGCTGCTCCGCGGTAGATAGGGGACGTCTGCCCTACGGCCCAGTCCATACGGCTGATCGGTAGGCACGATCCGTATCCTGGCCATGGAGGCCGTGTCTCTCCTGAGTAGTGGTCAGCCCTTCGAGGTACCGTCGAATCGTGACCATGCTCGCGACGCTCGAGTCCATGCGGAGGTGCGCTCTCTGGCTCGCGGTGCTGTCGACGCTGGTGGCCGCGTGCGCCCCGCAGGAGTACCACGCCGATACGCCTGCGCAGTACCAGAGCGCCGCCGGATGTGCCCAGGTGAACCGAGACAACCTCTATGCCGCCGCCGGATACGCGAACGCGTACCTGACCGTGGCCACCGGCGAGCCGGCGTTCCCGCCCTGGTGGGAAGGGGGCACCACCGACGAGCACCCCGAGTGGACGTTGAACGACCCGTACCTCGGTAAGGGCTTCGAGGGCGCCGTGACCTTCGAGGTTGCCGAGCGCCTCGGGTTCTCCGAGGACAGGATCAGGTTCGTCCCGACCGGGTTCACGAGGTCGTTCGCCCCCGGTCCGAAGAGTTTCGACTTCGTGCTCCAGCAGATCTCCTACCTACCGGAGCGCGCGGAGAGCGTGGACTACAGCGATGGGTACTACGACGTGCAGCAAGCGCTCGTGTCGGTGCGGGGGTCGCCCATCGCCGACGCCACATCGCTCGAGGAGCTGAGGGACGCCACGCTGGGAGCACCGACCGGTACCACGAGCCTCAGTTTCATCGAGGACACGATCCAGCCGGCCATGCAGCCGGTCGTGTACGACGATCTCGGAGCCGCGGTGGACGACCTGGAGAACGGACAGGTCGACGGCATCGTGGCGGATCTGCCGAGCGCGTCCTTCATAGCTACGGCGCCGGTCCCGGAGGGCGTGGTCGTCGGCCGTTTCCCGAGCGCCGGCGTGCGGGAGTACCTCGCGATGGCGTTCGAGAAGGGGAGCCCGCTCGTGGAGTGCGTGAACCTCGCGCTCCAGGAGATGAAGGACGATGGCTCACTGGACGCGATCCGCCAGAAGTGGCTTGCGGACACGGCCGACGCGCCGCTGATCCGGGACTGACTCGGGCGAGAGACCGGCAGGGGAGAGGCTCACGTTTGGCAGGACGGGATGGAGTCATCCCAGAGGACGCGGAACCTCACGTCGATCCTGTTGTCGGTGTCGTCCAACCAGAGTCGCGACATCCCCGTGAGGTATCCGCCGTCCTCGGTGTAGGAGGTATCGGACGGGCCTCGCGTGGAGACGGGATCGGCATCGGGAGAGGGGAGGGCGGAGACGAGCAGGACCTCGGGGTCTTCCGTCCTGCGAAGCTGGAGCGCACCCCCCGTGGCGAGGTCGGCTCTGAATACGGGCCCATCGGGGCCGTCGAACTGGCAGCCGTCCGTGACCTTCACCCTTCCAACCTCGGGCAACTCCAGGAACTGGCTCCTCTCGACCGCTTCGGGCGATCGGCTCGGAGTCGCCGAGGGGGTTGCGGTGGGCGTCTCCACCGACGGGGAGTCCGTCGGCCGATCCTCAGCCCCGCTCGGGTTGTCTTCCCCGCACCCCATCAGTGCCAGCAGGATCAATGTGATCGTCATCCGTCTCATGAGCGCCCTCCGGACCCGCTCCCGGGCTGCCAAAGCGGGTTGTGGTCCGTCGTCGGCCCAAAGCGCCCCATACGGTCCGCGTCGACCGGATACCTGCCACCAGCCGGGAGGACCCAGGTCCGTGGAACACCTGTCGGTGCCTTCCGATAGCGTGCCTCCGTGCTGATCAGGCTGTTCCGGGGCGTGATCCGGGAGGGTGCGCACGACCGACTCATTCGCGGGCTCCACGACCACGTTCTTCCGCGACTCGAAGCACATCCGGGGGTGACGTCCACCACGCTCGCCGTCGCGATGGAAGGCTCGCCGGACGAGTACCTGGTGGAGTCCTATTGGCGTGATGTCGAGGACCTGATCCGGTTCGCCGGCGACGATTGGAGGACTCCCCGGGTGGAGCCCGCCGAGGAGGAGCTCCTCGTCTCCGTCTCCGCTCAGCACTTCGTGACGGAGGGACCCGTTGCGCCGTCGACGGCGAAGCTCATGACGACCCCGGCATCGATGCGCCTGGGCGACGTGGAGATCGACGGTGCCGGCCTCCGGCTTGCCTGGAACGGATCGGCCGTGCATCTGCCGCCACGGGAGATGGCCGCGATGCTCGCACTCGCGCGAGACGTGGGCGCCCCAGTCCCCTCCGCCGAGCTCGCGCGGCGTATCTGGCCCGGGAGCGCGATGGTCACGCCGTACGACGTTCGCCGAGTCGTCCACCAGCTGCGCCTGCTCCTCCGGTCGAGCGGCACGCCCATCCACATCCGCAACGTGCATGGTGTCGGATACGGGCTGGAACTCGAGTGGCCCGGCGAGCCCGTCCGGGACACATCCAGGACATCTCCCGGCCGACACCGGGTGTAGAAACCGGGTGAGCGACCGCGTGGGCGGCCGCCTGGACGCGAGGGGGAAGCGATGGCCGGGATCCATGAGGACGCCGCGCTCGTGGTCGAGCTCGCAAAGTTGGGAGCGATGAACGGGCTGGGAGAGGCGGTGGGGAAGATCTTCGCCGACGACTTCGATCCGGACACAGCTGAGCTCAATGACCCGTCGGTTCGCATCGTCCTCGGCTGGAACGAGACGGTGGCGACGCTGGTGAAGAACGACCTGTTGAGCCGGGACCTCGTCTACGACTGGCTGTGGGTGGCGGGCACCTGGGACCGGGTCGGTCCGGCCGCCCTCCGAGCCCGCCAGGCGGCGGGCGTCGCCGTTCTCTACGAGAACTTCGAGGCGCTGGCGGCAGGGCAGCGATGAACCGAGGGATATCCGAACCGAAGGCCTAGAGGTTGAGCGCGGGGATGCCGTGACTCCCGAGGATCTGTGAGATCTCACCGCCGTGGTGGAGGTCGTGCTCGACGAGGTGCCAGATCACCCACTGACGGGTGAACGTCTCCGTTCCCGAGCGACGCTCGCGGGTGAACTCGACGGCGAGGTCCTCCGGTGTCCAACGCCGGAGGCAGTCCTCGACCATGGTCCAGGTCCGATCGAATGCCTCGACGATCTCGGCCGCGCTGCGAGGGTGATCCTCGTCGTCCTCCCACCCGGCGTCTTCCAGGGGTAGGTCGGGAACGGTCGTGCTCGCGACCCGGAACAGGTCGCGGGTGCCGGTATCACCCTCGCCGAGGATGTCGTGGAACCAGTAGGCGCGGGATCCCGCCGCGTGACCGGCGAGCTGCCACACGGCCCATTGGTGCGGCGCGGTCCGCAGCCCCAGCTGCTCGGCGGTGAGCTCACGGAGCGCATCGAGGACGAGGCCCTGGTAGTGGGCCCAGCCGTCGGTGAAGGTCTCCAGTCCGGAGGTTGTGTTCGACATGCGGCGCATGGTAAGCGCCCTGTTCCCTCAGGTCATCTGTCAGGGAACCACCTCGAGCAGCTCGTAGACGTCGGTGGGATCCGTCCGGCCCTTCAAGGACGCGGGCCCGAGCGGTTCGACCCGCACGCGATCGCGCATCCGCTGGTATGTGGGGTCCGCGAGGAGCACCTGTCCCGGGCGGGCGATCGCCTGCACCCGCGCCGCCACGTTCGTGGTGTCCCCGATCGCGGCGAAGCTCCGCTGACCCGTCGCGCCGACGTTCCCGATCACGGCGAGCCCGCTGTTCAGGCCGATCCGGAATCGAGGCCACTCCGGGTGCTCCGCGGCGGTGCGAGCGGTGTCCTCCTGCATCGCCAGGGCGGCTCGCGCGGCGTTGAGCGCGTGATCCGGCTGGTCGTCGAGCGCGTTGAAGACCGCCATGATCGCGTCACCGGCGAATCGTTCGATCAGACCGCCCTCTCGCTCGACGACCACCGGTACCGTTCCCTCCCAGTAGCGATTGAGCATGTCGATCACCTCGGAGGCCGCCTTCCCCTCGCTGAACGTCGTGAACTCGGCCAGATCGGCGAAGAGCACCGTGACGTCGGTTTCCCTTCCGCCCAGGTCGGCGAACGAGGGTTCCTCGCGCAAGCGGTCGGCCAATCGAGGCCCCGCGTACTGGTGGAAGAGCGTGTCGACCCTCACCAGTTCCCGAGCCGAGCGCTCGAGAGAGGCGACCTCCTCCGCACTCACCCCCTCCGCGTGGAGCCGATCGATCACGGGTGCAAGGGGTGCCTCCGTGCGGATCGCGTCCACCATGGTCCCGAGCGAGTCGGCCTGCCGCTGATCGATCCGCTCCAGCGTTCGCTCCATGTAGAGACCGCCGAACGCCCCGGTGACCGAGCCCTGACGTTCGTACTCGGCACGAGCCGTGAGCAGGATCACGATGAACGCGATCGCCATCAGGACGTGCCACTCCCACCAGGTGGCATGCCAGCTCCGGGCGACGATGATCGTCAGCACGGCCTCAGCGAGCAGGACGAAGGCCGTCGCCATCGCGAGCGGAAGAGGGTTGCGGCGACGCAGATAGACGGTGACGTAGCGGATCGCGGCGAACCCGTAGAGCCCGATCGCCACCGGCGCGACCACGCGGAGCGGCATGGGTGCCTCGCTCGGTGCGGGCCCTCGAAGGAGAGACACGCCCGTGAGCGATGCCGACGCCCAGGCCACGAGCACCGCGATCAACGCCCACCGGATCCAGCGCCTCGCCGATCGCGGCAGCTGGCGCGGTCCGTCCTCAGGCTGCACCGCCGACGCCGCGGCGAACACGGCTGCCAGGAAGAGTCCGATCGGTGTGGCGATCACGAAGCCATTGTTCGGTTCGCTGACGAGGACCTCCGGAGTGGCGAGCGCATGCAGCGCGAGGAACCCTGCGCTCGTCAGCAGCGCGAGAGACACGAGGAACAGCCGGACGTCGTCGCGCCGCGTGGCCGCCTCGCTCATCGCGAGACCGAGCACCGTGTCGACGAACGCGACGCTCAGCACGAGCCAGAAGTGCGACGGGTGATGCTCCCAATGCACATCGAAGTTCGGGACGGCGAGCAGGAGCGCCAGGCCCACGAGCGGGAGCACGAGAGCTCCGACCAGGGTGACGACCTTCCAACGCGCCTCGCTCCCCGCCGAACCCATCGGGTTGAGCCAATCACAAACGCGAGCCGGAGGGAGTTGTCTGAACACGAAGAGAGAGGGCCGGCCCAGATGGGCCGACCCCTCTCGATCTCAGCTCCGGATCGCTCGCGCCTTACTCGAAGCGCCGGCGTGTGAGGCTCGTGACCAACGCCCCCGCCTCGACCGGGCGGAACGCGAGCGTCATCCATGCCGCGGCGGTGATCAGGATCACGACGGTGCCGATCGTGCCCCAGCTCGTGCCCAGGGCGACGACCGCCAGTGCGATGGCACCGATCAAGAACAGCATCGTGCTTTTCCTTTCCTCGAGACCGCGCCGTGGCGCGGCGGTGGTCCTGCTTGCTCTTCGAGGCTACCGACGGACGGATCCCGTGAGGCCGGTGCCGGGTGAACACTGTATGAACACCCACCAGGCGGTCGGATGTTCCCGTCGGGCCGGTCTTCGGGGTTTCGGTACCCTGCACCCTTCGAGGGGCCAGCCTGTCGCGAGCCGCGGCTAGACTGCCCCTCGTCCGGCGGGGTGGCCGAGTGGTTAGGCAGAGGCCTGCAAAGCCTCGCACACCGGTTCGATTCCGGTCCCCGCCTCGAGGCCCGCTACGATGAGGGCTCGGGCGCTTAGCTCAGGGGGAGAGCGCTTCCTT
>DASSDW010000221.1:0-6030 GCA_035696925.1 Actinomycetota bacterium
GCCCGGCGCCGAGCGCCATCCACGGTGCCAACCAGCCCGGCGTCGCTCCCGAGGTGAGGAGCCCGAGGGCGAACGCTGCGGCCGCGGACGGGAGCATCCACGCGCCCATCGGCTGCCCTCAGACCGTGACCTGGTCGCGGATCTCCTCGAGCGTCGCGGGTCCGATCCCGCTCACGTCCATCAGGTCGTCGACCGATGCGAACGGGCCGTTCTGCTCGCGGTACTCCACGATCGTGGCCGCGAGCACCTCGCCGATGCCGGAGAGCGTCTCCAGCTCCGTCGCCGACGCTGAGTTGATGTTGATGAGGCCACCCGACGAACCCACCGTTCCGCCGCCCGGCACCATGACCCCCGGCGGGCCGGTCTTCGGCACGAGGATCTGGGTCCCGTCCGTCAACGGCGCCGCGAGGTTCAGCAGGCTGAGGTCGGCCTTCGGCAGCTGGCCGCCCGCGCGCTCGATCGCGTCGATGACACGATCGCCCTCGGCGAACTCGTAGACGCCGGGCCGTGCGACCTCGCCCGCGACGTCGACGATGATCGTCACGGTGGGGCTCGGCGAGGCGGACTCCTGCGAGGCGGCGCCCGGCGCCGCCCGGGCGATCGTGACCGGCTTGGGCAATGAGCGGGCGTACCAGAGCCCGGCGCCGCCCAGCACCGTCACCAGTACGACTATCAGGCCGGCGATCTCACCCCGCGAGAGGGTGTTCAGGCGTTCCCGGAACGACATGCGCGCGACGGTATGCGCGCTCCCCCGTGGCTGCAGTGAGATGCGTCACGCCGGGCGGAGATCCTGGACGAGGAGTCCCTCGGTGACGCCCATCCCGAACTCGCGGTGGCCGTAGATGTTCCCGAACACCGCGCCGTCTCCGAGGCAGATCGATCCGTAGCCGCCGGAGAAGGGCTCGGCCGTGGCCGGATCGCAGCCGTCCGGAGAGAGGATGAGCAGCTCCTCGAGCTGCGAGACGAGGAAGGGATCGGGGCTCTCGTCACCGAACGTGAGCTCCGGACCACCCGCGTTCCCGGAGCCCTCTGCGAGGTCCGACTCCCCGGACACATCGATCAGGGGGAAGCCTCCGGTTGTTTCCAGGACGTGGAGGGATGACACCACTCGCTCTGCGAGGCCTTGCTCCTCAAGCGGCACCAGGACGGTCCAGGAGGTCAGTCGGTACGCCAGCCATGCCTGGGCCTCATGATCGGGCAACTCGCGCGCGCTCCAGACTCTGACCTCGCCGTCAGACGAGGGAACGGTTGCAACGGGCTCCCGGCCCTCGACATATCGCGCGATCGATGCCTCGGGATCGTGGAAGAACACGATGCGCCCCTGGTACCTCCCGTCGAATACGTACACGACATCGGGCTGGATGCCGAGGGAGGCGAGATCCAGTGCGATCGGATAGACCAGGGTCGCCTCGCTCCCGTCCGGGAACAGGATGGGCAATCGGATGAGGTCGCCGTCACGCTCCGCGTTCGTCGGGATGAACGGTTCGGGCTCGAGCACCTCGCCCCTCGCGTCCGTCTGGATGACGTCTGGTGGGTTGTACGCGAACATCCGCCGGTCCATCGCCTCCCGCGCAGCCCCATACCAGTGAGTCGTCACGAATACGACATCACCGGCCGCCATCGGTTCGAAGACCGGGCAGCAGCCATCAGGTGTGTCGGGCGCAGGCGCTCCGATCGGTGCTCGGTGCCAGGCTCTCTCCTGGGGAGCGAAGACGACCGTCTGGCCACAGAACTCCCCGAATACCGTGCGGCTGATCGCCACGGTCACCGGGCGGCACTCGGAGAATCGCAGTGGGACGTCGGACAGGGGTTGCCACGCATCTGCGACAGGATCGTAGGCGGCGCTTCCGTGGTCGTAGTCCCAGGCGATCAGCTCACCGTTCACCCACTCCGCCGTCATCGCTTGAGGGGAAAGGTCCGATGGCGGGAGCGCACGCCACGAGTCGGACACCGGGTCGTACGCGGCCCCGATGGCGGTCGGCGTGTCCGCGCTGTTGCTGCTGTCCAGCGCCGCCCCGAACACGATCATCTCCTCGCCCGTCCACACCGAAGAGCCGTCCGTGATGTCCGTCGGCCCGTCGGCGATCGTGCGCCACGTGTTCGTGGACGGCTCATAGGCCGCGCCGTCCAGGCGTGGCGCGGCCCTCTCCTTGCTGCCCCAGACGATCAATTCCTTTCCCGTCCACACGGAGAAGGCGCTCCGCGCCTCGATCGGAGCCGGGGCGAGCATCCGCCAGGTTCCGGCGATCGGGTCGAACGCCGCACCGTCGTCGAAGTACGGCGGGTTCCGGAACCCACCGTCCCAACCACCCCAGACCAGGAGCTCCCGTCCAGTCCACGCGAACGCCGAGTCCGAACGGCCCGCGAGTGGGGACGGGGGAAGCGAGTCCCATCGGCGGGTGATGGCGTCGAACGCGAAGCCGCCGGCATCGGGATCCTCGTTCGAGCCGACGTACTCGTATCCACCCCAGATGAGCAGCCGGGAGCCGGTCCAGGCGGTCGCGGCGCCGCTGCGAACCTCGGGGGGAGCCGGCAGCTCGCTCCATCCCTCGGGTAGCTCGGCGGCGAGGTCAACAGCGGGCGCCGGCCGCGGTCCGGGGCCGGATTCGGTATGCGAGAGGTCCCAAGCGAACACGATAGCCACGGCGAACACTGCGAACGCCACTCCGACGATCGCGATCCTTCTGCCGATACTCGGAGGCCATTCGAGCGCACGCGGCGGGGCCTCGGGCGCCACCGCGCGCCGGCGCGCCTCGCCCCACAGATCGCGCGCGTCGATCTCGTCTGCCAGCGAGAAGCGTTCCTTCAGCTCAGTCATCTCCGACCTCCAGCAGGTCCCGCAGACGCTTCCGCGCCCGATGGACGTGCACGCCGACGGCCGAGACCGACGATCCGAGCGTCTTTGCAATCTCGCGATGGGACCACCCGGCGTAGTCCGCAAGCACGACCGATGCGCGTTGCTTCGGCGGGAGCACCGCGATGGCCCTCCAGAGATCGAGGAACGGATCCGGCAGACCGGCCGCCGGCTCGTCGGTGAACACGTCCACTCGCCGTCGCTCCTTCAGCTCGCCCGCCGCGAGGCGGAACGCCACTCGCCACACCCACGCTTCGGGGTCGCGGAGCGCCCGACCCCGACGCAGGGCCTGTGCGAATGCCTCGGCGACCGCATCGTCAGCCACCTCTCGACTCCCCGAGCTGAGGAGAACGGCTCGCCAGATGCGGGCGCCATGCTGCCGATAGACGAGCTCGATCCTGCGCCCGGCTTCATCGTCCTCGTGCCCTGAGCGATCGCGATCGATGTCCGCTTCAACGGCCTCATCGTGCACGTCGAGTGGACAGGGTCCGAGACCAGGGTGTTCCTTAACAGGCCGGGATCAGCGGGTGACGAAGTTCACGAGCTTCGGTGCCCGGACGATCTCCTTCACGATCTCGCGGTCGGCGATCGCGCGCAGTGCGTTCTCTGAAGCGCGGGCCAGCTCGAGGACGCGTGCCTCGTTCGTGTCCGCCGGCACCTCGATCGTGTCGCGGACCTTGCCGTCCACCTGTACGACGAGCGTGACGGTGTCCTCGGCGGCCAGCGCCGGGTCGAACGAGGGCCAGCGACTGACATGCACCGAGTCCTCATGACCCAGCACCTCGCGCCACAGCTCCTCCGCGGCGAACGGCGCGAACGGCGCGAGCATCTGTGCGAGCGCTTCGGCGGCCCCTCGTGCCCCTCCACCGGCATCGAGCGCGGTCCGCATCTCGTTCGTGAGGACCATGAGCTTCGAGATGGCTACGTTGAACCGGAACCGCTCCAGATCGTCCGTCACCCCCGCGATCGTGCGGTGTGTGAGCCGCACGAGGGTCGTCGGCTCATCCCCGCCGCGCTCGACCGCCTCCCCCACCGCCGCGAACACCCGCCCCAGCCAGTGGTGCACACCCGGGCGGTGATCGGCGTCGCCGGCGATCAGCTTCCAATCGATGTCGTCCTCGAACGGGTTCGCGAACAGCATCGTGAGTCGCATCGAGTCGGCGCCCCATCGCTCGACCAACGGCATCGGCTCGACGATGTTGCCCTTCGACTTCGACATCGAGCCGCCCCCGTAGATCACCTGCCCCTGGTTCATCATCCGCGCGAAGGGCTCGACGAACGGGACCATGCCGGCGTCGTGCAGGGCCTTCGTGAAGAAGCGCGCGTACATCAGGTGCAGGATCGCGTGCTCCACGCCGCCCGTGTACTGGCTCACCGGCCAGCGTTCGACGTCCTCACGTCGGAACGGGCCGTCCTCGAAGCCCGGCGAGCAGTAGCGGAAGAAGTACCAGCTCGAGTCGACGAACGTGTCCATCGTGTCGGTGTCGCGACGTGCGTCGCGACCGCAGGTGGGACAGGTCGTCTTCACGAACCGGTCGTGCCGAGCGAGCGGCGACTCCCCGCCGGGCCGGAAGTCGACGTCGTCGGGCAGCCGCACCGGCAGGTCCGCGAGCGGCACCGGGACCTCACCGTGCTCGTCGCAATGGATGATCGGGATGGGCGCGCCCCAGTACCGCTGGCGAGAGATCAACCAGTCGCGGAGCCGGTAGGTCACGGCGGGGCCGCCGAGGCCCTGCTCCTCGATCCATGCCGAGACCTTCGCGATCGAGATGGGCGAGGGCTCGCCGTCGAACGGACCGGACCGCACCATCACGCCCTCGTGGTCGTGCGCCTCGGTCATCGACGCGGGGTCGCGCTCCTCGCCCGGCGGCTGGATCACCACGCGGACCTCGAGATCGTGCTCGCGGGCGAACTCGAAGTCGCGCTGGTCGTGCGCCGGGACGCCCATCACGGCGCCCGTCCCGTACTCCATCAGCACGTAGGGCGCGACGAACACCGGAACGCGCTCCCCGTTCACCGGGTTCACGATGTGGACGCCGAGGGGCACGCCCTCGCGGCTCTCGGCCTGCTCGCGGTTCGTCAGCGGCGTCGACTGCAGACGATCCACCAATGCGCGCGCCGCGTCCGCGGCCCCACCCACGCCCGCGAGCTTCTCCACGAGCGGGTGCTCCGGAGCGAACACGAAGAACGTGACCCCCCAGAGCGTGTCGGGGCGAGTCGTGAAGACCTCGACCTCGTCGCCGGTCTCCTCGACCGTGAACCGCACCGTGGCGCCCTCGGACCGGCCGATCCAGTTCCGCTGCATCGTGATCACGCGTTCGGGCCACTCCTCGAGCGTGTCCATGTCGTCGAGGAGGCGTTGCGCGTAGTCGGTGATCTTGAAGAACCATTGCGTGAGGTCCTTGCGGACCACCGCGGTGCCGCATCGTTCACAGGCGCCGTTGATCACCTGCTCGTTCGCCAGCACGGTCTGGTCGTTCGGGCACCAGTTCGCCGGCGCGTTCTTCCGGTAGGCGAGCCCCATCTCGAAGAGCTTCAGGAACAGCCATTGCGTCCAGCGGTAGTACTCGGGGTCGCTGCTGTGGAGCCGGCGGGTCCAGTCGAACGAGAACCCCATGCGTTTGAACGACGCCGCCTGTTGCTCGATGTTCTCGTAGGTCCATTCCTTCGGATGGACCCCGCGCTTGATCGCCGCGTTCTCGGCGGGGAGCCCGAACGAGTCCCAGCCGATCGGATGCAGGACGTTGTATCCCTGGAGCCACCGGAACCGCGCGATCACGTCGCCGCCGCTGAAAGCCTCCGCGTGCCCGAGGTGGAGGTCGCCCGAGGGGTACGGGAACATGTCGAGCGCGTAGAAGCGGGGCCGAGGATCCTCGGGATCGTCGGAGGCTCGCGAGAGTTCCTGCTCTTCCCAGACCTGTTGCCACTTCGGCTCGATCGCGGCGGGGTCGTAGCGGTGCATCGGGTCATGGTAGCGGGCCTCACCTCCGTACACTGGACGCACGGACACGCGCATCGAGTCGACGGGACGACACAGGCCGGCGAAGGCGCTCGATCGCCGGGTCCTCACGATGTGGTGGACGCTCTGGGGCGCGATCGTGCTGGTCGGCGCGCTCGTGGCCTCCCCGACGATCGTGGAGCTCCCCGCCGGTGGCGCGATCTTCGCCGTCGGCTTC
>DASSDW010000222.1:0-6076 GCA_035696925.1 Actinomycetota bacterium
AGCCGAGAGCGTGGCCTCGCCGGCCGCGGTGGTCAGCCGAACGTCGGCCCCGTCGTCGATGCCCGCCGTGCCTGCGTCCTCCGGATGGATCTCCACGAACGGCGGGTCGGCGAGGGCCGCCTTCAGCTCATCGGCACCCGCGGACAGGCGGCCCTCGTCCACGAGGAGTGGGTACGTGAAGAGGAGGAGCTCGCCGTCCTCGACGGGAGTCGGCGCAGCGCCGGTATCGGCCACGGCGGGAGGGCGTGCCGTTGGCGGCGCAAGGAGCGACCCCATCTCCTCGTGGAGCTCGTCCAGCGTCTCGAACCCCAGGTCACCGCCGCACGCGAGCGCGAGGCTCGCGAAGATCTCCCAGTCGGGCCGGGACATCCCGAGCGGGTCGCGTACGCGCTGGAGGCGCTGGCCCCGACCCTCCCACGTGGTCACGTGCCCCTCCTTCTCGAGGAAGGCGGCCGCCGGAAGGAACGCATCCGCGTAGCGAGCGAGGGAGCCGAGCTCGAGCGATTGCACCACCTTGCGCGGCACGTTCTCGAGGGCCCGGCGGGCGAGCGCCGCGTCCGGGTAGTCCCGGAGCGGGTCCACGCCGATCAGGAACAGCACGTCGATCTCGCGGTTCGCCGCCGCCTCCAGGATCCCGCGCCAGTCGCGACCCCGGTCCGGGATGTCGAGCGACCCCCAGACGCTCTCGACCTCGGCGCGGTCCTCATCGTCGAACGAGCGACCGTTCGGGAGGAGCCACGGGTGGACGCCTGCGACGAGGGCGCCACGGTCGTTCGCGCGCCGGGTCACGTAGGCGAACCGGACCCCCGTGTCCGAGGCGAGCGTCCGCGCCCGATCGACCGCCTGGGGATGGTCGGCGAGTCGTGGCCCCGCGATCACGAGCCCGGCATCTCCCGCCTCCCGCAACGCGTCCGCGACGGCATCGATCTCAGGGCGGTGCCGACCCTCCTCCTTCTCCAGGAGCCACGCTTCGTCGCCCGGACGGCAGAGGATGTGCTCGGCGACGTCCCACAGCCGCGTGCGCCGCGGATGGAGCACGAAGATCCGCGCGCCGCGCGCCGCGGCCTTCCGCAGCCGGAGATGCAGGATCGGTACCTCCTGCTCGGCATCGAGGCCGGCGACGAAGATCACCTTCGCTTCCTCGACGTTCCGGTACGTGACGGGCATCCCGCCGCCCGCGATCGCGCCTTCGGCGGACCCGGCGCCCTGGTCACGCCGGTGATCGAGGTCGTTCGTCCGGAAGACCGTGCGCGCGAGCTTGGACAGCGCGTAGTAGTCCTCGTCCATCAGGCGCCCCCCGGTGAGCATCCCGACCCGTGCCCCGTCGACCCAACCGGCGATCGAGGTCAGGACCTCCCCGAAGGAGGCGGGCTCCAGTCCGTGGTCGCGGATCAACGGCGTCGTGACCCGCTCCGGCGAGTCCGGGAACCGGAACGCGTACCGACCCTTGTCGCAGAGCCAGGCGTCGTTCACCTCGTACTCGTCGCGGGCGAGGTGCCGGACGACCTCCCCGCGCCGGAGGTCCACCCGGAGGTTGCAGCCGGCGGAGCAATGCGGACAGACCGAATCTCCGTACGTGAGGTCGAACGGCCGGGCGGCGAAGCGATAGGGAACCGACGTCAGCGCCCCCACGGGGCAGATCTGGACCGTGTTCCCGCTGAACGGGGACCGGAAATCCTCGCCCGCCGCGATCGCGACCCGCTCCCCGGCTCCCCTCGCGTAGAGCTCGAGGAAGCGATCGCCCGAGATCTCGTCGCAGAACCGTGTGCAGCGGGCGCACAGGACGCATCGCTCCCGATCGAGTGCCACCAGCGGGGACAGCGGGATCGGCTTCTTGAAGACGCGCTTCGCCTCCCGGAAGCGGCTGTCGCCGGGACCGTACGCGAGCGCCTGGTCCTGCAGCGGGCACTCCCCACCCCGGTCGCAGATCGGGCAGTCGAGCGGATGGTTCAGCAGGAGGAACTCCAGGTTCGCGCGCTGCGCGTCGGCCACCTCGTCGTCGCTCGCCTGCGTCTGCACGCTCATGCCGGCCGACACCGGCACGGTGCAGGACGTCGCGAGCTTCGGCTGCCCTTCGATCCGGACGTAGCACTGCCGGCAAGCTCCTGCGGGCCGGAGCAGCGGATGGTCGCAGAACCGCGGGATCTCGATGCCCAGCTGCTCCGCGGCCCGGATGATCAGCGTGCCCGGGGGCACGGTGATTTCCTTGCCGTCGATCGTGAGCGTGACCGGGTCGCTCATACCGCCACCTGTTCGTGCTCCACCCGTAGCGGACACCGTCCGAGCTGCACATGCTCCTCGAACTCCTCGGAGAAGTGCTTCAGGCTCGAGTCGATCACCGCCGCGGCGCCGTCGGCGAGGGCGCAGAACGCGCGGAACATGATGTGCTTCCCCATGTCGCGCATCACCGGCAGGTCCTCCGGGTGGCCGTAGCCCTCGGCGATCCTCCCGAGCACACGCTCCGCCCACCAGGTGCCCTCTCGGCACGGCGTGCACTTCCCGCAGGATTCGTTGGCGTAGAAGCGCGTCATCCGCTGGGCGGCGTCGACCACGCAGTCCGTGTCGTCGAGGACCATGACCGCCCCGGTCCCCAGCAGCGAACCCGCCGCGGCCACGGACTCGTAGTCGAGCGGCGTGTCGATGTGATCCGCGGTGAGCAGCGGCGTCGAGGATCCCCCGGGGGTCCACGCCTTCAACGACCGCCCGCCCAGGACGCCGCCGGCCACGTCCTCGAGAAGCACCCGGAGCGGCGTGCCCAGCGGGAGCTCGTAGTTGCCCGGACGCTCCACCTTGCCGCTGATCGTGAACAGCTTGGTGCCCGGGGACTTCTCGGTGCCGAGCTCGCGGAACCACTCGGGGCCGCGGAGGACGATGTCGGGGACGCTCATCAGCGTCTCCACGTTGTTGATCACCGTCGGTGACGCGTACAGGCCCTCCACCGCCGGGAAGGGCGGCCGGAGGCGCGGCTGCCCACGGAATCCTTCGAGCGAGTTCAGGAGCGCGGTCTCCTCGCCGCAGATGTAGGCGCCGGCGCCCCGATGCAGCACGATGTCGAGGTCGACGTCGCTCCCCGCGATCCCGGTCCCGAGGAAGCCCGCCTCGTACGCCTCCCGGATCGCCGTCCCGAGGACGAGGCTCTGCGCCAGGTACTCGCCCCGGACGTAGATGAACGCGGTGCGGCATCCGATCGCGAGCGCGGCGATCGCGGTGCCTTCGAGCAGCCGGTGCGGGTCGCGATCGACGAGCTCCCGGTTGTTGCACGTCCCCGGTTCGGACTCGTCGAAGTTCACGACGACGTAGGTCGGCTTGCCCGTGGTCGTCGGGACGAACGACCACTTCACGCCGGCGGGGAAGCCTGCGCCGCCGCGGCCGCGCAGGCCCGAGGCCTTGACCGTGTCGATGATCGCGGCGGGTTCCATCGTGAGAGCGTTCTTCAGCGCCTCGTAGCCACCCTTGGCTCGGTAGCCGTCGATGCCGATCACGCCGGGGTCGTCCCAGTCCCGCGTGAGCCGGCGCTCGAACGAGACGGTCACGACGCCGGCACCTCCTCCAGCCCGGCGAGCACCCGCGACGCGGCCTTGAAGCTGTCCATCGCGGGGCCGCGGGACGGCTCCGGAACGGAGCCGTCCCGCAGCCCCGCGATCAGCTCCCGCATCCGCTCGGGCGTGACCCGGTCGTGGTTCGCGAAGTTCAGCTGCGCGGCGGGGGCGAAGTCGCATACGCCCAGGCACTCCTCCTCGTGCACCGTGAACATCCCGTCGTCCGACCGCTCCTCGCCGTGACGCATCCCGGCCGCCTCGTGCGCAGCGTCGAGGACCTCACGGCCGCCGCGGAGCATGCAGGCGAGATTCGTGCACACGCTCACGACGTGGGTTCCGGTCGGGCGCAGGCGGTACATCGTGTAGAACGTGGCGACCGCCTCCACCTCCGCCGTGGTTCGCCCGAGGAGCCCCGCCACCTCCCGGAGGCCGTCGCGGGAGACGTGTCCCTCGACGGATTGCGCGAGGTAGAGCAGCGGCATGATCGCGGAGCGCTCCCGCCCCTCGGGATAGCGGCGCAGGATCTCCTTCGCCTCATCCAAGCGGGAACCCTCGAAGATCGGCATCAGCGATCGACGCCCCCCATCACCGGATCGAGGGAGGCGATCACCGCGATCGCGTCGGCGATCAGGCCGCCCTCCACCATCGTGGGCACCGCCTGGAGGTTCACGAAGGACGGGTCGCGGATCTTCACGCGGTAGGGCCGGTACTCGTTCGCGGAGACGACGTAGTAGCCGAGCTCTCCCCGAGGCGACTCGACCGTCGTGTAGACCTCGCCCTCGGGGACGCGGACGCCCTGCGTGACCATCTTGAAGTGATGGATCAGGGCCTCCATCGACTCCTCCATGATGTGGTGGAGGTACGCCTCGTCGTTGCCGATGCCGTCGGCCCCCACCGAGAGCTTCACCGGCCAGCCGACCTTGGGGTCCTCGACCATCACGGGTCCGGGCTCCTGGAGGCGCTCGAGCGCTTGCTCGACGATCCGCAGCGACTCACGCATCTCCGCGATCCGGACCACGTAGCGCGCGTACGAATCCGCCTCGGTCCGCACGGGCACGTCGAAGTCGTAGGTCTCGTAGCCGCTGTACGGCTCGTCCTTGCGGAGGTCCACCGGCATCCCGGCCGCGCGCAGGAGCGGCCCGGTCACGCCGAACGCGAGCGCGTCCTCCGCGGACAGGATGCCCACGCCGACGTTGCGCTCGAGCCAGATCGGGTTGTCGTTCAGCAGCCGCTCGTAGTCGTCGATCCGCGCGGGCATCGTGTCGAGGAACTTCGCGATCCTCCGAGCGCCGTCCGGCGGTAGGTCCATGATCACGCCGCCGGGCCGGATGAACGAGTGGTTCATGCGGAGCCCGGTGACGGCCTCGAAGATGTCGAGGATCAGCTCACGCTCCCGGAACCCGTACAGCATCACGGAGACGGCGCCGAGCTCCATCCCGCCCGTCGCCACCCACACCAGATGCGAGGCGATCCGGTTCAGCTCACAGAGCAGGACACGGAGGACCTGCGCGCGGGGCGGGGCCTCGATCCCGAGGAGCCGCTCCACCGACAGGCAGTACGCCAGCTCGTTGAAGAACGGGGAGAGGTAGTCGGCGCGCGTCACGTAGGCGACCCCCTGGACCCAGGTGCGGTACTCCGTGTTCTTCTCGATGCCGGTGTGGAGGTATCCCACGATCGGCTTGCATCGGATCACCGTCTCGCCGTCCAACTCGAGGAGGAGCCGGAGCACCCCGTGGGTCGAGGGGTGCTGGGGCCCCATGTTGATGATCATCGTCTCCTGGCGAACCTCGCCGGTGACGTGGTCGCGGATCTCCGGATGGCTCCGGAGCTCGTCGCGCGCCTGCGCCATCTCCTCACCGACCCCCGAGCCGTGACCGATCGCCATCAGGGCATCGTCCGTTCGTCGACGGGCGGGATGAACGCGCCGTGGTACTGCGTGCCCACGCCGCCGAGCTCCTCGTCCTTGCGCAACGGGTGCCCTTCCCAGTCGTCGGGGAGCAGGATGCGATCGAGGTCCGGATGCCCGTCGAACACCAGACCGAACAGGTCCCATACCTCGCGCTCGTGCCAGTTCGCCGTCGGGAAGAGCGCCGTGATCGACGGGAGGCGCGGATCGTCGCCCGGGAGACCCACCTTCACGCGCATCCGGTGGGCATGCTCGATCGACCGGAGCTCGTAGACGACCCAGAAGCGCGGGTCCTTGCCCGGGTGGTCCGTGGCGGTGAGGCTCGACAGGAACCCGAAGGACAGATCGGGTTGATCCCGGAGACGAACGAGCGTGTCGACCAGCTCCTCCCGACCGACAAGCAGCGTGACCTCGTCGCGCGCGAGCAGCACGTCGTCGAACGCCCCCCGGATACGATCGGCGAGCGCGGCCGCCTTCATCGGACCGTGCCCGTCGTCCGGACCTTCTCCTGCAGCTTCAAGATGCCGAACATCAGCATCTCCGGCTTGGGCGGGCAGCCCGGGACGTAGATGTCGACGGGCACGATCGTGTCGACGCCCTGCACGATCGCGTAGTTCGTGAACATGCCGCC
>DASSDW010000223.1:0-8028 GCA_035696925.1 Actinomycetota bacterium
AGCGGCTCAGCCCCGAGACGGCGCGCGACACGCTCGGCGCCGTCGTCAAGGATCACGAGGACCAGGGCTTGGTGGCGCCGCGGCTCGCCGAGGTCGTCGGCGACCGGGATGGCTGAGTGGGTCCCCGCCGGGGTCGAAGCGCTCGCGTCCTTGGTCGCGTTCGGGCGGGGGCTGCGCGCTCGCGGTCTGCCGGTGGGGACCGGCAGGATCCTCACGTTCCTCCGGGCGGTGGTGGCGCTCGGCCTCACCGATCGCACCTCTCTCTACTGGGCCGGGCGGGTCTCGATGATCGGACGGCGCGAGGACCTTCCCGCCTATGACCTCGCGTTCGACGACTGGTACCTGTCGTTGCGACCGGAAGGGGAACTGAGGATCGAGCTGGACCTCCCGACGCTCGCGCGACCGGGGATGGAGTGGGGCGATCCGCCGGCAGACCTGGAGGTCCGCGCCGGCCCAACCGCAGCCGAGTGGCATCGTCTCGACGACGGTGAGGACCAGCGCGGGCCTGGGGAGGAGGCCGCGATCAGGATCGTCGCGAGCGCCGTCGAGGTCCTGCGATCGAAGTCCTTCGCAGACCTGTCCGAGGAGGAGCGCGAGGAGGTCGGCGGTCTGATCCGCGCGCTCGCCGTGGCGCTCCCCGAGCAACGGATGCGCCGTACGCGGCCGGCCACGAAAGGGGCGAGGTTCGACGTCCGCCGCACGCTCCGTCGGTCGCTCCGCACGCGCGGTGAGCCATTCGATCGGGCGTGGCGCGACCGGCGGGTCCGCGGCCGGCCGCTCGTCCTGATCCTCGACGTCAGCGGCTCGATGTCGCCCTACGCCCGGGCGCTCGTCCAGTTCGGCTACGCGGCCATGGCGGCCGGCCGGCGGGTCGAGGTGTTCTGCTTCGGCACGCGTCTCACGAGGGTCACCCGGACGCTCCGCACGAAGGATCCGGACCGCGCCCTCCGGGAGATCGGACGGACGGTGGTCGACTGGGAGGGCGGGACCAGGATCGGGGAATCGCTCAGGTCCCTGCTGGACGGGTGGAGCCAGCGCGCGGCACTCCGCGGCGCGGTCGTGGTGCTGTGCTCGGACGGGCTCGAGCGAGGCGATCCCGAGCTGCTCCGGGCGCAGATGGCGCGCCTGGGCCGGCTCGCGCACAAGGTGGTATGGGTGAACCCGTTGAAGGGGTCGCCCCGGTACGAGCCGCTCGCGCGAGGGATGGCGGCGGCGCTCCCGTCGGTCGACGTGTTCCTGTCCGGCCACAACCTCGAGAGCCTGTCGGAGCTGTCGCGCGCCCTCGCCGGCTGACCGAACGCTCGTGCGCGACGCGTTGCTCGGTTTCGTACCCTCTGAAGCGATGGCCGCCGACGACGATCTGATCCGCGCCTACGACGAAGAGTTGGGCCCCGAGCCGATCCTTCGATCGAACACGGGGTTCTGGGTCGTCGCCGGGACGATGCTGGTGGGCGGCATGTTCCTGATCGTCGAGATCTTCGCGAACCGGCCGCTCGCCAACTCCATCGGGCACGCCCAGGACTCGCTACGCCGGGTGCAGGCGGCGGCGGAGATCGTCCACAGCCGCACGGCCTCGTTCGAAGAGGCGGACCCCGGATCGCTCGAGGACGACGTCCCGGACCTCTCGTTCCTTCCGGGGGACGAGGAGTCGTTCGGCCTCGACGTCGTCAGCGTGTCGGCGTCCGATCAGTCGTGGGCTGCAGCCGTCCAAGCGCGGCCGGGCGCCTGCTTCTACATCCACCTCCGCGTCGGGGAGGACGCGCGCTACGGCGCCGGCACCGAGTGCACCGGCGAAGCGGCGCTGCTCGCGAACGAACCCCGCTGGTAGGTCAGGTCGTCGCGCGGTCGATGAGCTCGATCGGGTGGACGACATCGATGGCCGCACCGATCTCGCGAACGCCCGCGAGGATCTGCATCGTGCACCCGGGGTTCGCGGAGGCCACCACGGTCGCACCGGTCGAGACGACCGCTCCGGCCTTCTCCCGCATCAGGCGTCCGGACATCTCCGGCTCCGTGACGTTGTAGATCCCGGCCGCGCCGCAGCAGCGGTCGCCGTCCGGGATCTCGGCGAGCTCGAGGTTGCCGATCGCGCCGAGGAGCTCGCGGGGCTGCCGATGGATGCTCTGGGAGCGGAGTGCGTGACACGCGTCGTGGTAGGCCACGACCGTGCGCTCGGGGAGCGATCCCGCCAGGTCGCGGATCCCCTCTTCGTGGAGGAAGACCATCACGTCGCGCACCGGAAGCTCGGCGCCCGCCACCAGGTCGCCGTACCCGGCCATGTGGGCGCCGCATCCGGCCGCGTTCACGATGACGTGGTCGACGCCCGAGAACGCGGCCGCATTCCTCCGCGCGAGCTTCCGGGCCGTTGCGAGGTGGCCGTTGTGTGCGGCCAGCGCCCCGCAACAGGTCTGATCGTCCGGGACGACGACGCGCCAGCCGTCGCTCGCCAGGACCCGGATCGTCGCGGCGTTCACGCGCCGGAACCAGAGATCCTGGACGCAGCCGGACAGGAGCGCGACCGTTCCGCGGACCTCGCCATCCGGTTCCGTGAAGCGCGGCAGCCGCCTCGACGAGCGGCCGCCACGCGGGATCAACGATCGGATGCGCCGTGGGAGGAACGGGCGCGCGAGGGGAGCGAGCGCGCCCGCGAGCCGGGTGAGCCTCCTCGACGGCAGAACGACGTCGAGACCGAGCCACCGGAGGAACCGCACGCCGCGCGACCGGTCGGGCTCGATCTGCGTCCTCGCAGCCTCCATCATGCGGCCGAACGGCACGTGCGACGGACAGACGTCCTCGCACGCCCGGCAGACGAGACAGAGATCCATGAACTCGGCGAACGTCTCGTCCGTCGACGCGCGGCCCTCCTGCACCGCGCGCATCGCCGCGATCCGGCCGCGCGGCGACGCCGACTCCTCTCCGGTCAACCGGTACGTCGGGCAGTGCGGGAGACACAGACCGCATGCGACGCAGGCGTTCAGGTCCGCCTGGGTCGGCGCGTCACCGAGCGCCCAGTTCGTCGCGTGCCCGGGCTCGGGGCCGATGAACCGTGCGCCCTGGGGGAGGTCGGAGCCGAGCGGCTTCGTGTCCATGTCTCCCCATCATCTCGTCGCGACGGGGTCGATGTCGGGCACGTTCCGTTCGCGATCGAACGCGAGCGCGACGGCGGGATCGGGGCCGTCGATCTCCCGCGCCATCCGCTGGCCGTCGAAGATCGCCTCGGAGATCATCCGCGGCGCCACGCAGTCGCCGGTCCGGTAGATGGACTCGATGCCGGCGGCCTCGAGCGCCGACCGATCCCCGACGAGCTCCCGGTACAGCGCGTCGTCCGACACCTGCTGGGTGACGAGCACGACGCCGTCGGCGTCCGTCGCCCACGGCTCCTCGAACTCGTCCTCCCCCGACACCCGACCGGGTTCGATCGCGAGGATCGTCACGCCTCGGTGCATCGAGACGCCGACCTCGTGCAGGTGCTGGCGCAGCATCGGGCCCTCGAGCGTCAGATCCGAGATGGGTGAGACGACGTCGAGCGACGTGACCAGGTCGACGGCGAAGCCATCCTTCGCGAGGAGCTCCGCGATCCCGGGACCGACGAAGTAGCCCTCGGCGTCGTAGACGACCACCCGGGATCCGGCCGGTCGCTTCCCTTCCATCACCTGCTCGGGCACGAGGACGTGGGGGAGCGAGGCGGACGCGCCCTCGATCGGCTCGTGGGTCGAGGACTGCACACCCTCGCCCGACCAGTGGGAACCCGTCGCGACGATCACGATCTGCGCGCCGTAGTCGCGCACGTCCTCCGCGGACAGCCGACGCCCCGTGACGACCTCCACGTTGCGGAGCTTCGAGAGCATCACGCGCCGATGGTCGACGATCCGCCCCCAGTCACCGAGCGTCGGGAGCCGCCGCACCCATCGCATCCGGCCGCCGATCTCGTCGGATGCCTCCACGAGGTGCACCGCTTCGAACCCGCGCCGGCCCAGGGTCACCGCGCACTCCATCCCCGCCGGCCCTGCGCCGACCACGAGCACGCCCTTCTCCGCGTTCGACGCGACGGAGAATCGCTCCGGGTGCCACCCGCGGCGATGTTCCTCGCCGGCCGTCGCGTTCTGGATGCATCCGAGGTGCCCGAAGCCGTCCACCTTCATGATGCAGACGTTCGATCCGGTGCATTCGCGGATCTCGTCGGTGCGGCCCTCCGCGATCTTCTGCGGGAGGAACGGATCCGCGATCGATGGACGCGCCGCGCCGATCAGGTCCCAGGAGCCGCTCCGCACGATGGACGCCATCCGGTCGGGGCTCGTCAGCCTGCCGACACCCACGATCGGCTTCGCCGTCGCCTCTCGGATCCCCCCGGTCCACTCGAGCTGGTACGCCTCTTCGAAGTAGCGGGAGGTCCCCGAGTCCTTGCTCCAGAGCGCGATCGAGCCGACGTTCACGTCCCAGAGATCGACGAGGCCGTCAGCGAGAGTGACGAACTCCAACGCTTCGTCGAGGTGGATGCCGGCGGGGCCGAGGGCGTCCACGGCGATCCGGGTCGCGATCGCGCAGTCGGCCCCAACCGCCTCGCGTACGGCTTCGAGGGTCTCGAGCCAGAACCGGGCGCGGTCCTTCAAGGCTCCGCCGTAGCCGTCGGTCCGCTTGTTGTAGAAGGGCGAGAGGAACTGCATCGGGAGGTACGCGTGCGCTCCGTACACGTACACGATGTCGAAGCCGCAATCGCGCCCGCGGATCGCCCCCTCCGCCCACTGGCGCTGTACGCGCTCGATGTCTCCAGCCTCCATCTCCTTGGGGACCACGTGCGCCTCGAGATCGCTGGCGAGCTGGCTCGGCGCGACCGCCGGCACCCTCGTCTGGTTGTTCGCGATGTGCGCCCCGCCGTGATACAGCTCGAGCCCCGCGAGTGCCCCGTGCTCGTGGGCGGCATCGGTCATCAACCGCAGGGCGCGCATGTCGTCCTCGTCCCAGAACCGGGCGGCGATCAGCGGGGCCTCGTCTGACTCGGGAGAGAACGGTGCGTACTCGGTGCTGATGGCGGCCCAGCCGCCCTCGGCCTTGACCCCGCGATGCGCGGCCTGCGTCCACGGCTTCTCGGTCCCGAAGCCGGAGCAATGCGGCACCTGATAGAAGCGGTTCCGGAGCGTCTTCGGTCCGATCCGGACCGGTTCGAACAGGATCTCGTGGTTCGGATCCAACGGTTCTCCTCTTCCCGCCTCTGTGCGCCGGACGGTAGCAAGCGGACGCTCCTTCGCGCCGGGCCCGCGAACTCGGGTACGGTCGGCCGATGCCCACCGTGATCGAGGTCGAAGGACTCCGGAAGCGCTACCGGCGTGTGCGGAAGCCACCGACGGTCGCGCTCGACGGATTGGACCTCGAGGTTCCCGAGGGCGGGGTGTTCGGGTTCCTCGGTCCGAACGGCGCGGGGAAGACCACGACGATCCGCTGCCTGCTCGGTCTCGTTTCGGCCTCGGCAGGGTCGATGCGGCTCCTCGGTACGGACGTCCCGACCGGCCTCGCGGGCGTGATCCGAGGGATCGGCTCGATCGTCGAGGCACCGGCACTGTTCCCGCGATTCAGCGGCAGGCGGAACCTGGAGATCCTCGCCCGGATCGACGGGATCGCGAGCGGCGCGGTCGATGCCGCCCTCGACCGCGTCGGGCTGACCGCCCGAGCGGGCGACATGGTGCGGACCTACTCCCTCGGCATGAAGCAGCGGCTGGGGATCGCCGCCGCGTTGCTGAAGGATCCGGCGCTTCTGATCCTGGACGAGCCCGCGAACGGGCTGGACCCCGCCGGCATCGTGGAGGTTCGTGGCCTACTGAGACGCCTCGGGGCCGAGGGCCGCACGGTGTTCGTCTCGAGCCACATCCTCTCCGAGGTCCAACAGATGGCGGATCGCGTCGCGATCGTGGCTCGCGGCCGTCTCGTCGCCTCGGGTTCGGTCCACGAGGTCCTCTCCTCCGGTCGGACGGCCGGTGTCGTCGTGCGCGTCGCCGACCTCGAGGCGGGACGGCGCGCGCTGGACGACGCCGGCATCGCGGCCCGCCTCGACGGCGACGTGCTTCGCGCGGCCGTTCCGCCCGCGGAAGCGGAGCGGATCGCGCGTGCGCTCGCCGCCCGGGATCTGTATCCCTCGCTCCTCCAACCTGACGAGGGCAACCTCGAGCAGGCGTTCCTGGAGCTCACCGGGGACGATCACGAGGTTGGCGCGTGATCCGGCTGGTCGCCTCCGAGCTGCTGCGGTTCCGTTCGCGGCGGCTCGTGGTGGTCCTGCTGGGCGCGTCCCTCATCGGAACGGGGGTCGGTCTCGCGATCGCCGCCTTCCGGTCCACTCCTCCGACGGCCGAGGCGTTGGCGGCAGCCCGTGCCCAGGCGCGCGAAGAGGTTGCGGCGTGCCTCGTGCAGGACTGGGAGGGCATGTTCGAAGACCCGATCGACCAGTTCTGCCAGGACAACTTCGGCGACCCGGCCCAGTACATGGGATCCCACCTGAAGCTCGCCGATCTTCCAGGGATCCTGGAAGGCATCTCCTCGATCACGAGCATCATGGGGCTTGTCGTCGGCGCCTCCGTGGTCGCGGTTTCGTGGCAGACCGGCACGATCAGCACGATCCTCACCTGGGAGCCTCGGCGCCTCCGCTGGTTCACGGCCCGGATCCTCGTGATCGCTGCCGGCGTCCTCGCGATGACCCTCACGATCGTGGCCGTCCTGTCTGCCGGCCTTGCTCTCGCCGCGGCGACGCGCGGGTCCACCGTCGGAACGGAGCGTGCATGGTTGTCCGACGTGCTGTCGACCGCGCTCCGGATCGGCGTGGCAGCGTCGATCTCCGCGGTGATCGGCGCGGCGGTGGCGGCCGTCGGCCGGCACACGGCGGCGGCGCTCGGCGTGGTGTTCGTGTGGACGGCGGTGATCGAGGGCCTCATCCGTGGATTCCGACCGCATTGGACACCGTGGCTCCTCGGCGACAACCTCGCTTCATTCCTGACCTGGGTGAGCACCGATGTCCAGATCGGGCCGTCCCAGGCCTATTCGATCACTCCGGGCCGAGCGCTGTTCGTGATCTTGGGGTACACGGCCGTGACGCTGGCGCTCGCGTTCATGTTCGTCCGCGTCCGCGACGTGCATTGACCCGGGCCCTTCACCGGTAGCAGGGCCTAGCATCGCCGGGTGTTCACCGTGAAGCAGCGGGATGCGCTCCGGCGGCGTGTGCTCAGGCTCGCCGATGAGGACGAGCGGGTCGTCGCCGGAGCCGTCGTGGGCTCGCTCGCCGTCGACGGCGCCGACCGGTTCTCCGATCTGGACCTCACGTTCGGCATCGCGGCCCCGGTTCCGGTCGCGGACGTGCTCGACGACTGGACCCGCACCTTCGTCGGCGACCTGGACGCGATCCATCTCGTCGACCTCGAGCGCGGACCCACGATCTACCGGGTGTTCCTACTGCCGGACGCATTGCAGTTCGACCTCTCGATGACGCCGGCAGCCCAGTTCCGCCCCGCGGGGCCACGCTTCCGGCTCCTCTTCGGGGAGACGGCCCCGAGCGAGGTATCGGCGCCACCCGTGACCGGGGATCTGTTCATCGCGACGCCACCCGTCGCCGGATCCATCTTCGGGTGGGGCGTCATCTACGCGCTCCACGCGCGCGCATGCATCGAGCGCGGGCGTGTGTGGCAGGCGGAGCACTACGTCGGTGCCGTGCGCGACCACGCGCTCTCGCTCGCCTGCCTCCTCCGGGGACTCCCCGCGGTGCAGGCGCGCAGCTACGACGATCTGTCCGCGGAGAGCCTCGCTCGATTCGAGGACGCACATGTCGGCGCGGTCGACCCCTCGACGCTCCGGTCGGCGCTCGCCGCGTCCGTCGGTGCGCTCTTGCGGGAAGGCGCAGAGGCGCACCTGCCGCACGCCCCTCTCGTCGAGGAGCGACTCGCTGAGCTCTTGTGAATCGGTGACGGGTAGCGTGGCTGGTACACCGAGACCGAGGAGGACCGATGCAGTTCCTCGTGATGGCCAAGGACGGATCCGACGAGGATGCGCTCG
>DASSDW010000224.1:0-5210 GCA_035696925.1 Actinomycetota bacterium
AGGATCGACGAGGGAACGATCCCCCACCCGACGGGAGCGGTCGACCTCGACGATCTGCTCCTGGAGGACGCCGCCCGGCTCCGCGCGACCACCGACCTCAAGATCGACGTGCGATCCGTCTCCGCGGGACGGGTCATCGGAGACGCCGAGCAGCTCGAACGGCTCATCCGGAACCTCACCGACAACGCCGCCCGACACGCTCGCGGCGTGATCCGTCTCTCGCTCCAGGAGGTCGACGGTCGCACGATCCTGTGCGTCGACGATGACGGGATCGGCGTCGCTCCGGCCGAGCGGGAGCGCGTCTTCCAGCGCTTCGTCCGGCTCGACGCCGCGCGCGACCGGGATTCCGGAGGGAGCGGACTCGGATTGTCGATCGTCCGAGAGGTCGCGACGTTCCACGGCGGCTCGGTTCGGATCCTCGACAGCGACCTCGGCGGCACCCGGTTCGAGGTCGATCTGCCGGCCCATCCTGACTGAGCTCGACGTTCAGCGGACGTTCAGCCGGGTGCGACTAGCCTCGCTGGGGATGCGAGCCCTCATGTCGGACCCGACGACCCGGAGATCTCGATGGGTCCTTCCCGACGAGGTCGCTCGGCTGACCTCGCAGCAGGTCATCCGGCTGCTCTTCCCCGAGCGCACGGCGGAGGCGGCCCAGCGCGCCTCGTCCTCCTTTCGGGGCCCCGCCCCGATCGCCCGCGAGGTTTCCCCCGACACGGAGCTCCGATGCAGGTTGTTCCTCGAGCGGCTCCGTTGGCCCCACGGTGTTCGCTGCCCGCGCTGCGATGACCGGCGGAGGATCTGCCGGATCGAGGAGAGGGCACAGTTCGAGTGCGGCAGCTGCGGATACCAGTTCAGCGTTCGGGCGGGGACGATCCTGCACGCCTCGCACCTCCCGCTCTGGAAGTGGCTCTTGGCCGTCTACTTGATGACCTCGGCGGACGACATCACGGCGTATCGGCTCGCACGAACCCTCGGGATCTCCTACAAGACCGCCGCCCACCTCTCGCATGCGATCCGCTCGACGATGGAGCCGAGCACCGGGAACCGACCTCCCCTCGTCGAGCTGCTCGCCAGGCTCATCGACGCGGACGCCGGGCCGGACGCGCGCCTGGTCGCCAGCGCCTGACCCTTCTCGGCATCAGGCCGCAGGACTCGAGATCACGCGGTCCGTCTAGGCGGTTGCCACGATCCCGGAGGGGGTCGGCTCGGAGGGCTTCCCGAAGCGGAGGTAGAGCGCCGGCACGACGAACAGGTTCAGCAGCGTCGCCGTGATGAGCCCTCCGAAGATGACGACCGCCATCGGGTGCTCGATCTCGTTGCCCGGGATCTGACCCGCCAGGATCAGCGGCACGAGCACGAGTCCGGTCGTGAGCACGGTCATCAGGATCGGGACCACCCGTTCGCGCGCCCCCCGGATGATGAGCTCCGGTCCGAAGGCGACACCTTCGAAGCGCTCGAGGTGCTGGTAGTGGCTGATCAGCATGATCCCGTTCCTCGCGACGATCCCGAGGACCGTGAAGAAGCCCACCAGCGAGCCCAAGGAGATGATCCCTCCGCCGATGTAGGCGGCGATCACGCCGCCGATGAGGGCGATGGGCAGCGTCACGAAGGAGAGGGTCGCGAGCCGCCAGCTCGCGAAGGAGGCCTGGAGGAGCAGGAAGACGCCCAGAGCGGCGATGATCGCGAACAACCGCATGCGCCCCGACGCCGCCTGACGCTCCGCGTACTCGCCGAGCAATTCCGAGTGGTACCCGAGCGGCCACTCGACGTCTTCGAGACGGCGTTCGAGGTCGCCGACCACCGAGCCGAGGTCTCGGTCGCGCACGTTCGCGCTCACGTCGATGCTCCGGAAGAGCCCTTCGTGGTGGATGTCGTTCGGGGTCGGCTGGATCTCGATCGCCGCGACGTCCTTGAGGCGGACGTACTCTCCGCTCGGCGTGTCGATCAGCAGGTTCTCGATGTCGGTCAGGTTCTCTCGCGTCTCCGGAGTGCTCCACACGTTCACGTCGTAGGTTTGCCCGTTGCGGAAGAGGTCGCCGACCTCCTCACCCATGATCAGGGTCGAAGCGGAGCGCCGGACGTCGCCGGGCTTCAACCCGTACTGACGCGCGGTCTCCAGATCGACCTCGATCTGGATCTGCGGGATGTCTTCGACGGTATCCACGAAGGGATCGACCACGCCCGGGATCTCTCCCAGGATCTCTTCGATCTCGTGTGCCTTCTCCTGGAGCACCGCGAGGTCTTCTCCGAAGATCCGGATCACGATCGCGTCGCTCGATCCCGTGAGGACCTCGCGGATCCGCTCCTTCAGATACGTCTGCACGTCTCGGAAGATGCCCGGGTAGGCCGCGACCGTGTTCTGGATCTTCTCCAGGGTCGCGTCGTAGTCGACGGACGGATCCACGCTCACCCAGTTCTCGCCGAAGTAGATGCCGTACGGCTCGTCGGAGTTGAGCGCCTGGCCGATGTGCGATCCGGCGTTGCGCACCCCCGGGATCTCGAGCAGCTCGCGGTTGACGAGCATCGTCGTGCGCACCTCCTCCGGACGCGACACGCCGGGCTTGCCGAGCCAGTGCATCAGGAAGTCCCGCTCCTTGAACGAGGGCAGCAGATCCTGCCCGAGCAGGGGCAGGAGCCCGATGCCCAGCATCGCCGTCACACCCACCGCGACGTACGAGCGGCGTGGCCGATAGATGATCCTCGCGAGGAGGAACTCGTACGCGCGCTGGAGCGGCGGGACGAGCGGCGAGACGCGATGCTGCAGGGACTTGCCGCTCCGGAAGAAGATCAGGCTCATGGCCGGTGTCACGGTGAGGGCGATCACCATCGACACGAGGAGGGCCAGCGCGTAGGCGCCCGCGAGCGGCCGGAAGAAGGCACCGGAGAGACCCTCCAGCGCGAAGATCGGCACGATCGCCACCACCTCGATCAGCGTGGCGTAGACGATCGCGCTGCGCACCTCGAGTGACGCCTCGAGGATCACCCGCGCCGTGGACTTGGAGCCGCCCTCCGCTCGATGCTCCCGGAGCCGGCGCACCACGTTCTCGATATCGATGATCGCGTCGTCGACGATGTCGCCGAGGGCGATCACCAGGCCCGCCAGCACCATCGTGTTGACCGTCACGTCCATCCACGCGAGCACGAGACCCGCGCCGATCAGCGACAGCGGGATCGCCGTCACGCTGATCACGGCCGTCCGCCACTCGTAGAGGAACGCTCCCAGCATCAGGATCATCAGGAGCGCCCCGATGATCATCGCCTCGCTGAGGTTGTCGATCGCGTTCTCGATGAACGTCGCGGGACGGAAGATCGTCGGATCGAGCGTGATGTTGGGAAGGGCCGGCTGGAGGTCGGCGATCGCCGCGTCGAGGCCGGTCGTGACGTCCGCCGTGTTCGCCCATGGCAGCTTCTGCACGACGAGCAGCAGGCCGGGACGGTCGTTGATGACCCCGTCGCCCATCAACGGCGGTGTGTCGATCACGACGTCGGCGACATCGCCCAAGCGGATCACGTCGCCGCCCCGCTTGACGATCGGGACCCGGGCGAGCTGCTCTCCGGTGAGGATCGGGATCGTGTGGCGGACCTGCAAGCGGTTCGCGGGCGTGTCCAGGAACCCGCCCGTGCCGATGAAGCCTCCCTCGGAGAACCGCAGCAGGCCCGAGTCGACCGCATCCGAGGTGACGGTCATGACCTCTTCGAGGGTGAGCCCGTGCTCCCGCAGGAGCTCGGGGTCGACCTCCACCGACGGCATCTTGATCCGCTCACCCCAGATCAGGACGTTCGCGACACCGGGGACGCGGAGGAGCCTGGCGCGGACCTTCCAGTAGGCCGTCATCGACAGGTCCACCAGGTTGTACTCGTCGGAGGTCATCCCGATCTTCATCACACGGCTCGTCGCGGACAGGGGCTGGATGATCACCGGCGGGGCGGCCCACCGCGGGAGCGTGGGCGAGACGGCGGCGATCCGTTCCGCCACCAGCTGACGGGCCGTCAACAGGTCCGCTCCGCGCTCGAAGATCATCTCGATCTGCGAGAGCTGCTCGACCGACTTCGATCGGATCGCGTCGAGCTCGGGGACGCCGTTGAGCGCCTGCTCCAGCGGTACGGTCACCAGGTTCTCGATCTCGGTTCCGGAGAGTCCGAGGGCGAGGGTCTGGATCTCGACGCGCGGAGGAGCGAACTCCGGGAACACATCCACGGGCATGTGCCGCAGTTGTTGAACGCCGAAGAACATCAGGGCAGCGGCAGCGGCCGCGATGATGTATCGGAACCTCAGGCTCGAGCCTACGATCCAGCGAAGCATCGCCCCGTCCGTCCTTTCGCGCTCATGGTTTCTCGTCAGATCCCGAACTCGGAGCCGATCAACTCAGCCACGCCGACCGACGCGACCTCGGTGCCCGGCGTCGGCCCCTCCGACAGGTACGCCAAGCCGTCGTCGTACCGTTTGACGACGACCTGGGCTCGGACGAAGACCAGGGCCTCCGGGTTCGTGTAGACCCACTCGTCCCCGTTCACGTCCACCCAGATCGCAGATTCCGGCACGACCGTCCGACCGCCACGGCCCGTCGTCGGCACCGTGTCGAGCCCGATCCGCCGGGCCGCGTCCTCCGTGAGCTCCACCAGGGACAGGTCCGATCCCTTGATCTCCTCGACGGTCGCGGGTTCGTACCCCACCTCGACTTCCTCCGTCGCGACGTCCCGGCAGCCGGGGAGGAAGAGGATCGCGCAGATCGGGACCGCGACCGTCCATCGACGACGATGCATCGATCCTCCCCTCAGCTCCCGGCCACTGGTTCGATGTCGAGCGCCGGCTCCGGCAGGACCACCAGGTCTTCCGCGACGGTGTCGCGCTCGGTCACGAACCCGTGCATCCGGTAGAGCGGTGGCAACACGAACAGGGTGAGGAGCGCGGAGGTGAGGAACCCGCCGATCATCACGATCGCCATCGGCCGCGCGATCTCGAGGCCGGCGACGTCGCCGGCCACGATGATCGGCACCAGCGCGAGGATCGTGACGATGACCGGCACGACCGACTGTTGCAGCAGCTCCTCGGTGCCGCGGAGCACCAACTCGTCGCCGAACTTCTCGCCCTCCTCGAGCTCGAGGTGCTGGTAGTGCCGCACCATCTGGATGCCGCTGCGCGCGGTCATCCCCAGGACCGCGAGGAGACCCGCGAAGGCGCCGAGGCCGATGGTCCCCCCGCCGATCCC
>DASSDW010000225.1:0-8781 GCA_035696925.1 Actinomycetota bacterium
GATCTGGCCGCCGACGTCGTGCAGGGACGACGAGAACGCCACCAGGTTCACGTTCACCGCGTTCAGCATCAGCTCGATGGCCATCAGCACCATCACGGCGTTCCTGCGGGCGAGGACGCCGTAGACGCCCGCCGAGAAGAGAAAGGCCGAGAACAGGAGCACGAACGGGAGCCGGATCACGTCAGTTCCCCTCGTCCTTGCGCGCGAGCACGATCGCTCCGATCAGCGCCGCGAGCAACAGGAACGAGATCGCTTCGAACGGCAGGACGAAGTCGCGGAACATCGACTCCCCCACCACACCGGTGCTGCCGTGGAAGACCTCGAACGGCTCGGCATCGAGGGGGAACGCGTCCTGGATCAGGAAGGCGAGCCCGGCGAACACCCCGGCAGCGACCAACAGCCCCACCCATCGGTGGGCGTTGTCGAGGGTGTCCCGGCCGATCGGCGCCTTCGTCAGCATCAGTCCGAAGAGGAACAGGATCACGATCGCGCCGACGTAGATCAGGATCTGCACCCAGCCGGCGAATTCCGCGCCGACGAGGAGGAACGTCGCCCCCACCGACAGGAGCGTCACGACCAGGTACAGGGCGGCGTGCACGACGTTGCGGGCGGTCACGACCGCGATCGCGCTGATCGACCCCACCGCCGCGATGACCGCGAAGGCGTATTCCTGAGCGGTCACGAAGCCTGTTCCTCCGTGGGCACGGCACCGTCTTCGAGCGCCGGCGGGGGAAGGACCGTGTACGTCCAGTCCTCCAGCCGCTCCTTCTCGTGGGTCATCAGATCGATGTCGTACTCGCCGTACTCGAACTCCGGGCTCCAGAACAGTGCGTCGAAGGGACACACCTCGACGCAGATCCCGCAATACATACAGAGCGCGTAGTCGATCGCGAACCGGTCGAGGACCTTGGCCGAGCGCGCCCGGCCGCCACCCGCCGGGTCGTGCGTCTCCTTGTGCGCGTCGATGTAGATGCACCAGTCGGGGCACTCGCGGGAGCACTTGTAGCAGACGGTGCAGTTGGCTTCCTTGAGTGCGATCACGCCGCGGGTCCGGGGAGGGAGGTCGGGCTTGACCCGCGGATACTGCTGGGTGACCGCCGGCTGCAGCATCGTCTTGAGCGTGACCGACAGGCCCTTCGCGAGCCCGAGGCCGGTGGACCGCTTCCGCGTCTGCTCCGCCATCTAGAACGCCACCTTCGCCACGGCCACGCCCATGATCAGCGCGAGGGACAAGGGGATCAACCCGAGCCAGGAGAAGCGCTGGAGCTGGTCCTCGCGCAGCCGGGGGTAGGTCGCGCGGAGCCAGATGAAGAAGAACGCGAGGGCGCCGATCTTGCCCATCATCATCAGCGGCCCCGGAATCGGGATGCCCGGGAGCGGCTGGTACCCCCCGAGATACAGGACGGCGGCGATCCCCGAGAAGGCCACGATCCCGCCGTACTCGGCGAGGAGGAAGAACGCGAACTTCAGGCCCGTGTACTCGGTGTAGGCTCCGAAGATGATCTCGGAGTCGGCGATCGGCATGTCGAACGGCGGCCGCTGGAGCTCGGCGAACGCCGCGATCATGAAGATCAGGAACCCCGGGAGCTGCGGGATGATGAACCAGAGGTCCTGCTGGGCCTCGACGATCCCGATCATCGAGAGCGTGCCCGCCTGCATCACCACGGCGGCCGCGGCGATCACGAGCGGCAGCTCGTAGGCGATCAGCTGGGCCGCCGCCCGCAGCGCGCCGATAAGCGAGAACTTGTTCGCAGAGGACCAGCCCGCCATCATCACGCCGATCACGGAGACGCTGGACATCGCCAGCACGAAGAAGATGCCGACGTCGAGATTCTCGGCGAACCACGAGTCGCTGATCGGCAGGACGACGAGGATCGCGATGTAGGGGATCATCGCCACCGCCGGCGCGAGCGAGAACACGTTCCGGTCCGCCGCCGCGGGGACGACGTCCTCCTTCTGGATGAACTTCACACCGTCCGCGACGAGCTGCGCCCAGCCGTGGAACCTGCCCGCCTCCATCGGTCCGAGCCGCGCCTGCATGTGGGCGAGCCCCTTGTGCTCCACGTAGCCGACGCCGAGCGGGACGACGAGGAAGAACCCCATCACCGCGATCGTCTTGAGCAACAGGACGACCCAGAAGTTCTGGAACAGCGAGGAGAAGACCGAGACGCCGGTCTCGGCGAGGATCACTCGTCCTCCTCCACGTCTTCGCCCTCCACGAGCCCGGGCCAGGGCTTGACCTCGCGGGTCATCAGCGGGAAGTCCTTCCGGAGCGGCTGGCCCTCGAACGGCTCGGACAGGAGCAGCTTGACCGGCTTGGGGTGGCCTTCGAAGCGGATCCCGAACATCTCCATCGTCTCTCGCTCGTGCCAGTCGGACGTGGGGAACAGGTCGGAGACCGTCGGGCAGACCGGGTCCTCGTGCGGGAGCTGCACCTTGATCCGGACGTTGTGATGGTGGGTCGTGGAGAACAGGTGCGTCACGACCTCGAAGCCGCGTTCCGGACCGAAGTCGACGCCCCCCGTGAAGTCGCAGTAATCGCACGCGAACTCCGGCTCGTCCCGGAGGAACCGGCAGACCTCGCGGTACCGATCCACGCCGACGGTGGCGACGGCGTGCCCGTGCTGCTCCTCGAACGCGAGGACATCCTGGCCGAAGCGCGCCCGCAGACGCGACTCCACGTCCTCAGGAGACAGCGCTGTGGCCACTCGCCCACTTCTCCTGGATGTCCTCGTCCTTGATCTTCTCCTGCAGCTTCACGATCCCGTGCAGCAGGGCTTCGGGGCGGGGTGGGCAGCCGGGCACGTAGACGTCGACGGGCACGATCTGGTCGACGCCCTTCGTGACCGAGTAGGAGTCCCAGTAGGGACCGCCGCAGTTCGAGCAGGAGCCGAACGAGATCACGTACTTCGGGTCCGGGATCTGGTCGTACACCCTCTTGAGCGCGGGGGCCATCTTGTCGGTGAGCGTTCCGGCGACGACGAGGAGGTCGGCCTGGCGGGGACCGTGCGCGAACGGGATCACGCCCAGCCGGATGAAGTCGTGCTTGGAGGTCGACGTGGCGATCAGCTCGATCGCGCAGCACGCGAGGCCGAAGTTCATCACCCACAAGGAGTACCGGCGGCCCCAATTCAGCAGGAACTTGACTGGCTGGATCTTGGGGAGCGGGGTCTTCTCGGTGATCAGGCCCACCGCACGACCCCCTTGCGCCAGGCGTAGAGGAGGCCGGTGGCGAGGATCGCGATGAAGATGCCCATCTCGACCACCGCGGCCCAGCCGAGGCTCTCGAAGACGCGCGCCCAGGGGAAGAGGAACACTGCCTCGACGTCGAAGATCACGAAGAGGAACCCGAAGACGTAGTAGCGGATCTGGCTCTGCGACCAGCCCTCACCGACGGGGTCGATCCCGCACTCGTACGTGGTGAGCTTGGCGGGAAGCGGACGGTGAGGCGCGATCAGCCTCGCGGCGGTGAACGCCACCGCGACGAGGATCGCTCCCGCGGCCACGACCGCCAGCACGACACCGTAGGACGAGTAGTAGTCAGGCACGCTTGTGAAAGTCTTCCCGAGCGCGGATCCTAGCAGGATCCCCCTGGCTTCCTGAGGCCCCGTCCGAGGCTGCATCGCCGGCCCAACCGTCGGCCCCGCAGCGCGCAGAAAGGAACCGTGCGAGCTGCACCAACGCGTGCTGCGCGGGCCCCGCCGGGAGTCGCTCGACGAGGGCGACCGCGCGAGCGACCTCGTCGCGCACGGCCGCGCGCGCGTGCTCGATCGAGTCTCCCTCCGACACGATCTCGAGCGCGCGGTCGAGGAGCCCGCCGTCCGCACCCGCGCTCAGGATCCGCGCCAGCTCCTCCCGATCGGGTGACGTCCGGAGGGCGTGGAGCACGGGGAGGGTGTAGACACCCTCCTTCATGTCGACGCCCGGCTCCTTCCCGAGCTCGAGCTGGCTGGAGGTGATGTCCATGATGTCGTCCGAGAGCTGGAAGGCCAGGCCGAGCGATTCCCCGAACGCTTCGAGGATGTCCACGTGCTCGGGGGGCGCGTCCGACATCATGGCCCCCAGCCGGCACGAGGCCGCGATCAGCGCGCCCGTCTTGCGCCGGATCACCTCGAGATAGTTGGCCTCGGTCTGATCGAGCCGGCGGGAGGCATCGACCTCACGGATCTGTCCGTCGCAGAGCACGGCGATCGTCTGCGCCAGGATCCGGCAGACCTCCGGTCCGAGGTCCGCGCCGACCTCGGACGCGCGAGCGAACAGGTAGTCCCCCGTGAGGATCGCGACCGTGTTGTCCCAGCGGACGTTCGCGGCAGGAACGCCGTGGCGGGTCTCCGCCTCGTCGATCACGTCATCGTGGTACAGGGTCGCGACGTGGACGAGCTCGAGAGAGACGGACGCGGGGATCAGCCGAGGGTCCGCCGGATCGCCGAAGTACCCCGACAGGAGCGCGAGCATCGGGCGGAATCGCTTCCCTCCGGCCGCGAGGAGGTAGTTCGCGGTGGCGGACAGCAGCTGGGAGTCGGCCTCCGCGAGCGCCTTGTGGAGCGCCTCCTCCACGCGGTCGAGGCGAGTCCGGACCTCCGACTCCAGCACGGGGTCGGGCGACTCCAGACCGGGGATCACACGCCGGCTCACGTTCGTCGTGTCCGGCGGGCGCCGATCTCGGACCGTTCGGGTACGGGTGCCTCCCTCGCTGCTCGGCCACTCGTGAATGGATTCACGAGCAGCCTACCGCGATGACCCGTAAGGGTCCGTCCGATCGGCCGGATCGAGATCGGTCACAGAGATCTCCCCCGCGGCATGGAACCTCAGGCCGAGCGGGGTCGTCTCAAGTGGCGTACCGTCGGGCCAGAACAAGCCGAGGGGGTGGATCCGATGAGAGCAACCAGACGTGCTCGCTCGCGCGTCGTGACCCTGCTGGTGTCGTCCGCGGTCCTGCTGGGAAGCGCGATCTCGGCTCCCGCTGGTTCCGCAGCCGAGTTGTGCAGCTCCACGCCCGAGGTCTTCCCCGTGGCAGATCTCGCGCCCGGCATGATGGCGACGGGATGGACGGTGGTCGAGGGCTCCGACCCGGTCTCCTTCGATGTCGAGATCCTCGGCGTCCTCCCCGACGGGATCGCCCCCGGCGTGGACTTCATCCTCGTCCACACGTCCGGACCGGTGATCGACGAGAGCGGCGGTATCGCCGCCGGCTTCTCCGGATCGCCCGTCTACATCGGCGGTGATCTCGTCGGCGCGATCGCCTACGGGTTCTCCGCGGCTGATCAGACCTTCGGAGGGGTTACTCCGGCCGAGGACATGGTCCGGCTGCTCGAGTACCCGTCCGGCACCGGGCCGCTCGGGACGACGGGCGCGGCCTCACGACCCGCGTTCGCGCAAGAGGTGCGCGTTCCGTCTCAGCTCCGGCGAACCGCGGCCAGCGCCGCCGACACCGCTCTCGAGGCGATCCCGACGGTCGCGGAGCCACTTCGGATCCCGGTGACCGTCTCGGGATTGAACACCCGTGGCTTCCGGCGATTCGCGAAGACGATGCGGCTCGGCGGCCTGCGATTGATCCCGTATCGTTCGGGGGCCGCGAGCCTCGGCGCGCTCTCCGCGGATCCCCTCGCAGCCGGTGATGCGGTGGCCGGCGCGGTCAGCGTCGGAGATCTCACGGTTGCGGGGGTGGGAACGGCGACGCTCGTCTGCGACGACCTCCTGCTCGCGTTCGGCCATCCGTTCTTCTGGGACGGACGGGCGGGCGCCTATCCCATGGCAATGTACGGAGCCGACGTGCTCCAGGTGATCCCGGATCCCAGCAGCCTCGTCGGTGGATTCAAGATCGCCAACCTGACCGATCTGCACGGCATCATCGATCAGGATCGCCTCACGGGGATCCGCGGCATCGAAGGGGTGGAGCCCACCTCCGTTCCGGTCACGAGCGTCGTCGTCAACCCGGACGTCGTTTCGATCCGGGAGGGTGAGACGACGGTGTTCCGGCAAGCGACGGATACCTTCCCCTGGCTGCCGGACATCGCGGCGTTCCACCTTCTCGGGAACCAGGACACGGTGTTCGATCGCCTGGGCGACGGGACCGTGAGCCTCCGATTCGTCCTCGAGGGCGTCGGGCCGGACGGGGAGTCGTTCCAACTCGTCCGACCGAACATGCATTTCTCGGAGTTCGACGTGTCTTTCGAGAGCATCGTCGAGCTGTTCGCGTTCCTCTTCGAGATCCAGGACAACCCGTTCGGGCCCGTGTCGTTCACCAGCGTCCATGCGGAGTCCACGATCACCCAGGAGCACCTCACCGCCGAGGTCGTCCGGGTCGAGTCGGCCAGCTCGCTCCAGCCCGACTTCCGGGAGCGAGCCCGTCTCCGGGTGAGGCCCCGTGACACGATCAGCCTCCGGGTGTTCCTGCTCCCCGAGGGTGCAACCGACGAAGAGATGGTCGAGCTCCTCGTGCCGGTGCCTCGCAGCCGTTTCGGCGGCTCCTTGACGGTGGGCGGCGGCGGCGCCGACGACTGCCTCTTCTGCTTCATCGAGGGAGAGGACGGCGGGGAGAAGGCGCCGGCCACGTTCGAGGACCTGTTGCGGGACCTTCGGCGTACCCACCGGAACAACGACCTCGTCGCGTCCCTCCGTGTCGACGGAGGACGCGAACGAGAGGCGATCTCGAGGACCGACACGGTGATCGTCGGAGAAGAGCACGTCGAGATCATCGTGGTCCGCTGAGGACGATGGTTGGCAGCGTGAGGGACGCGGCGGCGTCCCTCACCACCTCAGGACCGAGGCGTCCCGGATGATGCCCACGATCACGCCGGGGAACACGCCGAGGAGGAGCGTCGCTGCGGCCGGGATCGCCAGGACGGCCCCCATCGCAGCGCTGTTGTCGGCCCCGTTCGTGGCCCTGTTCTCGGCGCCGATCCCCGCCCTCTCCGTGAAGCGGGGCGCCGCCGTTTCCGGCTCCTGCATATACATCAGCACGATCACGCGGAGATAGAAGAAGGCGGCTGCCACGCTGGCCACGACCCCGATCAGCGCCAGGACCCAGTACCCGGCGTCGATCGCGGCGGAGAAGACGTTCACCTTGGCGATGAACCCCGCGGTCGGGGGGATCCCGGCGAGCGAGAGCAGGAAGAGCGTCATCAGGGCGGCCGCGACCGGGTTCGTGCGGGCGAGGCCCGTGTAGTCGCCGATCCGGATCCGCTCCTCCCCGCGGCCGGAGACGACCATCACCGTGCCGAACGCGCCCACGGTCATCGCGGCGTACGCCACCAGGTAGAACATCGCGGCGCGGATGCCCGCCGAGCCCGCTGCCGTGAGCCCGGTCAGGATGAACCCCGCGTGTGCGATGCTCGAGTAGGCGAGCATCCGTTTCACGTTCGTCTGCGCGATCGCGAGGATGCTGCCGATCACGACCGAAGTGGCCGCGAGCCCCCAGACGACCGGCGCCCAGTCCCACGCGAGCGCCTGGAACGCGACGTCCAGGACGCGGATCAGCGCCCCGAACGCGGCGACCTTCGTCGCCGCAGACATGAAGGCCGTGATCGGTGTGGGTGCTCCCTGGTACACGTCGGGCGTCCACATGTGGAACGGAGCGGCCGAGACCTTGAACGCGAATCCCACCGCCAGCAGCGCGAACCCGAGCACGGCGAGCGCCTGGTTCTCCCCCGTGCCGGTGAGGGCGAGCGCCATCGCCGCGATCTTGGTGGTGCCCGTCGCGCCGTAGGCCATCGCCACGCCGTAGAGGAAGAACGCCGAGCTGAACGCGCCGAGGAGGAAGTACTTCATCGCGGCCTCGTTCGCCGCCCTGCGCCCGGTGAGTCCCGTGAGCACGTACAACGCGAGCGAGAGGATCTCGAGGGCGAGGAACGTCAGGATCAGGTCCGCGGCCGCGACGATCAGCGTCATCCCGGACGTTGCGAACAGGAGCAACGGGGTGAACTCGCCTCGCTGCTCGTCGCCGGACCTCGCGAAGTACTGGTGGCCGAGGAGCAGGCCGAGCGCGGCGACGACGAGCAGGAGCAGCCGCGCCAGGACGGCGAAACGGTCGGTCGACACCGCGTCGCCCAGCACCGTGGCCGGCCCGTCCCAGTCCCAGAGCCAGAGGCTGGTCGCACCGGCGAAAACCACGCCCACGAGCCCGATCGACAGATGGATGACGGCCTCGGCCCGCTTCGCCAGTGCCTCGTAGAGGAGACCCGCCATCGCGAACACCACGAGGACGAGCTCGGGCAGCAGGGGCTCGAACACGAGCTCGGGCGTCGGGAGTGTTGCCTGACCGATCACGGCGCGGCCGCCTCGTCCAGCGGAGGGATGACGAGCGCCTGCTCCCGGACCCCGATGTCGGTCCGATGATCGGGGTCGACCCGAGCGATCACAGCCTCGGTCGCCGGGTCGATGCGGTCGGTCAGCAGCTTCGGCGCCACGCCGAAGACCAGGAGCAGCGAGAGCACCGGCGCGAGCACCACGACCTCGCGGAGACTCACGTCGGGGAGCGAACGATGCTCCTCACGCACGGGTCCGAACGCCATCCGCTGGTAGGACCAGAGGAGATAGATCGCGGCGAGCACCACGGCGGTCGCTGCGAGGGCCCCGAACCAGATGCTCACGGCGAACGTGCCCACGATCACCAGGAACTCGCCGACGAACCCGTTCAGACCGGGCAGTCCGGCGGAGGCGAACGCGGTGAACAGGAACGCGCCCATGAGCCACGGCATCACCGAGGCGAGCCCGCCCATGCTGTCCAGGTCGCGGGTGTGCGTTCGCTCGTAGACCATGCCCACCAAGAGGAACAGCGCG
>DASSDW010000226.1:0-11530 GCA_035696925.1 Actinomycetota bacterium
CATCCTGGTGAACAACGCGGGCCTCGGGACGAACCACGACGCCCTCGACGCCACGGAGGCGGAGTGGGACGACCTGTTCGCCGTGAACGTCCGCGGGTTGTTCTTCGCGTGCCAGTCGGCGGGGCGCCTCATGGTCGAGCAGCGGTACGGCCGCATCGTCAACATGGCGTCGCAGGCCGGCCTCGTCGGGATCCCGCGGCACGCCGCGTACAGCGCGAGCAAGGGCGCCGTGATCGCGCTCACGAAGGTGCTGGCGCTTGAATGGGCGCCGTTCGGCGTCACGGTGAACAGCGTCGCGCCGACGTTCATCCGCACACCGGGGACCGCCGAGCGCCTCGACCGGCCGGAGTTCCTCGCCGATGTCCTGGAGCGACTCCCGGTCGGGCGCGTCGGCACCACGACCGACGTGGCCGGCGCGGTGATCTACCTCGCGTCGCCGGCCGCGGGTCTCGTCACGGGGACCGTCCTGGTCGTCGACGGCGGCTGGACCGCGCGGTAGCGCGTCAGGCGCCCGGCGCGGGGATGTCGTCGCCTGCGAAGATCGACCCGTTCCAGTACGCCTCGAGCCGATAGGTGCCCTTGCGCCAGCCCTTCCTGTCGAGGTGCAGCTCTTCGGGAGGATCGAGGCGTCCGAAGTCGTGATGCACGGTGATGCCCTCCGCGGTCATCGTCTCGAACCGGTGCGGCCTGCGACTCGACCGGGTGAACGAGGTCCGCCGGCTCGCGCGTGGTGGCTCCGCGTGGGCCTCAAGGTAGATGTGCGAGCCCACCAACCCCCGGTGCGGATCGAGCCACACCCACGCGGCTCCGCCTCGCTCCGCGATGTAGGTGGCGGCGCGTTCGGAGACGACGAGCTTCATCACTGGATGATGGCACGGCGGGTGGGGCCGCCGTCCCGGCGGCCCCACCGTCAGGCTTCCGCGGGAGCGATCCCCGCGAGATCCTCTTCCTCCGGCGGCCTCACGGGGACGAACGGCTTGTTGCGCTGCACCGCGAAGTAGTAGATCGCTCCGATGATGATGACGACCGAGAACACCGTCCAGATCACCGGGATCTCGTTCAGGAACCCGATCTTGAAGTCGACGAGCTGTTCCCCCTCGACGAAGTAGTCCGTCTGGACCGGCTTCGGGTTCGAGAAGATCCGGAGGTAGTTCGCGCCCGAGGCGTTGGGGTCGAACGCGGACGTTGCCGAGGATGGCGTGAGGAAGTTCAGGAGCATCGCGGCGCCCCACAAGATCGCGACGACGTTCACGACCTTGCCCCACGAGCCAAGGGAGAACGGCGCCCGCGTCTTCGGCCACCCCTTGGCGCGCGCGCGCATGAACGCAAGGTTGCCGAGCAGATAGCTGAAGTAGATCGATGCCGTCGCGCCGACGGCGATCGTGCTGGCGCCCGCGAACTGGATGAACGGGACCGCGGCGAGCGCTCCCACGATGATGCAGGTCGCCACGGGCGTGTGCAGGCGCGGGTTGACCTTCGACATGGACTTCGAGAAGGGCAGTTGGTCATCCCTCGCCATCCCGAAGGCGAGCCGGATCGTCGATGTGAGGATCGCCATGCAGCACACGAAGATCGACGCCACGACCACGAGCAGATAGATGACCGTGAGGGCGTCTGACAGCACGGCGTCGATGATGGTGGTCGGGCCGAAGAACCCGGCCACGGCCTCCCCCATGTCCGGGACGGCGACCAGGACGCCCCAGAGGAACACCGCGCCGATCACGAACGCGCCGATCACCGATGCCAGCACCGCCTTCGGTGCCTCCTGCCGTGGGTTGTGGGTTTCCTCGGAGAGCGTCGATGCCGTGTCGAACCCGTAGATCACGTAGAGGCTCATGAACATCCCGACCAGGAAGAAGCCGAGCGTGACGTCGGCGGGGAACTGGAAGATGTTCCCCGTCTTCGCGGAGTCGACGATCACCCCAGCGCCCGAATTGTTCTGCGTGACGGCCAGGAAGATCGCGAAGACGACCATCCCGAGGACCTCGAAGAACACCCCGGTGTTGTTCACGATGGCGACCAGCTTCACGCCGTAGATGTTCAGGATCGTGATCAGCGCCAGCGTCACGAGTGCCGCGATGGCCTGGTCGACGTGTCCGCCGGTGCTGAAGTCCGCCGTGAGGTTCCAACCGAACATGATGTTCAGCATCGGGAAGAGAGCGAGCGGCAGGGTCGCGCACACCGAGGCCACGGTGAGGATCCCGGCGATCAGGTAGAACCAGCCCGTGAACCACGCGTAGCCGCGGTTGGCCAGGTACTTCGTCCACTGGTAGACCGAGCCGGCGACGGGGAAGTGGCTCGAGAGCTCGGCGAAGTTCAGCGCCACGACGAACTGCATCAGCGCGACGATCGGCCAGGTCCAGAACAGGTACCCACCAAGCGCGGCCATCCCGAGGAAGAACAGCGTGAAGATGCCGGTCGACGGGGAGATGTAGCTGAACGCCACCGCGAACGAACTGAACGTATGGAGCTCCCGCTTCAGCTCCTGCTTGTACCCGAACCGTTCGAGATCCGCGGTGTCGCGGGCGACCTGGTCGTCGTATACGGACATCCGTTCCCCCTCCCGATGCGCGCCTCGGCCCGGATTGCGCCGGGCCGCCCGCGAGTCTGAACCCGAAGCCGAGCCGACGCAAATCGGTTGGGATGGAGACTCAGCGGTCGAGCGCCGCGAGGAACTCGTCGAGATCCGGGGCGACGTGGTAGCTGGGCTCTACGGAGCTCTCGAACGCCTCGACGGTCTTGTAGCCGTTCCCGGTGACGAAGGCCACGACCTCCTCGTCGGGGCGGATCACACCCTGCTCGGCGAGGCGCTTGAGGTTGGCGATCGTGACGCCGCCGGCGGTCTCGGTGAACACGCCCTCGCTCGAGGCGAGCAGGCGGATCCCGTCCAGGATCTCGGCCTCCGTGCACCACTCGATCGCGCCGCCGGTCTCCCGGGAAACCTGGAGCGCGAAGTAGCCGTCCGCGGGCGAGCCGATCGCGAGCGAGCGTGCGATCGTGTCCGGCTTGACCGGCGTCACCTCCTCGGCGCCGTCCCGGAAGGCTTGGGCGACGGGCCGGCAGCCCTCGGGCTGAGCGCCGCTCACTCGGTACGGCTTCTCCTCGACCGCCCCGATCGCGATGAGCTCCTGGAACGCCCGGTGGATCTTCGTCAGGAGCGCACCGCTCGCGATCGGCACGACGACGTGGTCGGGCACGCGCCAGCCGAGCTGCTCGGCCACCTCGAAGCCGAGGGTCTTGGAGCCTTCGGCGTAGTACGGGCGCATGTTCACGTTCACGAACGCCCACGGGAGCGTGTCCGCGACCTCGGCGCACAGACGGTTCACGTCGTCGTAGTTGCCCTTCACCGCGACGACCTTGGCCCCGTACGTCTCGGTGGCGAGGATCTTCGCGCGCTCCAGGTCGTCCGGGACGAACACGTAGCACGGCATCCCGGCGTGCGCGGCGTGCGCGGCGGCCGCGTTCGCGAGGTTGCCGGTGGAGGCGCAGGAGAGCGCCTCGAAGCCGAACGCGCGCGCCATCGTGGCGGCGACCGAGACGACCCGGTCCTTGAACGAGTACGAGGGGTTCACCGAGTCGTCCTTGATCCAAAGGTCGCGGAGGCCGAGCTCGGCCGCCAGTCGGTCGGCGCGGCGAAGCGGCGTGAAGCCGGCGCCGAGGTCCACCCGGTCGAGGCCGGGACCGCCGGGCAGGAGCAGCTCGTAGCGCCAGAGGCTGGCGGGGCCGGCCTCGACCTGCTTCCGGAAATCCACGCCGTCGATCGCGTCGAGTTCGTACGAAGGTTCGAGCGGACCGAAGCACTCCTCGCAGATCGTGAGCGGCTCCACGTTGTACCGGGCACCGCACATCCGGCACTGGAGGGCCGCAGGGCTCGTCATCGCGCCGCTCATCGCCGTGGTCATCCCGTGATGGCGCCGTGGTCGGCGCCGCCGACGAGCTTCGCGTACTTCGCGAGCGCACCCTTGGTGTAGCGGGGCTCGGGCGCCACCCATGCCTCGCGCCGCGCCGCCAGCGTCTCGTCGTCGACGAGCAGCTCGAGCGAGCGAGCGTCCGCGTCGATCCGGATCCGATCGCCTTCCTCCACCTGCCCGATCGGACCGCCGACGAAAGCCTCGGGGGCGATGTGCCCCACGCTGTAGCCCTTCGTGGCACCGGAGAACCGACCGTCGGTGATCAGCGCGACGTCCTTGCCGAGGCCGGCGCCGGCCACGGCGGCCGTGACCGCCAGCATCTCCGGCATCCCCGGCGAGCCCTTCGGGCCTTCGTACCGGACCACGATCACGTCGCCCGGCGCGATCCGTCCGGAGGTGACCGCATCGAAGGCGTCCTGCTCCGAGTCGAACGGGCGAGCGATGCCTTCGAAGATGAGGCCTTCGGCGCCCGCGGCCTTCACCACCGCACCGTTCGGGGCGAGATTGCCGCGGAGGATCGCGATGCCGCCCCAGGGATGGATCGCGTCCGTGCCTGGATGAACGATGTCGCCGTCGGGAGCGGGTGGATCGACCTCGGCGAGGTTCTCCGCCTGCGTCTTGCCGGTCACGGTCAGGCAGTCCCCGTGGAGCAGGCCGAGGTCGAGCAGCTCCTTCATCACGACCGGGACGCCGCCAACACGATCGAGGTCGCTCATCACGAACCTCCCGGCCGGCCGCACGTCGACGAGGTGCGGCGTGGCCCGTGAGATCCGGTCGAAGTCGTCGAGCTGGAGATCCACCTCCGACTCGCGCGCGATCGCGAGGAGGTGGAGCACGGCGTTCGTCGATCCCGCGAGGGCCATCACGATCGTGATCGCGTTCTCGAACGCTTCCTTCGTGAGGATGTCGCGCGGCAGCGGCCCTCCCGCGGCGACGAGCTCCGCGGCGCGGATCCCGGTGTCACGCGCGAACACCTCCCGTCGGTAGTCCACGGCGGGCGGGCCGGCCGCGCCCGGCAGCGAGAGCCCGATCGCCTCGCCGACCGCCGCCATCGTGTTGGCGGTGTACATGCCCGCGCACGACCCGGTGCCGGGACATGCACCACGCTCGATCCCGCGGAGCTCGGACTCGTCGATCGTTCCCTTCGCGTGTGCGCCGACGGCCTCGAACACGTCCTGGATCGTGATCTCCCGCCCGCCGTACGTACCGGGGAGGATCGTCCCGCCGTACAGGTAGACCGACGGCAGGTTCATCCGAGCCATCACCATCATCATCGCGGGCTCGGACTTGTCGCAGCCGGCGATCCCCACGAGCGCGTCGAACCGTTCCGCGTGCATCACGAGCTCGACGGAGTCCGCGATCAGATCGCGGCTCATCAGCGACGCCTTCATCCCCTCGTGGCCCATCGCGATCGCGTCCGAGACGGCGATCGTCCCGAACTCGACGGGCACCGACCCTCCTTGACGCACGCCCTCCTTCGCGAGCGCGGCGAGCTTGCCGAGGTGGTAGTTGCACGGCGTCACCTCGTTCCACGACGACGCCACCGCGACCTGCGGCTTGCTGAAGTCGTCCTCGGAGAACCCGACGGCGCGGAGCATCGCGCGAGCCGGCGCGCGGTGGGCGCCTTCGGTGACCTCCCAGCTCCGGGGACGGTCGTGCTCGCGTTCCATGTGCGTACCTCCGTGAGGAACTGCGAAGATGCGGGGCTTGAGCCTAGCAAGGAGGATGAACCGCCCGTGACGACCGTTCCCCCCGACGCCGGCCGCAGCTGGTGGTTGCGAGAGGCATTGGCGGAGGACCCCGGCGAGCCCGCCCCGCCATTGCAAGGAGACCTCACGACCGATGTCGTGATCCTCGGCGGCGGCTACACGGGGATGTGGACCGCGCTCCATCTCAAGGAGCTCGATCCCGGGATCGACGTCGCGATCGTCGAGCAGGACATCGTCGGCGGTGGCGCGAGCGGCCGCAACGGTGGGTTCGTGAACTCGTTCTGGGGCGACCTGGAGTACCTCGCGCACCACTTCGGTGATCGCGCCACGATCGCGCTCTGCGAGGCGGGTGAGGAGAGCGTCAAGGCGATCGGCCGCTTCGCCAGCGATCAGGGGATCGATGCCTGGTACCGCGCGGATGGGGAGTACGTGGTGGCCGCCTCCGAGGAGCAGTTCGGCCGATGGGCGGACGACCTGATCACCGCCGACCGCCTCGGCGTGCGCCAGCACTTCCAGGTCCTCTCGGCCGATGAGCTCCGCGAGCGGGTCGCCTCGCCCGTGTTCCGCGGCGCCCTCTTCCGGACGGTCGGCGCCACCGTGCATCCGGGTCGCCTGGCGAGGGGGATGCGGCGTGTCCTCCTCGAGCGCGGCGTGCGGATCTTCGAGGACTCCCCCGTGACCCGGTTCGGCGCCGGCGACCCGGCGCGAGTCGAGACGCCCGGTGGCACGGTGCAGGCGGGCGCCGCGGTGGTGGCGTTGAACGCCTGGGCCCACCACTGGAAGCGGTTCCGGAGGACGGTGGTCGTCCGTGGCTCCTACATCGTGATGACGGAACCGGCCCCCGACCGACTCAAGGAGATCGGATGGACGGACGGCTCGGGGGTCGCGGACATGCGCTCCGCGGTCCACTACGTGCGCACGACGCCCGACGGTAGGATCTCGTTCGGTTTGGGTGGAATGCAGCCGAACCTCGCCCGGCGGATCGGTCCGAGGTTCGCGTACGACGCCCGCGCGATCGAGATCGCGATCGCGGATCTCCACCGGATGTTCCCCGGGTTCGTGGACGTGCCGATCGAGGCGGCGTGGGGTGGGCCGATCGACGTGTCCGGCCACCACCTGCCCACGTTCGGGACGCTCGGCAAGGGGAACATCCATTACGGGCACGGCTACACCGGCAACGGCGTGGGGCCGGCGCACCTCGGCGGTCGCATCATGGCGAACCGGATCCTCGAGAAGACGGACCCGGTCATCGACCTGCCGCTCGTGGATCTCGAGCCCCTGCGCTTCCCCCCGGAGCCCGTCCGCTCGCCCGGCGCGCTGGTCGCGAACACGGCGATCCGCCGGAAGGACGAAGCCGAGGACGAGGGCGAGGAACCGAACCCGCTGGTCGACTTCGTCGCGAAGCTCCCCCGCCGCCTCGGCTACAACCTCGGTCCTTAGCCGTCGAACGGTTCGTAGCCCGGCGCGACGAGCGGCCAAGGGTTCGTTCGCTCCCACGCTTCGGCGACGGTGAGCGCCATGTCGTCGCGGAACCGCGGCGCGGTGATCTCGAGCCCGAACGGCACGCCTTCCGGGGAGAGACCGGCCGGCACGCTGATCGCGGGGTGTCCGGTCATGTTCTGAGGATCGGTGTTGAACGCATCCGGGCTGTCTCCCGCCTTCCCCGTCGCCGGATGGGTTCCGTCGGCGCGGATCCAGGCGAAGCAGTTCGTCGGCGTCAGCAGCACGGCATCGTCGCCGAGGAGGAGGTCGAGCTCCCGCACGTAGTCGAAGCGCCGGCGGCGGGCAGCCATGTACTCCTCGAAGGGTGTTCGCCGCGCGAACTCCACGACACCACGGAACATCGGTGAGAACCGGTCCATGTTCGCCTCGCAGAACTCCCGACCCAAGTGGTGGACATGTTCGGTCGCGCAGATCACGACCCAGTCCTCGCTCACATGGCCCGCTCGGAAGATCCGCTCGGGATCGATGTGCTCCACCGGCAGGCCGACGTCGCGCTCGAAGGCGTCGACGGCCGCGTCGAAGAGCGCTTCGACCGGTTCCGGGAGCGGGCCGTAGTCGACCAGGCGAGGGGAGGCGAACGCCCGCGACGGCATCGCGACGCCCATCTCCAGCGGGCTCGGCAGGGCGCTCGGATCTCCGGGCACGGGTCCCGCTTCCAGCTCGAGCAGGAGCCGCACGTCGGCGACCGTGTGTCCCAACGGCCCGTACGTCGAAAGGTCGATCCACTCCGGGATCGGCCAGCGACCGATCACACCGTTGGTGGGTTTCAGGCCCACGAGCCCGCACCACGCGGCGGGGATCCTGATCGACCCGCCGCCGTCCGTCGCCGTGGCGATCGGGGCCAGCCCCGCGGCCATCGCCGCGCCCGAACCGCCCGATGAACCGCCGGGCGAGGCTTCAACATTCCACGGGTTCGCGGTCGCCCCGTACAGGAGGTTGTCCGTGTACCCGGCGAACGCGAACTCGGGTTGATTCGTCTTGCCCACGACGATCGCGCCGGCGGCCTTGAGCCGTCGCGGGATCAAACCGTCCGCGTCGGCCGCCGGCGCGTCTGCGAACACCACGGAACCGAAGGTGCACGGCACGCCCTCGACGGCCTCCATGTCCTTGACGAGCAGCGGGATCCCAGCGAGCGGCCCGGGGTCCTCACCGGAGGCGACCCGTCTGTCCAGCTCGCGCGCCTCGTCCAGCGCCTGCTCCCGGACCGAGATCACCGCGTTGATCGGCGGGTTCAGCCGCTCGATCCGCCCGAGCGACCTGCGCACGAGCTCCTCGGCAGACACGCGACGTTCTCTGACCGCGGCCGCGAGTTCCTCCAGCATCCGGCGGAGCGTAGTCGACGCCACCCTGGCGCGTTCGGGCGACGGCCGCCGTCCCCTACGCCTCGTACCGATCGAGGACGCGCTCGGCGCGATCGAGCTGGCGGGGCACGTCATCGGTGTCGTGGTAGATCTGCCAGGACGTGCACACCAGCGCGTGGTGGGCGACGTACGCGCGAAGCACATGCGCCTCGATGCCGGTTGACTCGACGATGTCCCAGATCGTTTGATCGTGCCCATCGAGGTCGTACGCGTACCGGACGAGGTCGAAGCGGTGATCGCCGGCGCACGCGCCCTCCCAGTCGATGATCCCGCTGAGCCTGCCGTCGTCGCCGACGAGGACATTGTCGGTGTGCAGGTCCAGATGCACGAGCCCGTCGGTCGGGAACCACGCCGGATCGGCGTCGACGCCGACGGCCTTCACTCGGTCGAGCGCCGCCGCGCTGCGTCGATCCCCGGTGCGCATGGGCTCGTGCATCGCCCACCCGTCCACCCCCACGGTGAGCGTGTGCACGACGGACGCACGGCTGCACATCGGGCGCAGGCAGCGGACACACGACGCCTGCCTCTGCGGCGACGCACTCGACTACCCGCTCCACGATCGCCCGAGAATGGTTGCGTACCGACGCACCCGGCAGGACCTGCTGCGCCGACAGCGTCCAGCCGTCACCGGCGAGGACGTGCGTGTACTCCGGTACCGGGACGCCGCGTGATCGGAGCTCGTCGAGGCCGGGGAGCAGGACCGCATAGCGCTCGGCGACGGTCTCGTCCGGGAACCACTTGAGCACCACCGGCGCGCCTTCCGGCGCCGTCGCGAACCACGCACCCTCGTCGGACACGCCGCCCGTGGCGCGAGCGACGAGCTCGAAGCCCAGTTCGCCCAGCCGTGCGCGGTTCGGCCCCATGCTCATGACCTTCAGTATGTGCGAGCGCTCGCGCATCCCAGACCGTTGTCACGGCCATCCACCCCTTGGCAGGCTGCGACGTCATGAGCTCTCTCGTTCTCAACATCACGTTCGACTGCCGGGATGCCGGCGCCGTCGCTCGGTTCTGGGAGTCGGTCACCGGACATCCCAAGGAGCTGGTGCAGCAACCGGGAAACGATCACTGGGTGGTGAGCCCTCGCGATGGAAGCCTGCCGCGGTTGGTGTTCGTCACCGTGCCCGAGGAGAAGTCGATCAAGAATCGGGTGCACCTCGACCTGCTACCGAACGACTCGAGCCAGGAAGACGAGGTCGCCCGCCTCCTCGACCTGGGCGCCCGCATCGTCGACGATCGTCGCCGCTCCGACCCCGGCGGCTGGGTCGTGATGGGGGATCCCGAAGGCAACGAGTTCTGCGTCGAGCATCCGCCGGGCTGAAGCTCGGCGACCCGGTTCACCCTTCGTAAGACGCCCCGCCTCCTACACTCCGCCGGATGGATCTTCGACTCAGCGCAGCGGATCGCGACCTCCAGCAGAAGGCACGCGAGTTCACCGATCAGATCCTCGTGCCGCTCGAGGAGGAGTGCGAGGCGAACGACGGCCTCACGCCGGAGAGCCATGCGACCGCGAAACAGGCCGTCCTCGACTGGGAGTTCCACGCGATCAACCACACGCCCGAGAACGGCGGCCGCGGCCACGATCTCTTCGAGCAGATGCTGATCGAGGAGCAGTGGGGCCGCGCCACCGGAGCCCTCTGGGACATCCCGTGGAGGCCCTCGATCCCACTCGCGGCCGGGACCGAGGAGCAGAAGGAGCAGTTCCTCCGCCCCGCCTGCCGCGGCGAGCGCCGGGACGCCTACGCGATCACAGAGGAAGGCGCCGGCTCGGACCCCACGATGGTGGAGACGTCCGCCAAGCGCGACGGCGATATGTGGACGATCACGGGCGAGAAGTGGCACGTGACCTCGGGTGACGTAGCGGACTTCTTCCTCCTCCACACGCACGTGGACGGAGATCCCGCGAAGGCGACGATCTTCCTCGTGGACAAGGACGCGCCCGGCGTGCGCCTCGTCCGCACGCCGAAGTACATGCACACGTTCGTGTTCGAGCATCCGATCTTCGCGTTCGATGCCGTGCGGGTGGGCCACGACCGGATCCTCGGCGAGGTCGGCCGCGGCTTCGAACTCACGAAGGACTGGTTCGTCGAGGAACGCCTGATGATCGGTGCGCGCACGGCGGGCGCCGCCACACGCGCCCTCGAGCTCTCCCTCGACTTCGCGAAGGGACGGCGACAGTTCGGCCGGTCGATCGTCGACTTCCAAGCCGTGGAGTTCATGCTCGCCGACATGGCCGCCGAGCTGATGGCCGCGAAGTCGATGCTCTATCGGGTCTGCTGGGAGGCGGGACGGGGCGGCGCCGATCGCAAGGAGCTGCACGCGATGGCGGCCGCGGTGAAGCTCGTCTGCAGCGAGACGGCGGGTCGGGTGGCGGACAACGCCGTGCAGATCCACGGTGGCCGCGGGTACATGCGCGAGCATCCCGTGGAGCGGTTGTGGCGCGAACTCCGTGTCGATCGGATCTGGGAAGGGACGTCGGAGATCCAGCGCGTGGTGATCGGCAACGAACTGCGCAAGCGGGGCGCCGGTCGCTACACGGGCTGGCCGGCGGAAGGACCTACAGGATCGACGGGCGGAGCGGCTCCGAGATGACGTTGAGCCAGTCCAGCAACGGGTAGGACAGCCCGACGAGCCCGAGGACGAGCCCCATGAAGTAGCTGCCGCCGCCCTCCCCGCTGGTCGACGTCATGATCGAGGACAGGACGGCCATCACGCCGAGGATGGCGGCCAGAACGACGAGCTGATCGGCCAGCTGGCCGCCCGCCGCGACCTCCGCGGAGTACTGCCCGAGGATCCTGCTGTTCGGCTGGACGCGATAGATCCAGAGGACGGCGCTCGCGAGAGCCGACGCCAGGCCCGTGACGACCGAGATCGCCCCCAAGGGGTTCGTGCGTCTGCCCGAGCTTCTGAAGACCCCCGCCATCAGGCGGTATCCAAGCACCCCCGGACTTCCGTGGGCAAGCCTGGGATGTCGAGGCCCTCGCCACCCTTCACGAAGTCGTACCGCGTGCCGGACCATGCACCCGGCAGTCCCGGGTACGGCGAGGGC
>DASSDW010000227.1:0-20016 GCA_035696925.1 Actinomycetota bacterium
CTCCTCGCCCAAGGGAGCCCGCTCGTGTACCACCGAGGGCCCGGCTTCGGTCGCTTGATGCGCGACGTGACCTCCCGCCTGAAGGAGCTGTACCGCACCGATCGCGCGGACGTCCTGCTGATGACCTCCTCGGGCACCGGAGGCCTCGAGTCGGCCGTCCAGAACGTCTTCTCGCCCGGCGACGAGGTCCTGGTCCCACTGGCCGGGTTCTTCTCGGAGCGCTGGCGCAATCTCGCCATGGCGATGGGTCTCACCGTCAGGACGGTCGAGCACGACTGGGGCAGGAGGGTGGACCCGTCGAGGGTCGCGGACGCGCTCGCCGAGCGTCCCGCCAAGGCGATCCTCCTCACCCAGTCGGAGACGTCGACGGGCGTGATCCAACCGGTCGAGGAGCTCGCCCGGGTCGCGAACGACGCCGGCGCGCTCGTGGTCGCCGACGTCGTGAGCAGCCTCGGCGCGGTGCCGTTCGCGTTCGACGACTGGGGGATCGACGTGGCGGTGGGCGGTTCGCAGAAGGCGCTGTCGGCGAGCCCCGGGATCGCGTTCGTCGCGATCAGCGAGCGCGCATGGGAGGCGCACGAGAGCGCCGCGTTGCCCCGGTTCTACTTCGACTGGTCGATCTATCGCCGGTTCGCCGAGCTCCCCGACCCGGAGAACCCCTGGACGCCGGCGATCAGCGTGATGCAGGGGCTCCACGCGGCGCTCGAACTGTACTTCCAGGACGGGGTCGACGCCGCGTACCGCCGGCACGAGCTCCTGTCCCGTGCGGTGAAGGAGGGCGTGAAGGCGCTCGGATTGGACCTGTTCGGAGAGGGCCTCGACGCGAACTGGACGGTCACGGCGATCAGCGCTCCCGAGGGGATCGACGCGGACCTGATCAGCGATCGGATCCGCTCCGACTTCGGCTGCATCCTCGCCCCCGGTCAGGGGCCCTTGAAGGGGAAGGTGTTCCGCATCGGGCACTTCGGTTACTTCAGCGAGCTCGACATCATCCGAGGGCTCGCCGCCCTCGAGATGACCCTCGAGCGCCTCGGCCATCCCGTGAAGCGGGGCGCGGCCGTGGCGTCGGCGGAGGGGGTCTTCCAGGAGGCTGCCGTCCCCGGATGAGGGTCCTCGTCACCGAGAAGCTCTCCGAGGCGGGCCTCGAGCTCCTCCGCGAACGGTTCCGGGTCGACGTGCGCGAGGACCTCGCGCACGGGGATCTCGCCGGCGCGATCGCGCCGTTCGACGCGCTCGTGATCCGGAGCGCGACCCGCGTGACGGCCGAGGTCCTCGACGCGGCGCCCCGCCTGAAGGTGGTGGCGCGCGCCGGCATCGGCGTCGACAACGTCGACGTCGAGGCCGCCACGCGCCGCGGCGTCATGATCGTGAACGCCCCGCAGTCGAACACGATCAGCGCCGCCGAGCACACGATGGCGCTGTTGCTCTCGCAGGCTCGGAACGTCCCGCAGGCGGATCACGAGCTCCATGCTGGCCGTTGGGACCGGGAACGGTGGCAGGGTGTCGAGCTCGCGGGCAAGACCCTCGGGTTGATCGGTCTCGGGCGGGTCGGGACGCTCGTGGCGTCGCGCGCCCAGGCCTTCGGGATGCGGGTGATCGCGTTCGACCCGTACGTCTCGGGCGAGCGGGCCAAGGAGCTGGGGGTGGACGTGATGCCCACCCTCGAATCGCTCCTCGTGCAGTCCGACTTCGTCTCGATCCACCTCCCGGGCTCCCCGGACACCTTGGGACTGATCGGGGAGCACCATCTCGCGATGGTGAAGCACGGCGCCCGGCTCGTGAACACCTCGCGGGGAGGCATCGTCGACGAGGAGGCGCTCGCGAAGGCGCTCGAGGACGGCCGTCTCGCCGGCGCGGCACTCGACGTCTTCGCGGTGGAGCCCGCCACCGACTCGCCGCTGTTCGGGATGGATCAAGTGGTCGTCACCCCGCACCTCGGGGCATCGACGATCGAGGCGCAGGACAAGGCGGGTACGACGGTCGCCGAGATGGTGCGGCTCGCGCTCGAGGGTCAATTCGTGCCGTACGCCGTGAACGTCTCCGCCGGCGCCGAGGTGAGCGAGGCCGTCCGTCCGTTCGTCGGTCTCGCCGAGCGCCTCGGATCGTTGGCCGCGGGTCTCGCGGACGGCGGGGTTCGATCGATCGTCGCGTCGTACCTGGGTCGGGTGGCGGAACACGACACACGGGTGCTCACGCTCGCGATCCTGAAGGGGATCCTCGGACGCTCCGTGAACGAGCCGGTGTCCTTCGTGAACGCGCCCTTGCTCGCGCGCGACCGGGGGCTCACGGTGAGCGAGATGCGCTCGACCGGATCGCAGGACTACGTGAGCCAGATCTCCCTGCGGGCCCAGACGGAGTCCGGATCCGAGATCGAAGTGGGCGGCACGCTGCTCGGCAAGAAGAACGCCGAACGCGTGATCCAGGTCTGGGACTTCGAGGTCGAGATCGAGCCGGCGCAGCACATGCTCTTCTTCGTCTACGGGGATCGCCCGGGGATCATCGGGAAGGTCGGCACGATCCTCGGCGAGCACGCCATCAACATCGCCACGATGGAGGTCGGCCGGAAGGTCGCCGGAGGCGACGCCTTGATGGCCCTCACGGTGGACTCGCCCGTCCCGCCCGACGTGCTGCGCGTCGTGGCCGAGGCGATCGACGCGCACACGATCCGGGCCGTCACCCTCGACACCTGACCGAAGGTCTTGCCCAACCTCCGCTGCCGGGGTGGACACCCGTGTTACCCTGGAACGACCATGAAGCGGTACACGACGAAACGACCAGTGCACGGGGCCCTCTGACGCGTCTCACGCGTCGCGCCCCGTAGTCCGTTCTTCGTCGACCCTCCGCACCAGCCCCGCAAGGAGACCGCTCCATGACCCGCTCACCCAAGTCCAACGTTCGGCGTCTCGCCCTCGGCCGTCTGATCTCGGTCATGGGCGGCGCCGCCGCGTACACCGCGCTGAACTACACCGTGTGGGAGCGCACCCACTCGCCGTACATGCAGGCGCTCTCGCTGCTGCTCACGTTCGGTGTCGCCGGGCTCATCGGTCCCTTCACGGGAGCGTTGGGGGACAAGTACAACCGTCGGACGGTCATGATCTGGTCCGAGGCCATCTCGGCCGCCTTCTTCGCGGCGATGGTCTTCGCGAAGGACCCCGGCCTGCTGATCGCGCTCGCGTTCGGTTCCGCCATCGCCGAGCTGCCCTTCTTCTCCGCCTCACGTGCGGCGATCCCGAACCTCGTCGAGTCCGAGAAGGATCTCTCGTGGGCGAACAGCCTCGTGTCGATGGGCGTGCACGCGGGGATCGCGGTGGGTCCGGTGATCGGCGGCGGTCTCGTGGCGATCCTCGCGCCCGGGGACACGCCGTTGCCCGACCGGCTGCACATGGCGGGCGCGGTCGTCTTCGGGTTGAACGCGATCTCCTTCCTGATCTCCCTCGCCGTGACGCTGACGGTCCGCGGTCGCTTCGAGGAGGAGCGGTCGCCTGACGCCGAACCCGAGCACGAGGGGTTGTTCGCGGGCGCCGCCTATCTGTGGCGTGAGCGAGTCCTTCGCCGGATGGCCGTCGCGTGGCTCGTCTTCGTTCTCGGGATGGGCATGGGGATGGTGGCCGACGCGCCGCTCGCGGAGTCCTTCGGGACGGGCGGTTGGGGCTTCGGCCTGCTGATCGCGTGCTGGGGGACGGGCTCCGTGCTCGGCACCGTGGTCGGGCGCTGGATGAACGCCCGCACGGAGCCCCTGTGGATGGTCTTCGGTGCTGCCGGGGTGGCCGTGTCGGCATTCGGGGTGGGCCTGTTCGGGCTGTTCCCCCTCGTGCTGGTGTCCCTCCTCGTGATGGGGACGTCGGACGGCGTCTCGATCGTGGCCGAGAACGGGATCATGCAGCGCCGCACGCCCGACGCGGTCCGGAGCCGGACGATGGCTGCCCTGGAGGCCGTCCTGTCCCTGGGGCTGGCCATCGCCTATCTGGCCGCCGGGCCGATCCTCCGCTTGGTGGAGGCCCAGACGGTCTACGTGATCGCCGGAGTGTTCGCCGTAGGCGCGACCGTGGTCCTCCTCCCGCTCATCCGCCTCACGTCCGACGGCGGGCACGGTAGGGAAACCGGCCCAGGAACCGTAGTACACGAGCCGACTACCCCGGACCGCGCGACTGTGTGATTCTTGCCCTCGATGACGGAGGGCACGGGTCGCTCGGCAGTCCGCAGGGTCGCGACCGCGCGCGGGATCTCCCTGACGGGAAGCGGTGCGGCGTTCATCGTCCTCGGAGTCATCGTCTACCGCCTCACGGACGGATCGGCGGTCTGGCTGTCGCTGTCGCTGCTGCTGACGATGGGCGTCCAGGGGCTCGTGCAGCCGATCGCGAGCTGGCTGGGCGACCGGTTCGATCGACGCCGGGTCCTGGTCGTCTCGGACCTCGCCGCCGGCGCGGGTTTCCTCGCGCTCGCGTTCGCTCGGACGCCCGGCCAGCTCGTGACGATCGCATGCCTCACGGCGATCCTGGAGTCCCCGGTGTGGGCCGTTGCGAGCGCCTCGATCCCGAACCTCGTGGACGAGGACGACCTCCCGTGGGCCAACGGTCAGGTCGCGATCGGGCGGCACCTCGGCAGCTTCATCGGACCGATCCTCGGCACCCAGATCGTCGGGCTCATGGTGGGCGACGCTGCGACCGATGCGCGGTTGCTGGCGGCCGGTGCGTTCGTCTTCGGGCTCAACACGGCCTCGTTCCTCCTGTCCGCGTGGCTGATCGGGACGACCGCCGGGCGATTCAACGACGAGCGGGTCGAGGTCACCGAGCACGTCGGCGTGCATGCGGGTTTCCGGTATGCGATGAGCGATCGCGTCCTTCGATCGATCCTGATCGGCTGGTCGATCCTGCTCCTCGGCGTCGGCCTGATCCTCGTGGCGGAGCTCCCGTACTCGGACGTCTTCGGTCGGGGCGAGGAAGGGTACGGCCTCATCTCGGCGCTGTGGGGCGGGGGCGCGGCGGTCGGCGCCGTGTTCGCGGCCCGGTGGCTGACGGCGAGGAGGGAGCCGCAGACCCTCTTCGTCTCCGTGCTCCTGGGGGGGCTCATCATGTTCGGGATCGGCTGGTCGCCGCTCTGGTACGCGGCCCTGGCCCTGATGGTGGTCGAGGGGCTCTGCGAGGGCTTCGCGAGCGTCGCCGAGCAGGGACTGCTCCAGCGCCGGACGCCGGACGACGTTCGGAGCCGCGTCGCCGGCGCCGTCGAGGCCGCGACGCTGATGGCGCTCGCGGTGTCGCTGACCCTCGGCGGTCACATCGTCGACTGGCTCGGCCCCCGCGCCGCGTACCACCTGAGTGGGCTCGCGACCCTGGTCGCAGCCGCGGTGATGCTCGGTCCGATGCGCAACCCCGGACTCCCACCTCACCAGATCGATCCATCCTATGGGTTCCTGCCGCCGGGGCGGGGGTCGAGCGACGGTGACGGGCGCCTAGGGACCGACCGACCGACCGGACGGGTCGGGGAACAGCACGCGGAACGACGCACCTCCACCGACGCGGTCCTCGACCCAGGCCCGCCCACCGTGCGCGTCGGCGAAGCGAGCCACGAGGGACAGGCCCACGCCGAGTCCAGGCGAGGGGGCTGAGTCCTCTCCTCGTTCGAACGGCTGGAAGAGGCGGTCCCGCTCTTCCGGCGCGATGCCGGGTCCGTCGTCGTCGACCCACACGATCACGCCGTTGTCGACGCGCCGCGCGCCGACCCAGATCGTCGCCGTCGGGGGTGTGTGCTTGATCGCATTCACCAGGAGGTTCTCCACGATGCGCACCACCATCGATTCGTCGATCCAGGCGTCGATCGGCTCCGTCTGCACATGCACGTTCCGCTCATCGAGGACGTCGGACTCCGCCGCGGTCCGCCCCAACAACGCTCCGAGGTCGACCAGCTCGCGCCGCGGCTGCACGAGGCCGCGCGTGAGGCGATCCATGTCGAGGAGGTCGTTGACCATGGCGGTCAGGCGTCTCGCCTTCCGCGCGAGGCTCCGGATGAGCTGTCGACGGTCCTCTTGCGGGATCCCGAGCTCGTCGGCGCTCTCGAGCGTGATCGCGCTCCCGAGGATCGCCGACAGCGGCGTCCGCAGGTCGTGGGACACCGCGGTGAGGAACGTGTTCTTCATGTCGTCGGCCTCGCGAAGTCGCTCCACGGCCTTCCGCTCCATGTCGAGCGCCTGCGCCAGCTCCCGTTCCGCCCGCTTCTGCTCGGTGACGTCGTACATCACGCCCTGGTAGAAGAGCAGCTCGCCCGATTCGTCGCGGACCGGCACGGTCTCGTCATGGACCCAGACGAGTCTTCCGTCGCGCGCGACCATCCGATAGTCCTCGCTGAACGGGTGCTCGTCGCTCGCCTGCTCCTCGGCAAGGAGCACCCGGTCTCGATCCTCCGGATGGAGCAGCTCGAGCCAGAGGTTGGGACGCGCCTGCCGTTCCTCGGGCGTGTACCCGAAGAGCTCCTGATACTTCGGACTGATGTAGACGGGGCTGTCGCCGGAACCTCCCTCACCCTCGATGTACACGACGGCGGGGATCTGTTCGGCCAGCGACTTGAACTTCACGGCCTCGGACCGGAGCTCGGACTCGAGGCGCTTCTGCTCCGAGATGTCGACGTAGAGCCCCTGGACGTACGCGGGGTGACCGTCGTCGTCCTTGACGACCGTCCCCTGGTCACGGATCCACACGAGGCTGCCGTCGGGCCGGATCATCCGGTATTCGAGCGTGAACGGCTCCGCTCGTCGGATCGCCTCGCGGATCCCTCGCACCGCCTCGTCACGATCCTCGGGGTGCAGGTGTCCGGCCCACGCGTCGTCGCTGACGAAGGCATCCGCGGAGAGCCCCAGCACGCTCTCGACCTGCGGGCTCACGTAGATCGAGGTCAGATCGCCGTCGGCGGTATCCATGTACGTCACGGCCGGGAGCTGTTCCACCAGGCTGCGGTAGCGCCGCTCCAGCTCCTCGAGCTGCAGCTCCGCCTCCTTCCGCTTCGTGATGTCGAAGAAGAACCCGAGGACGTATGCGGGTTCCCCCGCGTTGTTGCGCACGGTGGTTGCGGAGTCGCGTACCCAGATCACCCGTCCGTCGTCCCTCACCATGCGGTACTCGAGCGTGAACGGGTCGCCGGATCGAACGCCCTCGACGGTCTCGCGGTGAGCGCGCTCGCGATCGTCCGGATGGACCCGTTGCGCCCATTCCTCGCCCGTCGAGCCCGAGGGCCTCCCGAGGAGGTCGTTGACCTGCGGGCTCACGAAGAGGTTCTCGAGGCTCGCGTCGGGCGCGTCGATGTACGTGACGATCGGGAGCTGCTCGACCAGGGTCCGGTAGCGGTGCTCGACCTCGGCGGCGCGTGCCTCGGCCTCCTTCTCCTTGGTGATGTCCACGATCAGGCCGATCCAGTGCGCAGCCCTTCCCCCGGACGCGCCGACGTGCACGGCCTCGTCCCGGACCCAGATCACGCGTCCGCCCGTGACGACCAGGCGGTACTCCTCCAGATACGGTTCCCGTTCCGCGTCCGCCGCCACGTCGGACAGCTCCACCCGCTCGCGATCGTCCGGATGGACGAGGGAGTACCAGAACGCGCGAGACTCGGTGAAGCGCTCCGGCGGATAGCCCGTGAGCGCCTCGATCCGCGGGCTCATGTACGACGTCATCCCCGTCGGCCCTTCAGCCTCGACGTAGGCCACGCCGGGCATGGACCCGAGCACGTCTTGGAAGCTCAGGTCCTCGATCGGGAAATCGCGCGCGTTCAGCGGCGTCGGGGTCGTCATGGGTCGCTCGGTGTGTGTTCTGGGTCCCTAGGAAGCATCGGCGCTCTTCCGCCCGCACGTGAATGGCCCTTCCGAGCCCGGCACGTTGGACCCATCCGGCATCCCCCGCCCCACGTCAGGGACGTTCGTCAGGTTCCGTGCTCTCGGGCACGACCCCGGGATCGCCTCGCGGGATCAGGACACGGAAGGAGGTGCCGCCGCCCTCGCGATCCTGGACCCACACGCGACCGCCGTGGAGCTCGGCGAACCTGGCGACGAGCGAGAGCCCGATGCCCACCCCCGGGTTGTGCACGGAGGTCATGGGCCCGTGCTCGAACGGCTCGAAGATCGACTCCCGATGCTCCTCGGGGATCCCCGGGCCGTCGTCCTCCACCTCGATCAGGACGTGGTCTCCCTCAGGGAGCACCTTGACCCAGACCTGGCACTCGGGCGGTGTGTGGCGAGCGGCATTCATCAGCAGGTTCTCGACGATCCGGGAGATCATCTGCGGATCGACCCAGGCGCTCACCGAGCGCGTGTCGACGTGGACCTGGCGCCCGGCCATCGCCTCGGAGTCCCAGACGAGCAGGGAGATGAGGCTGCCGACGGCGATCTCCTGCAACTTGGGCTCGATCACGCCGCGGGCGAGACGCTCCGTGTCGAGCAGGTCCGTGACGATGGTGTTGAGTCGGCGCGCCTTCGCCGCGAGGCTGTGGATCAGCTGCTTGCGCTCCTCCTCGGTGATGCCGAGCCGGTCGCCCTCCTCGAGCGTGAGCGCGCTGCCGAGGATCGCCGACAACGGGGTCCGGATGTCGTGCGAAACCGCGGTGAGGAACGTCGTCTTGATCTCGTTGGCCCGGCGGATGTCGTCCGCCGCCCTTCGCTCGAGATCGAGCGCCCGGATGAGATCCTCCGTCGCGGCCTTGGCATCGGAGATGTCCATCATCACGCCCTGCCAGTGCACCGGCGTCCCCTCCTGGTCGCGCAGGAGCACGGCCTCGTCGCGGATCCAGACGGTGCGTCCGTCCGCGGCGAGCAGGCGATACTCGCCCGAGTACGGTTCGCCCGACGCGTCGCTGCGGGACCATTCCGCGAGGACGCGCCCGCGGTCATCGGGATGCAGGGCGCTCGCCCACCACCCCCCGTCGCCCGTCGCGACCTCCGGCGGGTATCCCAGCATCGTCTCGATGAACGGGCTCACGTAGGAAGGAGCGGTCGGCTCCGGGCCTGCCGGGTCCACGTAGACGATCGCGGGGACGCGTTCGACCAGGGATCGATACGGCGGTTCGACCTCGTGATCGGTCGCCGCGTCGTCCTCCGACCTCTTCGCGCTCATGGGTGTCAGGGGCAGAGACCTCCGGTTCCCCCATCGGACCGACGCGCCACGACCTTGACGTCCGCCGCATCGTAGGCTCCGGCGAACCCTTCACGAGGAGCATCGATGCCGGAGACGTTCACGTTCTACATCCAGCCCTGGTACCGGAAGTCCCCCTATTTCGAAGCCACCAAACGTGCCGGGTGCGCGAGCTGGGGGCTCTACAACCACATGCTGCTCCCGACGCTCTACGACGACCCGGTGACCGAATACTGGGCGCTCCTTCGCGACGTGACGATGTGGGACGTCTCGGTCGAGCGGTGCGTCGAGATCTCGGGGCCGGACGCGCTCCCGTTCACGAACCTCCTCACGTGCCGGGACCTCACCTCGTGCGAGGTGGGGCAGTGCAAGTACGTCCTCATCACGGATCGCGACGGCGGCATCGTGAACGATCCGGTCCTGCTCCGTATCGCCGAGGATCGGTTCTGGCTCGCGCTCGCGGACTCCGATGCGCTCCTCTACGTCAAGGGTGTGGCCGCCCTCGCCGGGATGGACGTCACGGTGATCGAGGCGGACGTCTCGCCGATGCAGGTCCAGGGCCCGCGCTCGAAGGATGTCGTGCGCGATCTCGTCGGCGACGAGGTCGCCGGGCTCCGCTACTACCGCTGCGCCGAGGCCGAGGTCGACGGCATCCCTCTCGTCGTTTCCCGGACGGGTTGGACGGGGGAGGTCGGCTACGAGCTCTACCTCCGCGACGCTTCACGCGGCGACGAGCTGTGGCGCCTCGTGGAGGAGGCCGGCGCGCCGTACGCGATCCGCGCGATCGCTCCTTCGGAGGCGCGGCGGATCGAGGCGGGCATCTTCAACTACGGATCCGACATGCGCACGGAGGACACGCCGTTCCACGTCACCGGGCTCGAGCGGCTCGTCGAGGACCAGGACGCCGACTTCATCGGGAAGGACGCGCTGCGCCGGATCGCCGAGGAAGGGGTGGATCGGAAGCTCGTCGGGATCGATATCGAAGGCGCGCCGATGACCGACGAGGGCGCCCTGAACGACTTCTGGCCCGTCCACGAGGCGGGCGGTGACCGGATCGGCCGTGTCACCGCCGGCGCCTGGTCGCCTCGCCTGGAGCGCAACATCGGCTACGCCTGGGTTCCGGCGACGCACATCGCCGTCGGAACGGCACTGACCCTCGATGCCCACGACGGGACGCGCGAGGCGACCGTGGCGGCGCTCCCGTTCGTCGACCCCACCAAGGAGATCCCGAAGTCGTGAGCGGGTCGATGCGCTTCGACCGGGCGGTCGAGTACTACGACCGCACACGGGGCCTGTCCGAGGGGGCCTCGAGGGAGATGACCGTCCTCCTCTCGAGCGAGCTCGAGGGTCGCGGTCGAACGCTCGAGATCGGCGTGGGCACCGGGCTCGTCGCGCTGCCGCTCGCGGCGGCGGGGGTGCCGCTCGTCGGGCTGGATCTGTCCGCGCCGATGCTCGCCAAGCTCGTCGAGAAGGCGGGTGGGCGATCACCGTTCCCGCTCGTCGTCGGGGACGCCACGTCGCTGCCCTTCGCCGATGGTCGCTTCGGCGCGGCGGTCGTCCGTCACGTCTTGCACCTGGTGCCGGCGTGGCGGCAGGTCGTGGCCGAGCTCGTCCGCGTCGTGGCTCCGGGCGGGCTGGTGCTGGTCTCGAGCGGCCAGGTCCCCGAGCCGTGGCACGAGCTGACGGACCGGTTCATGGACCGGGTCGGCCGGCCTTCCTTCGCCGACGCGCTCGATTCGTGGGAGACCGGCGCGATCGTGCAGGCGTTCCGAGCACACGGGGCCGATCCGCGGCAGCTCCCACGGATCATCGAACAGGTCGCCCAGACGATGGAGGGGTTCCTCGATCAAATGGCCGCCGGGATGCATTCGTGGACGTGGGAGGTGGACGAAGAGGAGCGACGGGAGGCGGTCGGCGAGCTCCGCGCGTGGGCCGAGGAGCGCTGGGGAACCCTGGACCCGCCCGGAGGCCGTGACGTCGAGATCGAGTGGCACGCGTTCGACCTTCACTGAACGGCGCCGGGTATCCTGAAAGGCCGCCGAACGTCGTCAAGGAGGACTCGGGTGCCGATCACGCAGGTCGAGAAGATCTGGATGGACGGCGAGCTGGTGCCGTGGCAGGACGCGCAGGTGCACGTGCTGTCGCATGCCGTGCACTACGGCAGCGGGGTCTTCGAAGGCATCCGTGCCTACGAGACGACCCGCGGCGCCGCCGTCTGGCACCTCGACGAGCACCTCAAGCGCTTGTTCCGCTCGGCGAAGCTGTACCACACCGACATCCCCTACTCGCGCGAGGCGATCACCCAGGCCACCAAGGACGTGATCCGCGCGAACGGGCTGAACGCGTGCTACATCCGGCCGCTCGTGCTCCGGGGGTACGGCGAGATGGGCGTCAACCCGCTGCAGGCCCCGGTGAACGTCGTGATCGCCGTGTGGCCGTGGGGCGCCTACCTCGGTGAGGACGCGCTCGAGGAGGGCGTGCGGATCAAGATCAGCAGCTGGCGTCGCAACTCGCAGAACTCGCTGCCGGCCGCGGCGAAGGCCACCGGTCAGTACATCAACTCCGTCCTCGCCAAGGTGGAGAGCCTGAAGGCCGGCTACGACGAGGCGATCATGTTGAACGAGGCCGGCTTCGTGACGGACGGCTCCGGCGAGAACGTGTTCGTGGTGCGGGACGGCATGCTCACCACGCCTCCGATCTCGGCCGGATGCCTGGACGGCATCACGCGGGGGTCCGCGATCACGCTCGCACGCGATCTCGGCTACGAGGTCCGCGAGGAGAACCTCGTTCGCACGGATCTCTACAACGCCGACGAATGCTTCTTCACCGGCACGGCCGCGGAGCTCACGCCGATCCGTGAGGTGGACGACCGCGTGGTGGGTGAAGGCCACCGGGGTCCCGTGACCAAGGAGCTGCAGGGCGCGTTCTTCGCAGCCACCAAGGGTGAGAACGAGAAGTACATCCACTGGCTGACGTACGTGAACGACTGATGGAGGAGTCCGAAGAGCGATACCGGCTGCCCCGGACGGTCGTTCCCTCGCGCTACGACCTGACGCTGGAGCCCGACCTCGACGCCGGAACGTTCCGCGGGAGCGTCGACGTCTCGCTCAGGGTCCTCGAGTCGGTCACCGAGATCGTCCTGAACGCGAACGAGCTGCGGCTCGAGGAGGCCGCGCTCACCGCCGCGGACGGCGGCCGCTCGGTGGAGGTCGCCAAGATCCTCACCGATGACGACGCCGAGCGAGCGACCATCGAGCTCGCGGAGGCGGCGGAGCCGGGGGACTGGACGCTCCGGATGGTGTTCGCGGGCGAGCTGAACCCTCGCCTCACCGGCTTCTACCGGAGCACGTACCCCGACGGGGATGGCCGCACGCAGGTGGTCGGCACCACCCACTTCGAGGCGACGGACGCGCGGCGGGCGTTCCCGTGCTGGGACGAGCCGGACCTCAAGGCCGTCTTCGCGACCACGCTCGTCGTGAAGGAAGGGCTGACCGCGGTCTCGAACGGCCCGGAGGTGGAGCGGGAGGCCCTCGGCGACGGACGGGTGCGGATCCGCTTCGCCGACACGATGAAGATGTCGACGTACCTGGCCGCCTGGGTCGTCGGTCCGCTCGAGACCACGGAGCCGGCCGACGCGGGCGGCGTGCCGGTGCGGATCGTCCACGTGCCCGGCAAGGGAGCGCTGACGAGCTTCGCGGTCGATTCGAGCGTTCACTCCCTGAACTGGTTCGCGGACTACTACGGCATCCCGTACCCGGAGGCCAAGCTGGACAACATCGCGCTCCCGGACTTCGCGCAGGGCGCGATGGAGAACGTCGGGTGCGTGACGTACCGCGAGCAGGTGCTGCTGATCGACCCGGCGCGGTCGACCCAAGAGGAGCAGCTCGGCGTGGCGGAGACCGTGGCCCACGAGCTCGCCCATATGTGGTTCGGCGATCTCGTGACGATGCGCTGGTGGAACGGGATCTGGCTGAACGAGGCGTTCGCCACGTTCATGTCGATGCTCGCGGTCGACGACTTCCGCCCGGACTGGGAGATCTGGAACACGTTCACGCGCGACCGGTCGAACGCGTTCGAGGTCGACGCGCTCGAAACGACGCGCCCGATCGAGTACGAGGTCCTCTCGCCGGACGACGCGAGCGGCATGTTCGACACGCTCACGTACGTCAAGGGTGGCGCGGTGCTGCGGATGCTCGAGCAGTGGCTGGGCGCCGAGCGGTTCCGCGACGGGATCCGCCGGTACCTCGGGAAGCACGCCTACGGGAACACGGAGACGCACGACCTGTGGGACGCCCTCGAGGAGGAGACGGGGGAGCCGGTCCGCCGGACGATGGACGCCTGGATCTTCCAGCCGGGGTACCCGGCGATCTCGGTGACCCTCGAGAGCGACCGGCTGCGCTTCTCGCAACGACGCTTCCTCCCGTCTCGGGACGACGACGACACGACGTGGCCGGTGCCCCTGACGGTTCGACAGGTGAGCGGCGAGCAGGAACGGGTCGACAGGATCCTGATCGAGGGCGACGGCGCGGAGATCGGGCTGCTGGCACCCGATGCGATCGTCGTGGCGAACGCGGGTTCGGCGAGCTTCGTGCGCGTCTGGTACGACGACGACCTGCGCTCGCGGGTGGTGGACCGGGCGCTGGACGTGCTGTCGCCGATCGAGCGCTACAGCCTCGTAGACGATGCCTGGGCGGCCGTCGTCGCGGGGCAGGCTTCCGCCGGTTCGTACCTCGACCTCGTGCAGGGGTTCGCGGACGAGACGGATCTCCGTGTGTGGCAGTCGATCCTGGGCGGGCTGGGCTGGCTGGACCGGTTCGTGGACGACGAGCCGCGCGAGCGGCTGCGTGCGTTCGTGCGCGAGCTCCTCCGGCCGGCGCTCGCCCGACTCGGCTGGGACGTATCGCCGGACGAGACCGACCTCACCCGTGCCCTTCGAGGGCAGCTCGTGCAATCCCTCGCGATCTTGGGAGCCGACCCGGAGACGCTCGCGCAGTGTCGCGAGCTGGAGCTCGAGGGGCAGGGCGATCCGCAGCTCCTGCAGGCCGCCGTGGAAGCGGTGGCGGCGGAGGGCACCGCGGACGACCTCGATCGGTACTGGGAGCGCTATCGCAGCGCCACCACACCGCAGGAGGAGGAGCGATACCTCTTCGCGACGTCGCGCTTCCCCGGCGACGCCGAGGTCGAGCGGATCCTCGGCGCGAGCATGACGGACGACATCCGGACCCAGGACGCGCCGTACCTCCTCGCGCGGTCCACCACCAACCGCGGCCAGGGGCCGAAGGTATGGCGGTTCATCGCCGAGCATTGGGACGCGATGCAGGATCGGTTCGCGTCGTCCAACATCATCGGGCTCGTCTCGGGGATCCGATACCTCACGGATCCGGAGTCCGTTGCGGACGTCGACGCGTTCTTCCGCGAGCACGACATCCCGCAGAACCACCTGATGCTCCAGCAGGGCCTCGAGCGGATGCGCGTGAACGCGAAGCTCCGCGAGCGCGTGACCCCGGAGCTCATCGAGCGCTTCGGCGCCTAGCGGGGTCTCGGCCCGTCACGGCCGGCGCCGGCCGAGGCATGGGCCTTCCGGACGACCTCAGCTCGCCGAACTCGCCGATGGATGGAACCCATCGCGGCCCTCGGGGCGTCCAACGGCTTTCGGACCCACTCGAAAGGAGTCCGCCATGCGGAACCGGTTCGCTCGCGCCGCAGCCGTCGCGATCCTCACCATGATCCTGCTCACCGTCGCGGCCGGGAGCGCCCTCGCCTGCGGCGGGCTGGTCACGCCCAACGGCACGGTCAGCCTGCTGAAGACGACCACGCTCGCGGCCTACCACGACGGGATCGAGCACTACGTGACCTCGTTCGAGTTCGCCGGCGAGGGTCAGGAGGTGGGCTCGATCATCCCGTTGCCGGGCGTCCCGACCGACGTGATCAAGGGCGGCGACTGGACGCTCCAGCGGTTGATCCTCGAGACGCAGCCGCAGCTCGAGGCGCGGACCGCACTGGCGTTCTCCGCCGCGGATCAGGCCGCCGGCGCTGAGGTCATCCTCGAGAAGAAGATCGAGGCCCTCGACGTCACCGTGCTGAAGGGCGGCGCCAACGAGGTGGGGAACTGGGCGCGCGAGCACGGCTACTTCCTCCCGCCCGACGCCCCAGAGGTCCTCGCGTTCTACGCCGAGCGGAGCCCGATCTTCCTGGCCGCCCGGTTCAACGCGGAGCGCGCGGCGAACCGAGGCGTGCAGACCGGGCAGGGCACGCCGGTCCACATCGTGATCCCCACCCCGAGCCCGTGGGTGCCCCTCCGCATCCTGGCGCTCGGCCGCAAGGCCTCCGAGATCGTGCAGGCGGACGTCTATCTGCTGACCGACCGGCGGCCGGAGACACTTCCCCAGGCCGAGCGCTCGAAGGGATTCGAATCGGACCAGCGCGGGCTGATCCAGGAGGTGAGCGAGCCCGCATCGACGACGCTCCTCGCCGACCTCCGATCCGACCGCGGGATGAAGTGGCTGCCCGAGAGCGACATGTGGCTCACCTACATCCGCATCAACGAGACGGCGGCGAACCTGAAGCACGACCTGGCGATCGACGCGAGCGGGTACGGGAGGCCGAGCCCCGTGGCGGCCGGCTACCCCGTTCCCACGGGCGCCGCGCCGTGGTCGGTCGTCTGGACCGTGGTGGCCGCGCTCGCCGCTGTCGTCATCCTCATGGCGATCACGGATCCGGCCACGAGGCGCACCGTCTCGAGGGTGTTCCGCCGGTGAAGCTGCGGGCGGCGGCGGCCGCGGTGGCGCTGGTGCTCCTCGTCGGAGCGGCATCGGCATCCCGCGGCGCCGCCGCCCGCGCAACGAACGGAACCGTCCGGATCACGATCCACTACTCGAAGTTCGATCCGGCCGATCTCGCCGTCGAGCCCGGCGAGACGGTCCGCTTCGTGATCGTGAACACGGACCCCATCGACCACGAGTTCATCCTCGGCGACGAACGCGTGCAGCTCGTCCACGAGGAGGGGACCGAGGCGCACCACGCCCCCCGCCCGGGCGAGGTCTCCGTGCCGGCGGGGGAGACCGTGGTGACGACCTACACGTTCCCGGAGATCGGCGGCTCGCTGATCTTCGGCTGCCACCTCCCGGGCCACTACGACTTCGGCATGCGAGGTCTGGTCACGATCGGCTAAGGGTCGTCGGTGTCGCCAGACGATCGAAGGGTGAGGATCCCGCGGACCGCGACCACGGCACCCGGGAGCATCCAGGACGATCGCTTCCCTCGATCGTGGTTCCACTCGGCGATCGCGACGAGGATCAGCCCGGCGCTGAGCCCCAGGAGGATCCAACCCAGCCACGGACGACCACCCACCCTCGAAGCGTAGACGGGGCGCCGACGACGGTTTGACAAGGTTCGTGGGTCGTCCATACCGTTCGGGTACGAACGAGTATCGGGGAGGCCGGCACTGAGCGGGCGCGTGGAGGTCGAGGGCGTCGAGGTCTCGACCGACCACTGGATCGGCGGCGAGCGCGTCCCCTCCCGCTCGACCTTCACCGACATCTCGCCGATCGACGAAGAGCCGATCGCACGGGTCGCTCGCGGCGGCGTCGACGAGGCGAACGCCGCGGTCGACGCGGCGAAGAAGGGCTTCGAGACCTGGGGCTCGATCTCGCTCAAGGAACGCGCCGAGATCCTCCATCGGGTCGGGGAGCTGATCGAGGAACGGGCCGCGGACATCGCGAGGGTCGAGACCCGCGACAACGGGTCGTTGCTCCGATCGATGACGAACTCCGTGATCCCGCGAGCCGGCTACAACTTCCACTTCTTCGCGGACCATCTCGACAAGCTCGATGAGATCGAGGACTTCGACACACGCGGTCATTCGAACCACGTGAGCTGGGATCCGTCCGGCGTCGTCGTCGTCATCACGCCGTGGAACGCGCCCTTGATGCTCGCCACGTGGCGCATCGCCCCCGCGCTCGCCGCGGGTGACGCCGTGATCGCCAAGCCGCCCGAGTGGGCCCCGCTGACGGCCTCGCTCCTCGCCGACATCACGCGAGACGCCGGCATGCCGGACGGGGCGTTCAACGTCGTCCAGGGGATCGGGGAGGAGGCGGGCGCGGCACTGGTCGCCCATCCCGACGTCGGTCGCGTCGCGTTCACGGGATCGGTAGCGACCGGCCGGCTCGTCGCCGCCTCGGCCGGCGCGAACCTGACGCCCGTGTCACTCGAGCTGGGGGGCAAGGCGCCGTTCCTGATCTTCGCGGACGCCGACCTCGACGCGGCCGTGAAGCAGGCCGTGAACCAGTTCGACAACGCCGGGCAGGTCTGCCTCGCGGGCACACGACTGCTCGTCGAGGACGTGATCTTCGATGCGTTCCTCGCACGGTTCACCGAGGCGTCCGCGGCCATCCGCCAGGGCGACCCGCGCGAGGAAACGTCCGATATCGGACCGTTGATCACGCGGGAGCACTTCGAGCGCGTCGACGGCTTCGTGCAACGGGCGAAGGCGGAGGGGATCGAGGTCGTGTTCGGGGGAGGCCCGAACGAGGAGCTTGGAGGCCTGTACTACCGGCCGACGGTGTTCCTCGAGCCCCCGTCGGGGTCCGAGATCCTCCAGCAGGAGGTCTTCGGGCCGGTGCTCACGCTCCAGCGCTTCACCGGCGAGGAAGACGGCGTCGCGAAGGCGAACGACTCGACGTATGGCCTCTCGGCGATCGTCTACAGCGGCGACCAGGAGAGGGCGGATCGCGTCTCCTCGGCGCTCGTGGCCGGGACCGTGTGGGTGAACTGTTTCTACGTGCGCGACCTCCGCGTGCCGTTCGGCGGATCGCGGAACAGTGGCATCGGGCGCGAGGGCGGCTTCTGGAGCTTCGACTTCTACGCGGACGTGAAGAACGTCGTCACGTCACCCTGGGACTGACCAAGAGAGGAGCACCGACCATGGGAGAGATCGTCGGCGCGGGGATCGTCTCGCACGTCCCCACGATCATGTTGCCGGAAGAGACCCGGCTCGAGATCAACGACGGGAAGGAGATCACGCTCGTCCCGGGGTTGCGGCGCCTCCGGTCCGAGGTCCTCGATCGCGTCGGGGCCGACACGTTCGTCGTGATGGACACGCACTGGGAGGTGACGTTCGAGCACATCATCACCGCGCACGAGAAGCGCGAGGGCATCTTCACATCGCACGAGTTGCCACGCGGGATGCGGCAGATCCCCTACGACATGCCGGGCGATCCCGAGCTCGCGTTCGCCGTCTCCCAGCAGGCCGAGGGCCGCGACGACACCTGGGTGCTCGCCTCCGACGATCCGTACCTCCCGATCTTCTACGGCACGGTCAACATCTGGTCCTACCTGAAGGAGGGACCGGAGAACTGGGTGAGCGTCGGCATCAACCAGTGCGGGACCACCGAAGACTTCCTCCTCCTCGGGGAGCTGATCGGTGAGGCGGTCCTCTCGCTCGATCGCAAGGTGGTGCTGCTGGCGAGCGGCGGGCTGTCCCACCGCTTCCTGCCGTTCCGCGAGCTCCGGGGCCGAGAGAGCTCCGACCCGATGAAGAACATCATCACGCCCGAGGCGCGCGAGGCGGACCTCCACGTCCTCGATCTCCTGCAGAAGGGGGATCACGCCGCGGTGATCGATTGGGTGCCCGAATACAGGAAGGTCGGCCCGGAGGGCAAGTTCGGGCACTACCTGATCATGGTCGGGGCGCTCGGCGGCGCGGCGTGCACGGCGCCGGGCGAGCTGTTCAGCGAGTACGAGGCCTCCGTGGGCACAGGGCAGGTGCACGTGTGGTTCGAACGCCCGGCGACCGGTTGGACCGGCTCGACGGAAGCGGCGTAGGGTTCGCCGCAGGCGAGGAGAGGGGGCATCGCGTGGGGAGCGAGATGGATCCGATGGACGGGAGCTCCGGCTACGAGCGACTCGGGACCCGACGTCTGAAGCTCTACGACGTCGTCGCCCAATCGGTGGGTCTGATCGGGCCGGTGTTCTCGGCCGCGTTCCTGATCCCCTTGATCGCGGGGTTCGGCGCATCCGGCAAGGGCGCAGGGATCGCGACGCCGTTCGCGGTGATCGTCGCGGCGATCGGCGTGCTCGCGCTCGGCTGGATCGTGGCGCAGTACGCGAAGCGCGTGCACGCAGCCGGCTCCCTCTACGACTACGTCACGATGGGTCTCGGATCGCGGGTCGGCGGCTGGACCGGCTGGATCTACTACGGAGGAACCCTTCTGCTCTCATCAGCGATCGCGGTGCTGGTCGGGTGGTTGTTCCGCGAGGGGGTGCTCGCCGTCTTCGAGCTCGATCTGAAGCTCCCGGTCTGGGCATGGTCGCTGATCTACGTCGGCCTCGTGTTCCTGATCCTCGCGGCGGGTGTGCAGATCTCGACGCGCCTCCAGTTGCTGCTGGCATTCGTGTCGGTCGCGGTCGTCCTCGCGTTCTTCATCAAGGTGATCCTCGAAGCGCCGACGAACAGCCTCAAGGCGTTCAACCCGATGGAGGCGCCCGACCTCTCCGGGATCATGTTCGGCGTTCTCTACGGAGTGCTGATCTTCGTGGGGTTCGAGACGGCCGCGAACCTCGCGGAGGAGGCCGAGCATCCGAAGAAGGCCATCCCACGTGCGGTCCTGTCGTCGGTGATCATCGTCAGCGTGTTCTACGTGGTCGCGGCCTACGCGCAGATCGCGGGGTTCGGCTTCGACGCCTCGGTGCTCACGTCGCCCGAGGTGGCCAACGCCGGTCCGTTGTTCGTCCTGGGCTCGCCGGGATCGCCGGAGGGATTCGCCTACGGCGGTGATTCCGACTTGATCCTGAAAGCGCTGCTCGTCGTCGTGCTCCTCGATGTGATGGCGGTGGGCCTCGGGGCCGCGACCGCCTCGACCCGAGGCATCTTCGCCCTCGCTCGCGACCGCAAGGTGCCCGGCGCGCTGGC
>DASSDW010000228.1:0-7063 GCA_035696925.1 Actinomycetota bacterium
GGGGTCGTCCCCCGACGATCGGGGAGATCCCTACGACCGGCCTCGCGGCGACGGCCGCGCGCACACCGGGGACGGACAGGATCGGGCCGATCGAGACGACCGGATTCGAGGGGCAGATCACGACGACGTCCGCGGTCCCGATCGCGTCGAGCACGCCGGAAGAAGGGGACGCCCGCTCGGCGCCCTCGAAGCGGATCGCCTTCACGTCGTCGCGGGCGCCGCGCCTGACCCAGTACTCCTGGAAGTGCAGGTCCATCTCCCGGCCATCCGCCACGACGTCGACCCGTGTCTCCACGCGGTCCTCGGTCATCGGCACGATCGTGGCCGCGATCCCGAACCGCTCGGCGATCCGCGCGGTGACACCGGAGAGCGACATGCCGTCGGCCAGCGAGCGGGTCCGGAACAGGTGCGTCGCAAGGTCGAGGTCGCCCAGCCCGAACCACGCGGCGTCGGGATCGAAGGTCCGGAGCTCCTCGTTCGCGCGGAACGTCTCGTCCCGCCGGCCCCACCCGCGCTCCCGATCGAACGCGTCGCCGAGCCAGTACGTGACCGAATCGAGATCCGGGCACACCCGGAGCCCGTGCACGTCGATGTCGTCGCCCGTGTTCACGACCGCGGTCAGGTCGGCGTCCGGCGCCGCGCGCACGAGGCCGCGCAGGAACTTCCCCGCACCGACACCTCCCGCGAGCGCGACGACCTTCACGAGCGCAGAGCGTAGTAGCCTCCCGCCGTGGCGGCCGCGACGACGCACGCTCTGCGGCGCGCGCTGGCGCGTGCCGAGCAGGGGAAGGCCGTGTCCGTGCCCGAGGCCGCCGAGCTGATGACCGCTCGTGGGCCGGACCTCGAACGTCTGACGGCGATCGCGGGACATCTTCGGGATCTCGGCTCGAGGGATCGCATCACGTACTCGCGGAAGGTCTTCGTGCCGCTGACGATGCTCTGCCGCGACCATTGCCACTACTGCACGTTCGCGAAGCCGCCGGCGAGGCTCGACGCGCCCTTCCTGGCACCTGAGGAGGTGCTCGCCATCGCCCGTGGGGGACGGGAGCGCGCGTGCAAGGAAGCGCTCTTCACGCTGGGCGATCGACCGGAGGAGCGGTACGAGGTCGCTCGGGCGTGGCTCGCCGCCCGCGGGTACGGCTCGACGCTCGAGTACGTGCGTGCCTCGTCGATCAGCGTGATCGAGGAGACCGGGCTCCTGCCGCATCTGAACCCGGGGGTGATGAGCTACGAAGAGCTCGCCCGACTCAGGCACGTGAGTGCGTCGATGGGACTGATGTTGGAGACGTCATCGGATCGCCTGTCCCGACGTGGGGGAGCGCACTTCGGATCACCGGACAAGCGTCCCGCCGTGCGGCTGCGGACGATCGAGGACGCAGGTCGCCTCGCGATCCCGTTCACCACCGGCATCCTCGTGGGGATCGGTGAGGACCCCTTGGAGCGCGCCGCGTCGGTGTTCGCGATCCGTGATCTGCATCGCCGGTACCGACACATCCAAGAGGTGATCGTGCAGAACTTCCGCGCCAAGCCGGGAACGGCGATGGCGCACGCGCAGGAACCGGACCCGGAGGAGTTCCTCGCCGCCGTGGCGACCACGCGAGTCGTGATGGGACCGCACGTCGGCGTCCAGGCGCCTCCGAACCTGTCGGATCCGGAGCAGCAGCTCCGGCTCCTCGATGCCGGGATCAACGACTGGGGCGGGGTGTCGCCGCTCACCCCCGACCACGTGAACCCGGAGCGGCCGTGGCCGGCGATCGAGGCGCTGGCCGCCACCACGGCCGCTCGCGGCAAGACGCTCCGCGAGCGACTCACGATCTATCCGCGCTTCGCGCTCGACCCGGACCACTTCCTGGCCGGCAAGATGCGCGTGCCGGTCGGGGCGCTGCTCGACGGGAGCGGCTTGGCGCGCGAGGGCGTGGCCCCGCAACCCGCTGCCTGGCAAGACCCCGACGTCACGTGGAAGCCGCGGGTGATCGACCTCACGTTCGCGAAGGGGCCCGAGGCCGGCCTCCGGGCGGACGCGGAGGCGGTGTACGGAGAGTTCTCGTCCGAGGACGCCGTCACGGCCGCATGGGCCGCCCGGACGGTGGTGCCGATGCGTCTCGACGCGGAGATCCGCCAGGCGCTCCGCAAGGCGGAGCGCCATCGCCCGATCTCCGATGCCGAGGCCCTCGCCCTGTTCCAGGCCGAGGGCGCGGACCTGGACGCCCTCCGGACGGTGGCCGACGGCCTCCGGCAGGAGGCCGTCGGCGACGTGATCACCTACGTGATCAATCGCAACATCAACTTCACCAACGTCTGCTACGTGGGGTGCCGGTTCTGTGCGTTCGCGCAGCGGGAGGTCGACCCGGAGGCGTACACGCTCACGCTCGGAGAGGTGGCCGACCGGGCGGAGGAGGCGTGGGCCGACGGGGCCAGCGAGGTGTGCATGCAGGGAGGGATCCATCCCGACCTGCCCGGGTCCTTCTATCTGGATCTGCTCGATGCGGTGAAAGCGCGTGTCCCGGGGATCCATGTCCACGCGTTCAGCCCTATGGAGATCCTCAACGGCGCCACGAGGATGGATGTCTCGTTCCGTGAGTTCCTGACGGCCTGCCGGGAGCACGGACTCGGGACGATTCCCGGGACGGCCGCGGAGATCCTCGACGACGACGTCCGCTGGCTCCTGACGAAGGGGAAGCTCCCGGCCGACACCTGGGAAGAGATCGTACGGACCGCCCATGACGTCGGGATCCGGAGCTCCTCGACGATCATGTTCGGGCATGTCGACGCGCCACCGCACTGGGTGGCGCATCTTCGCCGGATCGCCTCGATCCAGCGGGACACGGGAGGGTTCACGGAGTTCGTTCCCCTTCCGTTCGTGCACCGGAACGCGCCGATCTACCTCGCGGGTCACGCCAGGCCCGGTCCGACCCACGCCGACAGCCTCCGCGTGCACGCGATCGCACGGATCCTCCTCGACGGAGTTATCCACAACGTGCAGGTCTCGTGGGTGAAACTCGGCATCGAGGCCTCGCAGGAGATCCTGCGGTCGGGCGCGAACGACTTCGGCGGCACGTTGATGGAGGAGACGATCAGTCGGATGGCGGGCTCCGGATGGGGCGTCAGGATGACGCCCGCGGAGTTCGACGACGCGATCCGTTCGATCGGTCGCACGCCGGGCGTGCGGACGACGACGTACGATCGGATCGAGACGAAAGCCGCCTCCTGACCGTGGTCCGTCAGTCTCACTGACCGTTCTCGTCAACTCGGTTGACCACACAGTTTCTTCTCCGAAGGGGTTGCACTCGCGCTTCCGCTTGGGGACGATTACTCGAGATGAGGGTCGAGGCAGAGAATCACCTGAAATTCCCTCTTGCCAGGGAGGCGGTTCTTCCCTCAGAATCACATGGATGTGATTTGGGGGGGAGAGCAGCGTGCATCACTACATCCCATGGCAGGAACGGGCCAGGTGCCGAGACCACGACCCTGAGGTCTTCTTCCCCGAGAAGGGGGGATCGTCCAGGGAGGCCAAACGCATCTGCTCGGAGTGCCCCGTTCGGATCGAGTGCCTCAACTACGCGCTTCGCCGCGACGAGCGGTACGGCGTGTGGGGCGGTATGAGCGAACGGGAACGGCGGCGCCTCAAACGGATGGCGTCGTAGGCGCAGGATCCTTCGTACATCACGGAGGAAAGGGGGACGGGAATGGCAGCACGGAAGACAGCCGCGCGGAAGCGGTCCGCCGCGAAGAAGACGGCGGCTCGCAAGCCGGCGCGCCGGAAGACGGCAGCCAAGAAGACGGCGGCCCGCAAGCCGGCGCGTCGGAAGACCGCAGCCAAGAAGACCGCAGCCCGGAAGCCGGCACGTCGGAAGACCGCCGCCAAGAAGTCGGCGGCCCGCAAGCCGGCCCGGAGGAAGACCGCAGGGCGTAAGAAGACAGCCGCACGCAAGCCCGCCCGCAAGAAGGCCACCGCCCGCAAGAAGACGGCGGCTCGCAAGACGGCGCGCAGGAAGTCGACCAAGCGGGTCGCCGCGGGCAAGAAAGCCGCGGCGACCAGGAAGCGCGGAACGCGGAAGGCTGCGGCCACCCGCAAGAAGACGACCGCTCGCAGGAAGAGCGCAGCGAAGAAGCGCTGATCGCGAGCTCGTCGCATCTCGAAGGGGGGCGGAGACGCCCCCCTTCCCTCTGTCGCAGGACCCGCTGCTAGTCTCCCGCCGCGCCAAGGCGCCCACCGGATGACCTCGCCAGCCGCAACCCTCGCGTCCACCGGCACGGCCACACCGAGCGTGCTCGCGCTGCTCGTGGTCGGGGCCGGGGCTGCCCCGTGGCTGCGCGATTGCCTGCTCTCGCTCGCGAACCAGTCGTACCCTCGCCTCGGCGTCCTCGCGGTCGACGACGGAGCCGACGAGGAGTCGCGGGAGTTGCTCGATCGCTCGCTCGGCTCGCGTCGCATCCTGCGGAACGAGCGGCCGATCGGAGTCGTTCGCGCGGTTCGTGCCGCGCTCGACCGCCCGATGGCGAAAGGCGCCGACTTCATCCTCATCGTCGAGCCGTCCGCGTCGCTCGACCGGGATGCCGTCGGCCGGTTGGTGGAGGCCGCGGTCGGGATCGGCGTCGAGGACGTCGGGGTCGTCGGCGCCAAGATCGTCGACAAGGACGATCCACGTTCGTTGCGCGATATCGGCCGATCCTCCGACCGCTTCGGCCATCCCGCATCCGCGCTGCAGCCGGGCGAGATCGATCAGGGGCAGTTCGACCGGGTGCTCGAGGTCCTCTGCGTCTCGTCGGCCGCGATGCTGATCGCTCGAGAAGCGTGGGAGCGGGTCGGGGTGTGGGACGAGCGCCTCGACCGCGCACATGCCGATCTCGACCTCTGCTGGCGGATCCGGGTCGCCGGGTACCGAGTGGTGATGACGCCGCTGGCCCGGGTGCGCGTCGCCGGACCGGCGCAGAGATCACCCGATAGCCGCGAAGCCGGCCCGAGCCGACGGTACGAGGAGGATCGTGCCGCGATCACGGCGATGCTCAAGAACTACGGGCTCCTGTCGCTCGCCTGGCTCGTGCCCGCCGCCCTCCTGATGGGGGTGATCCGGATCGTCTACCTCTCGATCGCCCGCCGGTTCGAGGAGGCGCTCGACGTCGTCGCGGCCTGGTGGTGGAACGTCGCGCACCTCCCCGGCACCGTGTCGCGACGACGACGCGTGCAGAAGGCCCGCCGGGTCGGCGATCGCTCGCTCCGACGGTTCATGGAGTCGCCGGGTGTGCGGTCGCCCCGGTGGTTCGCGACGGCCGAACGGATCCTGGAGGAGCAGCGCGCGATCGACGAGGCGGACGAGGGTGAACCGATCCAACGGAGGCTGCGGGACCGAACGGCATCACTCGTGGGAACGCACCCCGTGATCGTCGGAACGCTCCTCGCGATCGTGGTGGGCGCCGTCGCCGTCCGCGAGCTGGTCGCACTCGACGTTCTGGCCGGAGGAGCGCTCCCCGCGTTCCCCGCACGGGCCGGAGATCTGTTCGGCGAGTTGGCGTCGGCGGTCCGCTCGACGCCGCTCGGGGGTCCGCTCGCGCCCTCCCCAGCCGTCGGCGCGCTGGGCACGCTCTCGTTCGTCGCGTTCGGGGACCCCTCCACCGTGCAGAAGGCCATCCTCCTCGCGGGACCCCCGTTGGCGGCGATCCTGATGTATCGGGCGGCCGTTCGCCTGTCGGTGCGTCCCGGCCCGGCGGTCGTCGTCGGAGCGGCCTACGGGCTCGGCGCCCTGACGCTCTGGTCGTTCTCCGAGGGACGGATCGGCCTGTCGATCGCGATCGCCGTGCTGCCGGCGGCCGCGGAGCGCGTGGAGACGGCGTTCGCCCGGGACGAGCCTCCGGGCGAGCGGCAACGGTTCGTCGCGGGAACGGCGGTGACGCTCGCCGTGGGGGTCGCCGCGTACCCGGGGTTCATCCTCGCGATCGCGACGCTCGTCGTGGTGCGCGTGTGCCTCGGCCCGTCGCGCATCCGCGGACTCCTCCTGATGTCGCTCGGTGCGATCGGAGCAGCCATCCTGTTGTTCCCGTTCGTCCCGACGCTGCTGACCGACGGGGGGCGCGCGCTCGCCTCCCTGGTCGGCACGACCGAGCCGGATCGGCTCGCGCGACTGGCGATCGGGCCCGGGCCCGGCACCTGGCCGATAGCGGCCTTCCTCCCGATCGGCGCCGCTTTGGGCCTCGGGCTCGTCCGGGGACCCCTGCGTGGCCCGGCCGCGCGCGCCGCCGTCGCGGCGGGCGGCGGCCTGCTCCTCTCGTGGCTGGCGACGGCGAACTACCTCCCTTCCGCGCTCTCGAACCCACCGGCGTACGCGGCGCTCGCGGCCGTGTCGATGGCCGGGCTGATCGGGTTCGGGCTGACGTCCTTCACGGGCTCGCTCCGCCTCGAGGCGTTCGGACTGCGCCAGGTGGCCGGTGGTGTGCTCGCCGCCGTGCTCGGAGTCGGCCTCCTCCTGCAGTCGGTGGCGGTCATGGCCGGAACCTGGGGCGTGGGTTCGCCTCAGGAGCGGATCCCGCCGGCCTGGACGGTCGTGGGCGGCGCCGCGAGGGGCCCGTTCCGCGTGCTGTGGCTGACGGGAGACGTCGCCCTCGGACTTCCCCCGCCCGCCGGAGATCCGCAACGGCGCCTGGAGGCCGGTCCGGCGACGATCCGCTATGCGCTCACGGATCGGGGCGGCGCCAGCGTGCTGGACATCGGCCGGCCGTTCTCCGGACCCGGGCCCGACCATCTGGAGCTCGCCCTCCGCGAGATCCTGGCCGGAACCTCGCACCACGGTGGCGCCCTCCTCGCGCCGTTCGGCATCCGGTTCGTGGTGGCCGAGCAGGGAGCCCTCCCCGCCGCCGCCCGCGACGCCTTCGACGCACAGGTCGACGTGAACCTCGTCCCGGCGTCGGGCTTCGTGATCTTCCGCAACTCGGTGGCGCTCCCACCGGCGGCGACCCTCGCGGCCGAGCCGGCCGACCTCGAGATCATCGCCGACGACGATCCCTCCACGATCGCGATGTGGCGGAGGGTGCCCGCCACGGCGCTGGCGCGGGTTCCCGGAGGGTGGGA
>DASSDW010000229.1:0-4750 GCA_035696925.1 Actinomycetota bacterium
AGCTCATCGCTCGCCAACCGGAACGCGGTGCGGTAGATCCACGCGACCGAGTCTCGGATCGTGCCCGACCTCGCCAGCGCTCGCGCGAACGCCTCCGCCATCGCTTCCTCCGCGATGTCCCTTCGACCGGCCGTGTAGGCGTAGAGCGTGCGGAACACCCCGAACCGGCTTCCCGGAACAGCGCGTCGAAGTCGTGCGCCTCGGTGGTGCGCTCGTCCGCCAGCGGGACCTCCGCGATCGCCTGCACGTCGGACGATAGAGGCGCCGGAGGCCCCCGACGTTTACCCGCTCCCGTTCGGTCCGAGCAGGAATCGGGCCGGGGTGGGTCCCTTCCCCTTCAGGTTCACGATATGCACCTCCGAGAACCGGAACCGGTCGTTCAGTCGATCGTGCACGGCCTCGGAGACCTGGATCTCGCCCGGGATCCCGTTTGACTCCATCCGCGCGGCCGTGTTCACGGTGTCGCCCCACAGGTCGTAGGCGAACTTCCGGGTGCCGATCACGCCGGCGACCGCCGGGCCGGTAGCCATCCCGATCCGCACGGTCATCGCGTCGCCGCTCGGCCAGCGGAGCTGGCGAACCTCCTCGCGCATCGCGAGAGCCATCTGCGCCGCCACTTCGACGTCGTCGGCTCGCGGCTCGGGGACGCCGGCGACCGCCATGTACGCATCCCCGATCGTCTTGATCTTCTCCAGGCCGAACCGCTCGGCCAGCGCGTCGAAGCGCGAGAACACCTCGTCCAGCACCTCAACGATCTCCGGCGGCTGCGATCGCCCGGACTGCTGCGTGAAGTCGACGAGGTCGGCGAACACGACGGTCACCTCGTCGAAGGCCTGCGCGATGTGACCGTGCTCCGTCGCGGGGTCGCGCTGCTTGAGGAGATCGGCGACCTGCTCCGGCAGGATGTTCCGCAGAAGGCCCTCGGACCGGCCCCGTTCGCGGTCGAGCTCGCGGTCACGCAGAAAGAGCAGTCGCTGCGAGCGCTCCAGCACGTACGCACCGACCGAGCCGATGAACGCCGTGATGAGGAGGAAGTAGTCGCCGAAGACGATGTCGATCGTCAAGTCGTTCGTGAAAACGAACGCGCCGACGTTGTGCATCACGATCAGCGCGACGCCGGCCAGCGCCGAGTAGCGGAACTGCAGTCGGCTGAGGATGTACGCGAAGATCAGGATCAGCATGTTGCCCGCGTAGCCCCAGTCGGCACGCGCTTCGGCCACGAAGGCCCGATGGATCACCCAGACGAGCCCGCTGAACAGGATCGCCGCCGTGATCATCGGCTGCCAGATGCGCCGGTAGTTCGGCAGGTACGTGAGCGCGAGGCTGACGAGCCCGGTCGGGACGCCGAGCCCGTACCGGATCACGGAATCGAAGACGACCCCTTCGTTTTCGACGACCAGCAGGGCGAGCGGGCCGAACGCGGCCCAGGTCACGGCGCCCAGGAACGTCGCGATCCGGATGTACTGGATGTTGGCGTCGAAGTACGTGTCCTGGAACCGGCGCTCGAGCCACTCGTCCTTGAACTTCAGCGACCAAGGTCGGAGCTCGGGTGCTTGATCGAGGAAAGCGCGGACGGCGCGGAGCACGGCTCAGCGATCCCTTCCGATCGGAACGATGTGCCCGGCAGACATAGCCGCGCATCGTGCCACACGACGAGCCGGGGCGGCCAGGTCATCTTCATCATGTGAGCTGAGCGAACATCCAACGATGGCCCTCGAGGTCCTCCGCTCGGTAGTTCCGCTGCCCGGCCTCAGGATTGTCCTCGAGTGGGGAGAGGACGGTGGCGAACGCTCGTGCTCGCTCGAAGTGCGCCTCGATGTCGTCGACGTAGACGAGCACGCCGTCGACGACATATGGCGTTCTCGACCAGACCCGTGCGACGTCGCAGACCTCGGCATGGTGGCGGGGGCTCTGATAATCGGGGCTGGGGTAGCCAAGCATGACCATGCCTCCGTCGAGCTCCATGTTCAGATGAGTGACGCGTCCGTCTGCGTCCGCCCAACGACCGGTTTCGTGGAAGCCGAAGGCTTGTTCGATCCAATCTGCCGCGCGCGCGACATCTTCGTACGAGAGCATCGGGATGACACCGGGCATGCCATGAGGCGCGTTGGTCATGACGGCTCCTTCCTGGACCGGCTGGATCCGGACCCACTCTTGCACCTTCTCGACCAGGGGGAACACAGAAGGAGGCGATGGCGCCGCTTTCGCCCGCGGTGCCTAACATCGGTCGATCCATACATGGCTTACGAAAGGTAGGAGTGCGCTATCTCTGGTGTTTCGGGTTCGTGAATCTATAGACTCCGAGCGCGATGGAGGACTACCGGATCGGGCAGGCGGCGGAGGCGATCGGGGTACGGGTCGAGACGCTTCGGCGGTGGGAACGAGACGGGAAGCTGAGCACGGTCCGAACCGCTGGAGGTCAGCGTCGGGTCCCGGCCGCGGAGGTGGCTCGGCTCGTCGCGGAGCGACGAGCCGAGCGGGCACCGGCTTCCTCCAGCCGACGGAACGCGTTCCCCGGGGTCGTCACGAAGGTCACGCGCGACACGGTCTCGGCACTCGTAGAGATCCAGGCCGGGCCGCACCGGGTCGTATCGCTGATCACCCGTGAGGCGGCCGATGAGCTCGAGCTCAAGCCGGGCATGGAGGCCGTCGCCACCGTGAAGGCGACAAGCGTGATGATCGAGGTGGAGAAGTGATGGCACGCCTCCTCGCCTCACTGCTGATCGTCACGACCGCGTGTGGAGGCACCAACCCGGGCGACGCGGCCGGCTCCGTCACGGTGTTCGCGGCCGCCTCCCTCACCGAGGCGTTCACGCAGATCGCCGACGAGTACGGAGAGCTCCACGGCGTCGAGGTCCGTCTCAGCTTCGGTCCCTCCGACGGCCTCGCGACTCAGATCCAGGAAGGCGCTCCGGCGGACGTGTTCGCCTCGGCGAGCCCGAAGTGGATGGACGCGGTGGCGGAGGACCCCGGCGTCACCGACCGGGCGGACTTCGCACGCAACGTCCTCGTCGTCATCGTTCCCGCCGGTGATCCCGCGGGCATCGTCGCGGTCGGCGGTCTCGGAGAACGAGAGATCAAGCTCGTCCTCGCAGCCGAAGGCGTGCCCGTCGGGGACTACGCCCGCGAGATGCTCACGAACGCAGGGATCGCGGACGAGGCCCTCGCGAACGTGGTGTCGAACGAGGACGACGTCAAGGGGGTCGTCCAGAAGGTGGCCCTCGGAGAAGCCGACGCCGGCATCGTCTACCGGACGGACGTCACCCCCTCGGTCGCCGAGGACCTCGACGCGATCGACGTGCCCGACGACGTCAACGTCGTAGCCGTCTATCCGATCGCCGCCCTCGCCGGCGCATCCGAGCACGCTCGCGGGTTCGTCGAGTACGTCCTCGGCCCCGGGCAGGACACGCTCCGAACGGCGGGCTTCCTCCCACCGTGAGACGCCGGCTCCCCGTGGTGGTCGTCGTCCTCTCGGCCTTCGGTGCGGCGTTCGTGCTCCTCCCGGTCGCCGGCCTGCTCGACCGAGCGCCCTGGGACCAGGCGGCTGAGCTCCTCTCCTCCGACATCGCGCTCGACGGGCTCCGGGTGTCCTTGCTCGTGTCGTTCGGCGCCGCGGCGATGTCGATCCTCATCGGGGTTCCGCTCGGCCTGTTGCTGGGCCGGACCTCGTTCCCCGGGATCGCGCTGGTTCGCGCGCTCGCGCTCCTCCCGCTCGTCCTTCCCCCGGTCGTCGCCGGCATCGGGTTGCTCACGGCATTCGGGCGTCGAGGACTCCTGGGAGGACCGGCGCGCGCGATCGGCCTGGAGCTCCCGTTCACCACCGCGGGAGCTGCCGTGGCTGCCGCGTTCGTGTCGTTCCCGTTCGTCGTGCTCGCCGTCGAAGCCGGGCTCCGCTCGCTCGACACCCGCCTCGAGAACGCCGCCGCCTCCCTCGGTGGATCGAGGTGGTACGTCCTCCGACGGATCACCCTCCCGATGCTGGCCCCGCAGCTCGTGGCGGGAACGGTGCTGGCCTGGGCGCGCGCGCTCGGGGAGTTCGGCGCGACGATCACGTTCGCGGGCAACTTCCGCGGGGAGACCCAGACGATGCCGCTCGCCGTCTTCGAGGCGCTCCAGTCGGATCCCGGTGCCGCGACCCTCCTCTCCCTGGTCCTGGTGGTCGCGTCGCTCGGCATCCTGATCGCGTTGCGGGGTCGGTTCATCGGGGCTCCGACATGAGCATGCGGGCAACCGTCGCGGCGGACCGAGGGTCGTTCGAGGTTCGCGCGACGCTCGCGGCCCAGGAGGGCGAGACGCTCGCGCTGCTCGGACCCAACGGCGCGGGGAAGACCACGGTCGTCCTGGCGCTCGCCGGGCTCATCGACAGCACCGGTGCGATCGAGCTCGGAGACGAACGGATCGACGGCCTCCCCCCAGAGGGACGACCCCTCGGGGTCGCGTTCCAGAACGGCGCCCTCTTCCCTCACATGAGCGCCCTCGCGAACGTGGCGTTCCCGCTCCGCGCCCGTGGCCTCCGACGCCGCGCAGCGCATGAGGAGGCGAGCGCCATCCTCGCTCGCCTCGCGCCCGACGTCCGACCCGAGGCACTGCCACCGACGCTTTCCGGCGGCGAGGCGCAGCGCGTGGCGCTCGCTCGGGCCATCGTCCACGAGCCCCGACTCCTCCTCCTCGACGAACCCTCCTCGGGTCTCGACGTCCGAGGCCGAGCGGAACTCCGCCCGGTGCTGGTCGACGCACTCGCGTCGTTCCC
>DASSDW010000230.1:0-17145 GCA_035696925.1 Actinomycetota bacterium
TGATCATGTTGCCGGCATCGACCGCGCCCTCCGCCGCACCGGCCCCAACGACCGTGTGGAGCTCGTCCACGAAAGTGATCACCTCACCGCCGGAATCGGCGATCTCCTTGAGGACCGACTTCAGACGTTCCTCGAACTCACCGCGATACTTCGCCCCCGCGATCATGCCGCCGATGTCGAGCGCGATCAGTCGCTTGTTCTTGAGCGACTCCGGGACGTCGCCGTCGACGATCCGCTGTGCCAACCCCTCGACGATCGCGGTCTTCCCGACGCCGGGCTCGCCGATCAGTACGGGATTGTTCTTCGTGCGACGCGAGAGCACCTGGATCACGCGGCGGATCTCCTCGTCGCGCCCGATCACGGGGTCGAGCTTCCCTTTCCTGGCCTGCTCGGTGAGATCACGCCCGAAGCGTTCCAGCGCCTGGAACGTCTCCTCCGGGTTCTGCGAGGTGATCCGATGACTCCCCCGTACCTCGGCCAACGCCGCGAGCACGCCGTCGCGCGTGAGCCCCGCGCCGGCGAGCAGCCGCGCTGCGGGGCCGTCGCTCTGGAGCAACGCCAGGAGGATGTGCTCCGTCGAGATGTACTCGTCCGTGAGCTGCTCGGCTTCGCGGCCGGCCGCCTCGAGCAGACGCGCCGTGGCCGGCGAAAGGCCGACCTGCACGCCTTCGGCGTAAACCTTCGGCTTCGAGTCCAGCGCCCTGTCGACCTCGTCCCGGAGCTGCTTCGGCACCACCCCGAGCTGATGCAGCAACGGGAAGGCGACGCCCTCCGGGTCGGTGAGCAACGCGTACAGCACGTGATCGGGTTCGATCTGCTGGTGGTGTCGCGACGACGCCTGCCGGTGGGCTTCCTGGAGCGCGGACTGCGACTTGATGGTCAGCCTGTCGAGTTCCATACCTTCCTCGCTTCATCGAAGCCGTCACGCGTGATGCCGTACATCACGTAGTCACGGGGACCGTTCTTGGTGGGCATGAAGCCGCGGAGGGTTCCTTCGAGCTCGAACCCGAGGTGCTCCGCGACGCGGCGCATCGCCGCGTTGTCGACGTCCGTCGTGAGCTGCACCCGGTGCGCGTGCTCCTCGACGAACAGATGCACGAGGAACAGCCCGAGCGCGCGGCGTCCGATCCCCGTCCCCCGCACCGTCGGGTCGAAGACCTCGATGCCGATCTCGAACACGCCCGGCGGCAGTCCCATCTCGGGCTGCCGAGCCTGGATCTCTCCGGCGAGGTGGCCGTCCGCCACGATCCCGAGCAGCAACTCGCCGTGCGTGATCCGTCCGCTGTTGGCGACACGGTCGCGGAGCTTCCGGCGAGCGGCGTCGCTGGAGTCGGCCCAGGGCTCGTCGGAGCGCATCCGGGCCGCCCACAGGGACTCGAGGTCACCGGCCTGCAACGGTCGCAGCGAAACGTGTCTCGTCACGCACGTCCTCCGGGCCACGGCGGCGCGAAGACGCTCGCGAGCGGCACGATCGCCATGCCGGTTCGGCTCCCCGGCATCGGGATCGGCCGCTCCTGCAGGCGAGCTTCGAGCTGCGCGATCCGCGCACGCATCCGCTGGAGGTCCTCCTCCATGGCCATGATGCGCTTGACCCCGGCGAGGTTCACCCCGTCCTGCGTCAACAGCTGGACGCGCCGGAGCCGAGCGATGTCGGCCTCCGAGTACCGCCTGGAGTTCCCGCTCGTTCGGTACGGGCGGACGAGCCCCTTCTGCTCGTAGATGCGCAGGGTCTGGGGATGCACGCCCGCCAGCTCGGCGGCGACGCTGATGATGTAGACGGCCCGGTCGGCAGCGCTCCGTTCCGTTGCTCGTTCGTCGTGATCCTTCATCCGCCTCCTCCTCATCGCGCGGTCATCGCACGCCCAGGCGCTTCCGTGGCGACTCCTTCGACGCCTCGTGCAGCTGCCGCAGCAGCTCCTTCTCCTCTCGCGAGACCTTCTCGGGGACGTCGACCTGCACCTTCGCCAGGAGGTCGCCGTGCCCTCCCTTCTTCGGTGCCCCCCGGCCCTTCACCCGGAACGTCTTCCCGCTCGGTGTGCCGGCGGGCACCTTCAGGGTGACCGGCCCGTTCAGCGTCGGCACCTCCACGTTCGCGCCGAGGGTCGCCTCCGTGTAGGAGATCGGGAGGTCGAGGGTCAGGTCGTCGCCCTTCCGACCGAACACGGGATGCGACGCGACGGCGACCTTCACGAAGAGGTCGCCGGGACGCCCGCCCGCCGGACCCGGCTCGCCCTTGCCGGGGAGCCGGATCCGCGCCCCGTTGCGCACGCCCGCCGGGATCTTCACGTGCAGGGTGCGGGTCCGGCGCTCCGCGCCGGACCCGCCGCACTTGGTGCACGGGGACTCGACGATCCTCCCGGCGCCGCCGCAGCGGGGGCAGGGCCGCGACATCGAGAAGAACCCCTGGTTCTCCGCGATCTCGCCGCTGCCTCCGCACTGAGGACACGTGATCGGCTCGGTCCCCGGCTCGGCTCCCGAGCCGTGGCACCGCGCGCACACGGCCGGACCGTCGATCTTGATCGGCACGGTCGTTCCCGCCACGGCGTCATCGAACGCGAGCGAGACCGACGTCTCGAGGTCCGCGCCACGCTGCGCGGCGGGACGACGGCCGCTCCGTCTCCCCGCCCCGCCGAAGAGACCCCCGAACAGATCGCCGAGGTCGTCGACGTTGACCTGCTCGTACCGCACGCCACCTGGCCACCCGGCTCCGGCGGCACCGGGACCCCCGGGACCCGGGCGACCGAAGCCCGGCCCGAACCCCGACGCGCTCATGTCGCGCACCTGGTCGTAGGCCTTGCGCTTCTCGGCGTCGCCGAGCACGTCGTACGCGGCGGAGATCTCCTTGAAGCGGTTCTCCGCGTCGGGATCGCCCTGCTTCGTGTCAGGGTGATGCTGCTGGGCGAGCCTGCGGTAGGCCTTCTTCACCTCCGCGGCTGAGGCGTTCTTGGGCACGCCGAGGACCGCGTAGTAGTCCTTGTCGAACCACTCCCTGCGAACCTCGTCTGCCATGTCTCACTTCCTCTCGACCCGGACCCCGGCCGGCCGGAGGACCCGGCCTTTGAGCGTGTACCCCGGGCGCAGCACGTCGGCGACCACCGGATCGCCGTCGCCCTCGCCCGATTGCATCAGCGCTTCGTGGAGCTCCGGATCGAACGGCTTGCCCTGCACCTCCATCCGCTCCAGGCCTTCCGCACGCAGGGTGTCGATGAGCTTGGCGTAGACGAGCTCCACCCCGTGCAGGAAGCGGTCGAAGTCGGGCCGATCCTCGGCGTGCATCAGGGCGAGGTCGAAGTCGTCGAGGACCTCCAGCAGCCGACGCAGCACCGGTTGCGCGGCCAGCTCGACGGCGGACGTCTGCTCCCGCAGCACTCGCTTGCGGTAGTTGTCGAACTCCGCCTGCAGACGCTGCAGGTGCTCGCGATACTGCTCCGCTTCCGCCCGCGCCGTCTGGACGTCGTCCGACTCGGCGGCCTCCGGCCCCGCGTCGGAAGCGGCCGCCTCCGGGGCGGCCGCTTCCTCAACCGATCCCTGATCGGGACGGTCCTCGCGACGATCCTCCGTCACCGGGACCGGACCTCGATCGTCCTGGGCTTCGCCTGCTCGGTCTTCGGCACCGAGACGGTGAGGACGCCCTTGTCGAACGTCGCCTCGATCCTCTCGGTGTCGGCCGTCTGCGGAAGCCGCATCGACCTCGCGAACGTGCCGAAGCTCCGCTCGATCCGGTGCCAGGTCTCACCTCGATCCTCGGCCGAGAACTCTCGCTTCCCGCTGATCGAGAGCATCCCGTCTTCGAACGTGACGTTCACGTCACCGGGCTCGAGGCCGGGGAGGTCGACGGTCACGTCGAACCGATCCTCGGATTCCCGCACGTCGAGCGCGGGCACCCACGTGTCCCGCGAGAACGCGCGGCCAGCGATCCTGTCGAACTCGTCTTCGGCGGACCGCAGGTCCCGGAACAGATCCCACTTGGCGAGCATCACGATGCACCTCCTTCGTCCACGATCTCGCCTTCCACCACATCCTCGTCGTCGTCCGGCTGCTCACCGGACGACGCCGAGGTCTCATCGCCGCCGCCGCCGGCGGCGGCTTGCGCCTGCGCTGCCTGCTCGTGCATCGACTGGCCGACGCGCTGCCACACCTGCATCAGGGCGTCGCTCGCCGAGCGCAGGCTGTCGGTCTCCGCAGACTCGTCCTTCAGCGCCTGCTTGAGCTCGTCGTTCTTCGACGTCAGCTCCGCCTTGTCGGCGTCGGAGATGTTCTCCGCGTTGTCCTTGAGGAAGGAGTCGACCTGGTAGGTCAGCTGGTCGGCCTGGTTGCGTGCCTCGGCGGCCTCCCGGCGCCTGTGGTCCTCGGCCGCGAACCCCTCGGCCTCCTTCATCATGCGATCGATCTCCTCCTTCGAGAGCGCCGTCCCGCCGGTGATCGTCATCGCCTGCTCCTTGCCGGACGCGAGATCCTTGGCGCTCACGTTCACGATGCCGTTCGCGTCGATGTCGAACGCGACCTCGATCTGCGGCACCCCGCGCGGCGCCGGGGGGATCCCGGTTAGGTGGAAGCGGCCGAGCGACTTCACGCCCGGCGACATCACGGTCTCCGCCTCGCCTTGGAGGACGTGGATCTCCACCGTCGTCTGGTTGTCGTCGGCGGTCGTGAAGATCTCCGACTTGCGCGTGGGGATCGTCGTGTTCCGCTCGATCAGCTTGGTGAACAGGCCTCCCTTGGTCTCGACACCGAGCGTCAGGGGCGTGACGTCGAGCAGCAGGATGTCCTTCACGTCGCCCTTCAGGACGCCCGCCTGGATCGCGGCACCGACGGCAACCACCTCGTCGGGATTGACTCCCTTGTGCGGGTCCTTGCCACCGGTCAAGTCCTTGACGAGGTCCTGGATCATCGGCATCCGTGTCGATCCACCAACGAGGATCACGTGATCGATCGCGTCGGCGTCCTTGCCCCAGTCCGCGATCGCCTGGTCGAAGGGTCCCTTGCACCGGTCGACGAGGTCGGCCGTCATCCGCTCGAACTCCGTGCGGGTCAGCTTCTCCTCGAGGTGGAGAGGCCCGTCCGCGCCGGCGCTGATGAAGGGCAGGTTGATCGTGGTCTCGTTCACCTGGGAGAGCTCGATCTTCGCCTTCTCAGCCGCCTCCTTGAGGCGCTGCATCGCCATCCGGTCCTTGGACAGATCGATCGAGTAGTTCCCCTTGAACCGGTCGGCCAGCCAGTCGATGACCCGCTGATCCCAGTCGTCACCGCCGAGCTGCGTGTCGCCGTGGGTGGCCTTGACCTCCACCACGCCCTCGCCGATCTCCAGGAGGGAGACGTCGAACGTTCCTCCTCCGAGGTCGAACACGAGGATCGTCTGCTCGGTCTGCTGCTTGTCCAGCCCGTAGGCGAGCGCCGCGGCCGTCGGCTCGTTGATGATCCGAAGGACCTCGAGGCCGGCGATCTGCCCGGCTTCCTTGGTGGCCTGGCGCTGCGCGTCGTCGAAGTAGGCGGGGACCGTGATCACGGCCTGCGTGACGGTGTCGCCCAGGTAAGCCTCCGCGTCCCGCTTGAGCTTGTTCAGGATCTGCGCCGAGATCTCCTGGGGTGTCCACCCCTTCCCGTCCACGTCGACGGACCAGTCCTTGGCCCCCATGTGCCGCTTGACGGAGCGGATCGTCCGATCCGGGTTCGTGATGGCCTGTCGCTTCGCGACCTCGCCGACGAGGATCTCGCCGGTCTTGGAGAATCCGACCACCGACGGGGTCGTGCGTGACCCCTCCGCGTTGGGAACCACGACGGGCTCCCCACCTTCGAGTACCGCGACGACCGAATTGGTCGTGCCCAGATCGACTCCCACCGCTCGTGCCATCGGGCGATCCCTCCTTGTGAGTTGCTCCGGGGTCCGCAGGACCCCTGGCTTCAGATGTCTCAACGATAGAACCTAAGTGTGGCATTGACAACTTTTCTTCTTCACCATCGAGAGCTCGCGGAGCTGGCCATGGGCAGGCCAGCCGATCGATGGGCTTCCGGCGGGAGTCCCCTCGCGCCACCTGCTCTCGAGCGTTCAAGCCCAACGCCTTTTCGTCCGATGGATGGACTAGACCCAACGGACCGGACCGCCCGACACCTCCATCGAAAGGATGAGAGTGGCTACTTCGAGCACGACGTTGCGCACCCGACGGGGCGTGCATCCGACCGTGGCCCATACGGTCGATACGCTGCTGTTGCAGGAGCGCACGGATTGGGCGATCCACATCCATGACGGGCTCACCCAGTCCGTCACGAGCGCGATCCTCGAGCTCCAGGGCTTGCAGCACAGGATCCGCACGGAACCGGAGCTCGTCTGCGCGACCTTGAAAGAGATCGAGGACGCGATCCGGAACGACCTGAACCAGATCCGCCAGATCCTCTTCGAGCTCGAGGGCGGAACACCGCACCGCGAGCCCCCTCTCGCGACGTTCGTGAGCGACCTCGTGGAGCGCTGGCACCTGTCCGCGCGGGTCTCGATCGAGGGAGAGGTGGAGCGGATCCCCGACGTGACCCTGGAGACCGCGAACGCGATCGTCGCCGAGGCCCTGGCCAACGCGGCGAAGCACTCGGGGGCTCCGGAGGTATCGGTCCGCATCATCGCCGGACCCGAAGAGCTCCGGATCGAGGTGGAAGACCGCGGCAGCGGCGTCGTCCCTCCCACGGACGACGAGATGCACTTCGGCCTGCGCTTGCTCCGCGGCCGAGCGGAACGGATCGGCGGCACCATCGAGATCGATTCGAAGCCCGGAAGCGGCACCCGCGTGGTCGCCGTGCTCCCCGTCGGACGGCGAGGTGATGAAGCATGATGAAGATCCTGATCGTGGACGACCACGCGCTGGTGCGTCGTGGCCTGCATTACGTGGTGAAGGAAGGATTCCCGGAGGCGGAGGTCACCGAGGCGGAGAGCGCCGCGGCTGCCCTCGAGCACATCCACAACGGCAGGCAGATCGACCTCGCGTTGGTCGACGTGCGGATGCCGGACCTGGACGGACTGGAGCTGCTGCGTGCGCTCAAGACCGAGCGTCCCGACATGCCGGTGGTCATGCTCTCGACCTACGACAACGCGCCGTACGTGAAGCGAGCGCTCGCCGACGGAGCCTCCGGCTACCTGCTGAAGGACGCCACCCCCGAAGACCTCTCGCAGGCGATCAACGTGGCGCTCTCGGGAAGTGGGAACGTCCTGTCGCCGCGGGTGATCCAGAATCTCTTCGAGGAGCACGAATCCGCGGGGCGCGACCAGAACGGACGTCGCGGCGAGTTCAACCTCACGCAGCGCGAGCACGACATCCTCGAGCTCCTCGCCGAGGGGCAGGCCAACCGCGAGATCGCGGGACGCCTCTACCTGTCGGAGAAGACCGTCAAGGCGCACCTCGCCGCGATCTTCCGCAAGCTCGGCGTCACCAACAGGACACAGGCCGCGATGATGGCGGTCCAGATGGGCGTCGGCCCGATCCCGGGGGCGCTCGTCCACGAGTAGCCGGACCGGCGCCCGTCAGGCGCGGAAGTCTTCGAAGAACCGACTCGCGGTGGGCCCTCGCTGGCCCTGGTACTTGCTGCCCGCACCCCCGTACGGGGTCTCGGCCTCCGTGGTCAAGCGGAAGAACGAGATCTGTCCGATCTTCATCCCCGGATAGAGGGTGATCGGCAGGTTGGCGACGTTCGAGAGCTCGAGCGTCAGGTAGCCGTCCCACCCCGGGTCCACGTACCCGGCCGTCGAGTGGATCAACAAGCCGAGGCGGCCGAGCGAGGACTTCCCCTCCAGGCGCGCCACGAGGTCGTTCGGGAGTGCCACGCGCTCGAGGGTCGATCCCAGGACGAACTCGCCCGGATGGAGGATGAACGGCTCGTCGGGCTTCGTCTCGATCAGTTCCGTCAGATCGGGCTGCTCCTGCTTCACGTCGATGTAGGGATAGCGGTTGTTCGCGAACACCCGGAACTCGGCATCGACGTGCAGGTCGACCGACGAGGGCTGCACGCTCGCCGGGTCGAACGGATCGATCACGATGCGACCGGCGTCGATCTCCTCCTTGATCGTGCGGTCGGACAGGATCATCGCGCGGATGCTACTAGGCGCCGAGATCGGAGTTGGAGACCGCGACCCAGCGTTCGAGCGTCGACCCGGCCTTCCCGTCATCGATCGACGAGGAGGCGAGCGCGATCCCTTCGTCGAGATCGGAGGCGGCGCCCGCGACCTCGAGGGCGGCGCCTGCGTTCAGGAGGACGACGTCACGCGCGGGACCAGCCTCGCCGCCGAGTACCGCGCGGGCGATGCGCGCGGACTCCCCGGCGTCGCCGCCGTGGAGATCCTCCCGGGACGCTCGCGCGATGCCATGATCGGCCGGATCGAGCCGGCTCTCGGTGACCTCACCGTCGAGGACGTCGAGCACGAGCGACGGCCCCGTGGTGGTGAGCTCGTCGATGCCGTCCTCGCCTCGGAAGAGCTTCGCGCGGGTTCCACGGCGGGCGAGCACCTCGGCCATCAGCGGCAGCATGCGCTCGTCCGAGACGCCGACCACCTGCGCGGCCGGGCGGGCAGGGTTCGTGAGCGGTCCGAGGAAGTTGAAGGACGTGGGCACCCGGAGCTCCCGGCGCACCGGCGCCGCGTGGCCCCACGCGGGATGGAAGACCGGGGCGAACATGAACCCGATCCCCGCCTCGACCAGGCATCGCTCGACACCGGCGGCATCGAGGTCGATCGCGACGCCGAGCTCCTCGAGAAGATCCGCCGATCCGCACAGACCGGAGGCGGCGCGGTTGCCGTGCTTCGCGACCGGAACGCCCGCGCCGGCCACGACGATCGCGGACAGGGTCGAGATGTTGAACGTGCCGCTCCGGTCGCCGCCGGTGCCGCAGGTGTCGAGCACCGGCGCCCGAGGCGAGACAGGGTTCGCGAACTCGAGCGCGGTGCGGGCGAGCCCTTCGAGCTCGTCGACGGTCTCCCCCTTCGTCCGGAGGGCCATCAGGAACCCCCCGACCTGCGCGGGCGTCACGTCGCCCGTCATGATCGCCCGCATCACATGGGCGGCGTCGTCGGCCGAGAGCGCCTGGTGCGACGAGAGTCGCTGGAGCGTGCGGGGCCAGAGATCGGGGTCGGGGTCGCCCATGAGGGAGCGCACGCTAGCACGCGAGACCCGCTTGGCTGATGCCCGGAGGGCTGGTCTACACTGTGGCTCCGCCGCCCTCGGGTGGCCCCCAGCGGGTGTGGTTCAATGGCAGAACGCGAGCTTCCCAAGCTCGAAACGGGGGTTCGATTCCCCTCACCCGCTCTCCCGATGCGTTCCGGGCGACGTTGACGCACCGGCCCGCTCAGCGCCGCACGCAGAGATCGACGACGGTCCTCTGTGGGAGGTGCAGCGTCCCGGGGAGTTCGCGCGAGAGCTGCCTGATGCGGTCGAGCAACCACGTTCGGGTGGGACTCGGCAGTGAGACGACGTCACTGAAGGTCGCGTAGAGATCGGCGAGTCGCGCCGCCGGCAGGACGTGGGTTGCGGAGAACTCCCGTCGCTCGAACGGATCGAACCCGTCCACCGTCGACGGCGGCTCGGCCCACGATCGGTGGGCAGCCATGATCGCGGCCTCGGCATGCGTCCCGTCGACGGCCTCGTAGATCGCTCGCATGCCGGGTATCTGTCGCTGCTCTTCGTCGGCCGGCCACGCCCAGAAGAGGGCCAGCGCCCCTCCGGGGCGGAGGATGCGCCGTATCTCTGCCATCGCGGCGTCGCGGTCGAAGTGGTGGAACGCGTTGCCGACGACGACCAGGTCGATCGTTCCGTCATCGAACGGCGTCGACTCCGCCGTCGCCACGATCGCGTGGACCGAAGGGAACCGTTCCTCCAGCACCGCCCGCATGTTCGACGCAGGTTCCACGGCGATCAGATCGACGCCCACTTGCAGGAATCGACCCGAGAGGCGACCAGTCCCCGCCGCCAGGTCGACGACCCTCGAACTGGGAGCGATGCCGACGCGCTCGGCCACCCAGGTGACCGCCTCCGGCGCGTACTCGGGCCGCAGCTCATCGTAGTCCAGAGCATCGACGACCTCGAAGTTGAAGCCCGTCATGATCGAGAGCCTAGAAGGAGCGGGCCACCAAGGACGTCGTCCCTGGTGGCCCGCTCCACGCGACGGGCGAGTTCTATCCGAGCGAGACCGCGACCTGCTCGAGACGGTCCATCGCCTCCTGCATCCCGCCCTCCATGCCGGAGTCGATGATCGCGTCCCGCACCTCCTTGGTGTGACACTCGACGAAGGTCGTGAGGGTTGTGCGCCCGTCCACCTCCGTGAACGTGATCGTGTTCAGCGTCCCTTCTTCCGCCTGGGGCGTTCCCGCCAAGGGGAAGTCGTCGGGCATCTCGAAGACCTCGGTGTTCACGAGGCGCTCGTTCGGGACGATCTCGCGGAACTCGCCGTGGAACGCGACCTCGAAGCCCTCGTTCGCCGTCATCACGTAGCGCCAGGTCCCGCCGACGCGGAGGTCGACGTCGACGCTCGTGACCTCGCCCCGCTCGCCGCTCCACCACCGCGCGATCAGGTCCGGCTCCGTATAGGCCCGATACACCAGGTGCTTCGGTGCGGCGAACTCCCGCGTGATCACGATCTGCGTGTCCGTCGGGAGCGTCACGACCGCGGTACCGCTACTCGTCATCGCCACCATCTCCTTGCTCCTTTCCCGTGTGCTCTGCTCCTTGGAGCTCTTCCAGGACCACATCCAGCCGATCGAAGCGTTCCGCCCACGCCCGCTCGTAGTTCTTGACCCAGTCGTGGATCGGCTTGAGGGAACGACCGTTGAGTCGATAGATCCGCTGCCTCCCTTCGTCTCGCACGTCCACCAATCCCACCTCCCGCAGCACCCGCAGGTGCTTGGACACCAAGGGCTGCGCTAGGCCGAGCCGCCGGACGAGGTCGTTCACCGGGCGCTCCCCGGCGGCGAGGACGTCCAGGATCTGCCGCCGCCGGGGCTCCGCCACCGCGTTGAACGCATCCGTCGTCGTCGCGACCCGTGCCATAGGACAGACCATATATGCCTATATCGGTATATGTCAAGCCCACGACGCACCGGCCGTCGGACAGCCTGAAAGAAGGAGCGAAGTCGGGTGGAGTGCCCGACCGAAACCCCTACACGTCGAGATATCGCGGCGCGGTCGGGCAGATGTCCTTCAGCGGACAGATCCTGCAACGGGGCGTGGGGGCCTTGCAGATCTCCCGGCCCAGCCGGATCAACGCCACGTGCAGCGGCGTTCGGAGGCCCTCGGGCACCAGCTCGTGCAGGAGCCGGTCGGCCCGTTCCGCGGAGGTCTTCGGCGGGACCAGGCCGAGTCGCCGGGTGACGCGATGCACGTGTGTGTCCACCGGCATCGTGTCGCGCCCGAGCGAGAAGGAGAGCACCACGGCCGCGGTCTTGGGACCGACGCCGGGCAATGACACGAGCTCCGCCCTCGCCTCGTCGTCGGACAACCCTGCGAGGGAAGAGAGGTCGAACGCGCCCCGTCGTGCCTCCACCTCGCGCAGGATCGCCTGGATCCGGGGCGCCTTCGTGTCCGCGAGGCCGCCCGAGCGGATCGCGTCCGCCACCGACCGGGTCGGCGCCCGCACGACGGCGTCCCAAGTCGGCAACGCCGCTCGGAGGGCTTCGAACGCGCGCTCGGCGTTGACGTCGCTCGTGTGCTGGGACAGCACGGTGAAAATCAGCTCCTCGAGCGGATCGGAACGCCGCGGAGGCGCGAGGTCGCCGTAGCGCTTGCGGAGGCGGTTGAGGACGGTGCGCGCTCGCCGCCGGAGGACGCCCGGCGAAGCGGGCTCGGTCACGCCGGGACGTCGCCGCGGGCGGCGTTGCGGAACTGCGTGAGCGACGGCTCGAACATGAGCTTGATGGAGCCCGTCGGCCCGTTCCGGTGCTTCGCGAGGATCAGCTCGGCTTCCTTCTTCTTCTCCGGATCGGCGTCGTCGCGATGGATGAACGCGACGACATCGGAGTCCTGCTCGAGCGAGCCGCTCTCACGGAGATCCGAGAGCTGAGGGCGCTTGTCGGCGCGGGTCTCGGGGTTCCTGTTGAGCTGGGAGAGGGCAAGGACCGGGATGCCGAGCTCCTTGGCGAGCAGCTTCAGCGACCGGCTGATCTCGGCGACCTCCTGCTGCCGGTTGTCGGGCCGCCGGATCGCGGCCGACGTCATCAGCTGCAGGTAGTCCACGATGATGAGCGCGAGCCCGGTCTTGCTGCTCCGCATCCGCCGTGCCTTGGCTCGGACGTCGACGATGTTCACGTTGCCGGAGTCGACGATGGACAAGGGAGCGTCGTGCAAGCGCTCGGCGGCCTGCACCACACGGACCCAGTCGTCGGGCCCGACGCGCTTGCTCCTGATCCGATCCCAGGGGACCCGCGCCGCCGAGCAGAGCATCCGCATGCCGACCTCGTGCCGCGACATCTCGAGCGAGAACACCGCCACCGAGCCGCCGGCCACCGAGACGTTGTGCGCGATGTTCATGGCGAGGGAGGACTTCCCGATGCCGGGGCGGGCGGCGACGATCACGAGGTTGCCGGGCTGCAGGCCCGACGTGAGCTCGTCGAGGTCGCGGAACCCCGTGGGCAGACCCGTGTACGCGGCCTCGCGGTGCTGGATCTGCTCGAGCTCGAGCATCGCGCCGTCGATCAGCTCGCGGAGGGTGGCGACCTCGTCCCGATCGTCTCGACGCGCGACGTCGTAGATGCGTTGCTCGGCGGCGTCGGCGACCGCCTCGGGCTCCTCCGGAGCCGAGTAGGCCATGTCCATCACGTCGGCGGCCGCCCCGATCAGTCTCCTGAGCAGGGCGGCCTGCGCGACGATCCGCGCGTAGTGCGCGGCGGAGGCCGGGGTCGGGACCTGGTCGGTCAGGTCCCGGATGTACAGCGGGCCGCCGACGTCGTCGAGCGTCCCCTTCCGCCGGAGGGCTTCGATGGCGGACAGCTGATCGACGGGTTCTCCACGCGCATACAGCTCGTGAAGCACCTCGAAGATCCGCCCGTTCGCCGAACGATAGAAGTCCTCGGCCTGCAGCAGCTCGACGACGTCGGCGATGGCCTCGGCCGACAGCATCATCGACCCGAGGGCCGCGGCCTCCGCCTCCACGTTGTGGGGCGGAACGCGGTGATCCCCGTTGCGAGGAAGGCGGACGACGTCGTCGGCCGTGCGGACGATACCGCTCACCCCCTGTCACCTGACCCGGTCTCCGGATTCGGGAGGCTACGCCCGCTGCGGTCGGGCGAACAGTGGACAACGTTGGGGGATTGTTCCCGCGCAGGTCGCATCCGAATGTTTCCTGTCACTCCACCGGTGACCTGCGGGAACGGGTTGGGGACAACATGGGGATAACTGTGCGTATCGCCACCGACACGCTTCGAGGCGTCTCAGAACCTTTGCGAGAGAGTGCGTCTTGGCGAACAAACCGAACGCTCGTTCGGAAGGGTGTGTCGTGTGGCCCGCGGGCGGCCACACGACGGGCGCCTACTCCTGGGCTCGAACGTCGATCGTGATGACCGGGTCGACCTCCGGGTGCAGGTGGACGGTGACCTCGTGCGTCCCAACGGAGCGGATCGGCTCGTCGAGATGGATGTCGCGCCTGTCGACGGCGACACCCGTTTCCGCCGAGAGCGCCTCCGCGATGTCCGTGGCTGTGACCGACCCGAACAGCTTGCCCTCCTCGCCCGCCCGCGCCGTCACGACGACCGGGGTCTGGATGATGCGGGCGGCGATCGCCTCGAACTCGCCCTTCTGCGCCTTCGTCCGCGTCTGATGGGCGCGTTTGAGGCTCTCGGCGTGGCGCACGGCCCCCTTCTCGGCTCGCACGGCGAGGCCGCGAGGGATCAGGAAGTTCCGCGCGTAGCCGTCGGCCACGTCCGCGACATCGCCGGGATCGCCGAGGCGTTCGACCGTCTTCTGCAGGATGACCTTCATGCTCTCTCGGGGGCTGCGCTCGCGCCGCTCGCTTCTTGGGCCCCCAACCCCCCTTACCTGCTCGAGTACGGCAGCAGCGCCATCTCGCGAGCGTTCTTCACGGCCGACGCGACGTCGCGCTGATGCTGCACGCAGTTCCCCGAGACGCGCCGCGCGCGGATCTTGCCTCGATCCGACACGAACTTGCGGAGCGTCATCACGTCCTTGTAGTCGACGCGATCGACCTTGTCCTTGCAGAACTGGCAGTACTTGCGCTTGCCGCGCTTCTGCCAGCCCTTGTCGTCCTTCTCGCGACGCCGCTTGGGGCCGCGCTCCTTCGGGCCTCCCCTACCCGCCATCGAGAGGAGACTCCTCCTGCTCGGTTCCGCCGCCGACCGGTGCGGCGACCTTCTCGCCCCAGTCTCCGGAGCTCGACGCCCCGCCGGAGCGTGCCTGACGCGTCACCGATGCCGTCGCCCACTTCAGGCTCGGGGCGACCTCGTCCGCCTCGACCTCGATCGCCGAGCGCTTGTCGCCGTCCTGGTTCTCCCAGGTCCGGTAGTTGAGCCGGCCCGCGACGATCACTCGCGTGCCGCGCGTGAGGGACTCCGCCGCGTTCTCCGCCATCGTCCGCCAGGCGTTGATCGTGAAGTACGACGTGTCGCCGTCCTTCCATTGGCCGTTCGCGTCCTGGAACCGACGGTTGACGGCGATCCGGAACTTGCACACCGCAGCCCCGTTCGGGGTGTAGCGGAGCTCTGGGTCGTCGGTCAGGTTGCCGACCAGGGTCACTTGGTTATCCGTCGCCATGGTTCGTTCACTCCCCTTGGGGTATCTCGTCTCCGCCAGCGGAGGCGGGGGAAGATGCCATCTGCTTCTTCTTCTGCTCACGTGATGGGGGCAGGACGATCACCTTGTACCGCAGGATCTCGTCCGCGAGGTTCAGCGTCCGCTCGAGCTCCGCCTGGGCTGCAGGCTCCGCCGAGAACGTGACCACGACGTAGTAGCCCTCGTTCTGGTCGTCGATCTCGTAGGCCAGGCGGCGCCGGCCCCAGCGCTCGATGTTACGAACCGCTCCGGAATGCCTCGCGACGACCGTTGCGATCCGGTCGGTCGCGGTACCCACCACGGCTTCGTCGGCCGCGGCGGGCAGGATGAGCATGCTCTCGTATTCCCTCAAACCCCACCTCCTCTGGTCTGGACGGCCCCCCTCGAAGGGGAGCAGGAAGTCCTGAGGGTCGTCCAGCAGTGTACGGGACCTGCGCTGACGGTAGCACCGAGGTACGACATCGGGTCGGCTAGAATCGCTCGACTGCCGTGCACTTCAGAGGAGGCGCGAGCGATGACCACGATCCACGACCTCAAGGCGTGGAAGGCGGACGGGCGGAGGTTCACGATGCTCACCGCCTACGACTTCCCCACCGCCCAGATCCTCGATCGAGCCGGGGTTCCGCTGCTGCTGGTGGGCGACTCCGTGGGGAACAACGTCCTCGGCTACGAGGACACCCTCCCGGTCACGATGGAGGAGATGCTCCACCACACCCGGGCCGTCGCAAAAGGTGCCGAGCGGGCGATGGTGATCGGGGACCTGCCGTTCCTCTCCTACCAGGTCTCGATCGAGGAAGGGGTGCGCAACGCCGGCCGCCTGGTGAAGGAGGGCGGTGCGCACGCCGTGAAGCTGGAGGGGCCCCACCTCGACCTCGTCCACCGACTGGTCGACATCGGCATCCCGGTGATGGCGCACATCGGTCTCACGCCGCAGTCGGTCCATGCGATGGGCGGCTATCGGGTGCAGGGCCGGGGCGAAGCGGCCCACCGCGTCGCGGATGAAGCCGAGCAGCTCGAGAAGGCGGGCGCGTTCTCGATCGTCCTGGAAGGCATGCCGGCCGAGCTCGCCGGCGAGATCACCCGATCGCTGGAGATCCCCACGATCGGGATCGGGGCGGGTCCGTCGTGCGACGCGCAGGTGCTCGTGATCCACGACCTCCTGGGGATCAACGAGAGGGTGCCGAAGCTCGCCAAGAAGTTCGCCGATCTCCGCGGCGTGATGACCGGTGCCGTGGAGGCGTTCATGCGCGAGGTCGACGCGGGCACCTTCCCGGATGAGGACCACTCCTATTCGTAGGCGACCATCCGTTTCCTAGGCGCCCTCCCCCTTCTAGGCATCCCCCGGCGCCGTTCCGACTCCGGGTGCCGTTCCTCCCTAGACTCGAGGGCGTGACCGGCGACGATGGGCGGGACGGCACCCTCGCGGAGCGGGCCACTCTCGTCGCGAAGCTCACGCACGAGATCCGGGGCCCCGTCTCCACGATCCGTGGCCTCGCGGGCACCACGCTCGCCCACTACGACCGGCTCGACGACGGCGAGCGGCGGGAGTTCCTCGAGCTGATCCGCCACGAGGCGGACCGGCTCGAGCGCACCGTCGAACAGGTGGCCCTCGCGTTGAAGCTCGATGCCGGGACGCTCCGATTCGACATCCGTACGCAGGATCTCGGCGGGATCGTGCGGGGTGCCGCGGACGCCGCGGAGACCGGCGACCATCCCCTCGAGGTGCAGACGGACGAGCAGGTCGAGGCGCCCGTCGACGGCATCCACGTCGCGTTCGTGGTCCGCCAGCTCCTCGAGAACGCCGCGATCTTCTCGCCGACGGGTTCGCCGATCTCGGTCCGCCTGACGTCGGAGGGCGACCACGCGCTGATCCACGTCGTCGATCGCGGGCCCGGGATCCCGGAGGAAGAACGGGACGGCGTCTTCGAGCGCTTCGCCGGCTGGCGCCCGATCGGCTACGAGGATCGGCCGGGAACGGGCCTCGGCCTGTTCATCTGCCGCGCGATCGTGGAGGAGCACGGGGGCGAGGCTTCGATCGTGGACGGTCCCACGGAGGGTACGATGCTCGTCGTCCGGCTTCCCCTGGAGGCACGAATGGCGCGCTCCCGGTGACCACGCTCCTGATCTGCGACGACCACAAGGTCCTGACGGACGCCCTGTCGACCGTGGTCGGCCTCGACGAGGACCTGCAACTCGTGGCCGCGCCCGTCCACGATCCCGAGACGGCGATCGAGCTCTCGGCCGAACATCTGCCCGACGTGGTGTTGATGGACATCGTCTTCAAGGGAGGGATGTCCGGGATCGAGGCGACCCGCCGGATCAAGGAGATCTCGCCGGCGACGAAGGTCGTGATCATGACGGCGCACGACGAGGATCGCCTGCTGGTGGAGGCGGTCGAGGC
>DASSDW010000231.1:0-12448 GCA_035696925.1 Actinomycetota bacterium
GGCGCGCCGGTTCGGGATCGAGGGCGCGATCACCTGGAACCTCGCGGAGGTCGCGTTCGACTCCTGCCTCGCGGGCCACTGGGATACCTCCCTCGAGATCCACGATGCGGAGATCGCCCGGATCGAGGGAGGCGCACCCCACTACCTCGAGACGCAGCATCGGCAGAGCCGATCGAGGATCCGGCTGGGCCGGGGTGACGTGGCGGGGGCGCTCGAGGACGCCGAGCGCGCCGTGGCCGCGGGTCGGGAAGCCCGTGACCCACAGGCGCTCCTGCCCTGCCTCGCGGAGCGAGCGAAGGCGTTGCTCGCTGCGGGGCGAGGGGAAGAGGCCGAGGCCGACGTCTCGGAGATCGTGGAACGGAACGCCGCCGAACCGTCGCTGGACTGGTCGTGGTGGATCCTCCAGGCGGCGATCGTGCTCACGGAGCGGGGCCGCGGGGAGGACCTCCTGGCGTTGGGAGGCGAGGACCTCCCGTCGGAATGGGTCCGCGCGGCGCGCCGGTGGGCTTCGGGCGAATTCGCCGGGGCCGCGGACCTGCTGGAGGAGATGGGCGCGGCGCCGGACGAGGCGTCCGCGCGGAAGAAGGAAGCCGAGCGGCTGATCGCGGCGGGTCGCCGAGCCGAGGCCGAGCCGTCCCTCGCACGAGCGCTCGAGCTCTTCCGGTCGATGGGGGCCGCCGGGTCGATCCGCGAGGCGGAGCGCCTGCTCGCCCCGCCGGCGTGAGGAACCGAGCGCTAGGAACGACCGCCGGGCGCGTACCCGAGCTCCACGTCGACGACGTTGCGGAGCGGCTCGCCCGCCACGAATCGCTCGAGGTTGTCCACGAAGAGCGCGACGACGTCATCCGCCCAGCGTTCGTGATCGCCGGCGCGGTGCGGCGAGACCAGCACGTTCGGCATCCCCCACAACGGACTTTCGGGTGGAAGAGGCTCCACCGCGAACACGTCGAGCGCAGCGCCGGCGATCACGCCTCGCTCGAGCGCCTCGATCAAGGCCGGCTCGTCCACGGTCGAGCCCCGGCCGATGTTCACGAAGACCGCGTGCGACTGCATCGCCGCGAAGGCCGCGGCATCGAACAGCCCACGGGTCGCCGCGGTGATCGGCAGCACGTTCACGACGTGGTCGGCGCGGGCGAGCTCGGCATGGAGCTCCTCCACGCCGACGATCGCCTCGAAGGTCTCGTCCGGCCGGCGAGGCGTGCGCGCCACGCCCCGTAAGTGGAGCCCCACCGCCCGGAGCAGCCGCCCCACCTCGGTTCCGATGGATCCCGCGCCGACCACCAGGGCCGTCGTGCCCCGGAGCAGCGTGATCTCGTCGGCCGGCCACTCCCCCGGCCGGAGACGCGCGTCCTCGAGGAGCCGGGCCGAGAACGCGAGGACGAAGCCCAGCACCGATTCCGCGAGGCCGGGATCGTAGACGCCGGCGGCGTTGGTGAGGACGACGCCGTGCGTCGGCAGCGTCGGCGACGCCAGCTCCTCCACGCCCGCCGAGATCGACTGGATCCAGCGGAGCCGCGGCGCTCGCGGCACGACGTCGAGCAGTCGCGGCCGATCGAAGTTCCACGCGAACACCGCGTCGAGCTCGGGGAGATGGGTCTCGAGGCCCTCGACGCCGGTCACCTGCACGAGCCGAGCGAGATCGGCGGCCGCTCGCAGGTCGGGGAGCTCTCGATCGACCGCATCGACGATCGCGACGAGCGGGGCGGGAGCCACTACAGGTTCGCGAGCATCGTCCAGGTGTCGGAGGAGTCACCGGACTCGCCGACCTTCTCGAAGCCGGCCCGCTGATACATCATCCGTGAGCGGTTGTGGACGGCGACGGAGAGGGAGAGCGCCTGGAAGCCCTCCTCGCGTGCCTGCACCATGCAGGAACGGAGGACCGCCTGGCCGATGCCCTTGCGACGATGGAGCGGCGCCACGGCGATGCTGAGCTCCGGCGTCTTCTCGTTCACGAACCCGAACCCGGGCTCCTCCTCCGTGAAGACGCGATACCAGGCCGCTCCCACGGGCTGGCCGTCGATCTCCGCGACGACGCCGCCGTCGCCCTCTCGCCCCCAGTCCTCGTGGTAGCGCCGAAGCGTGGGCTCGACCAGGAACTCCTCGATGCTCTCCCGCGGCCAGTCGGGGTTCCACCGCGCGGCCTCGTACAGCATCGTGCGGAGGAACTCCGCGTCGTCCTTGGTGGCGGGCCGGATGTTCACGCGGCTAGCGTACCGCGGGGCCGGTGGGCACCCCGCCGCTCGACGCGCTCCGGAGCGTCTCGGGCGCGGACAGGTGGAACGGGACGCTCGTGACGACCACGTCCCGCTCGAAGAGCAGCATCCGCTTGAAGAACAGCGCGGACTGGTTGTGGAGCAGGCTCTGCCACCAGTGCTCCGGCACGAGCTCCGGGAGGACCACCGTCACCACGGTGTCGCCCCGAGCGGTGCGGCTCCGTACCTCCGCGAGGAACGGCGGACCGAGATCGCGGAAGGCCGCCTCCACGAGGACGAGCGGGACGTCCATGCGCCGGTCGTGCCAGGCCTCGACGACCTTGGGGATCTCCTCGGGATCGGTGGCCATGTGGATCGCCTGGATCGAGGACGGTTGGAGCGACTTCGCGTAGACGAGCGCGCGCACGGTCGCGTCCTGCACGCTCGAGACCGGCACGATCACCTCGCTCCGCGGCCGCTCGATCGGGCGCGCGCCCGCGGCGAAGTGCGGCTCGCCCGGGACGAGCGGCACGTTCGTGACGACGATCCCGGGCTGGAACAACAGGGAGGTCTTCAACAGGAACGCGGACCGGTGCCGGACGAGCTGCAGGAGTGAGCCCGAGGTCACGACCTCCGGGATCACGACGGTGACGAAGTCCGTCGCGGCCGGCCGCTGCTTCAGGTAGCGGAGCACCGCCCGCACCGGGTGCTCCTCTCCGCCCGGCAGGAGCGCGAGCTCGTCGTACCGCGGCGCCACGCGCCGCCACGTCTCCCGGGCTTCCTCGAGACGCTCCTCCGGACCGACCCAGAGCGCCGTCATGGCCTGGCATCGGATCGTGAAAAGGTAGGAGACGGCGTCGATCGTCGCCGGCCCGAAGTCGCCGACGAGCAGCACGAAGGAGTTGGTCGCCGCGACGTCGCCGGTCAGGTTCCCGGCGCGGAGGAGCCGGCCGATCCGTCGGTAGTGCCTGTTGATCAGGAGGAACAGGATCACGATGATCGGGATCGCGATCACCACCACGTAGGCGCCTTTCAGGAACTTCGTGATCGTGGCGACGACGAGGACGATCCCCGTGACGGCCGCGCCCACCCCGTTCAGGGTTGCCCGCCAGCGCCAGCCGGCGCCGCGCATCCGGAACCAGCGGCGCACCATGCCCGCCTGCGACAGCGTGAACGCCGTGAAGACCCCGATCACGTAAAGCTGGATCAGATCCGTGAGCGAGGCGTCGTAGAGCCAGATCAGGAAGATCGCGAGGCCGGCGAGGACGATCACGCCGTTCGAGAACACCAGGCGGTCGCCCCGGTTGCGGAACTGGCTCGGCATGAACTGATCCCGCGCGAGGATCGACGACAGACGGGGGAAGTCCTGGAACGCCGTGTTCGCGGCGAGGATCAAGATCCCCGCCGTGAAGATCTGCAGGACGATGAACCACAGGCCGCCGCCGAAGATCGCCTCGCCGATCAGCGACAGGACCGAGCGCGAATGCGCGATCTCCTCCGTGATCCGGACGTGGAGGAGCTCGGACAACACGGTGATGCCGAGGAACAGGACGCTCGCGAGCAGGCCCATGATCGCGAGCGTGGCGGCGGCGTTCTTCGCCTGGGGACGGCGGAACGCCTGCACGCCGTCGGCGACGGCCTCCACGCCGGTGAGCGCGGACGCGCCCGAGGAGAACGCCCGGAGGAGGAGGAACAAGGTGAGCGCCGTCTCCGCCTCGACGGGCAGGTCGGCAGTCGCCGCCAGGTGGCACTCGGACAGGCATTGCAACAGCCCGGTCACGATCGTGGCTCCCACGATCGCCACGAAACCGTAGGTCGGAAGCGCGAAGAGGGCTCCCGCCTCCTTCACGCCGCGGAGGTTCGCCGCCGTCACCAGCGCCACCAACAGGGACGCGATCAGCACCTTCTGGTCCGCGAGCGACGGGGCCGCGGACGTGATCGCGATCGTCCCCGCGGTGATCGAGACCGCGACGGTGAGGACGTAGTCCGTGAGGATCGCGGCTGCGGCGATCAGGCCGGGAACCGTGCCCAGGTTCTCACGGGCCACGATGTAGGAGCCGCCTCCCCGCGGGTAGGCCTTGACCGTCTGCCGGTAGGAGGTCACGACGATCGCGAGCAGCGCGGCGATCGCCAGGGCGACCGGGAGTCGATACGAGAGCGCGGCGACGCCGGCCGTGATGAAGACCAGCATCATCTCCTCGGTGGCGTAGGCGACCGAGGAGAGGGTGTCGGAGGAGAAGACCGGCAGCGCGAGCGACTTCGGGAGGAGCTGGTGCTCCTGAGACGACGTCGAGAGCGCCCGTCCCACGAGGAGGCGCTTCAGGGCGCCGCCGACCCCCGAGCCATCGGTGCGCGTGGCCATCGGAGGATGCTACGACTCGGCGTCCGTGCTTTCCGCGATCCAGCGGTAGCCGACACCCGGCTCGGTGACGATCAGCTGTGGCGCCTGCGCATCGTCGCCGAGCTTCTTGCGGAGGGCGCGCACGTACGTCCGGAGGTACGTCGTCTCCGTCCCGTAGCCCTGTCCCCACACCTTCCGGAGGAGCCACTGATGCGTGAGGAGCTTGCCGGGATGCGTCGCGAACGCCTCCAGCAGCTGGTACTCGGTCGGCGTCAGGCGCAGGGTCTCGCCGACCATGGTCACGAGGCGCCGTCCGAGGTCCATCTCGAGCGTGCCGAACCGCATCGTCGGCGCCGGCGGCTCCCCCGGCTGCGCCCGCCGCATCGCCGCCCGCGCCCGCGCGAGCAGCTCCTCCATCGCGAACGGCTTCGTCACGTAGTCGTCGGCCCCCGCGTCGAGCGCCGCCACCTTGTCCTGCTGCGCGTCGCGGACCGAGAGGACGATGATCGGGAGCTCCGTGAACCCGCGGACGCGACGGATCACCTCGGTCCCATCGAGGTCAGGGAGGCCGAGGTCCAGCAGCATCAGCTCGGGAGCGCTCTCGGCCGCGCCGATCACCGCCTCCTCGCCGGTCCCCACGGTCTGCACCTCGTACCCGTGGGCCTCGAGGCTGGTCCGGAGAGCACGACGGATCTGGGGCTCGTCGTCGACGACCAACACCCGGTTCACGGAGCCACCTCCTCGCGCGGGATCTCGAACGCCACCACGCAGCCGCCGTCCGGGCCGCCCTCGATCCAGATCCGACCCCCGTGCGCCACCACGACCGCCTTCGAGATCGCGAGCCCCAGACCGCTGCCCGGTGTCTCCGGGCTCGACGATCCACGATAGAACGCCTCGAAGACCCGTTCGCGTTCGTCCGATGGCACCCCTGGCCCCTGGTCCGCGATCCGGACCTGGACGGCATCTCGGATCCACTGGACGCTGACCCGGATCTCGCTTCCTTCCGGAGCGTGCCGGCCGGCGTTCTCCAGGAGGTTCGTGAGCACCTGGTCGAGCTGGACCGGGTCGACGGAGACGTCGGGGAGATCGGGCGGGAGATCGGCGGCGACGGTGTGATGGACGAGCCGCGGTCGCATCCGCGCCAGCACGACCTCCACGATCTCATCCATCGCGGCCTGCTGGCGTGTCGGGGTCAGGGCGCCGGCCCGGATCCGCGCGAGGTCGAGGAGGTTGCCGACGAGCCGGTTCAGACGATCCGTCTCCTCGAGGATCGTCGTCAGCAGCTCCCGCTCCTGGTCGGGATCGTGTTCCACCGCTGCGTCCAGCAGGCTGGTGACGCCCGCCTTGATCGAGGCGAGCGGCGTGCGGAGATCGTGGGTGACCGAGGAGAACATCGCGGCGCGGAGCTGGTTCGTCTCGGCGTCGAGCTGGGCGATCCGTGCGCGAGCGTCCAGCCGCGCGCGGTCGAGTGCCGCGGTCGCCTGGCGCGCCGCGGCCTCGAGCAGGAGCTGGTCGTCGCGCGAGAACGGCCGGCCTCCGTTCGGGCGCTCGGCGACGAGCCTGCCGATCGAGGACTCCCCGGCCAGCAACGGGACGGTCGTGCGCGGCCCCGCGGACGACTCGCCGTCGGTCCTGGAGACGGCGCGGAGCTCCATTCCGTCGAGCGTCGCCTCCACCTCGACCTTCGACAGGGCGAACGGCTCGAGGAGGACCTCGGCGAACTCGTCGAGCACGCGGTCCGGGACCTCGCCGGTGTGCAGGGTGCTCGAGAGCGTCCCCAGGAACCGCGCCTCTCGCTCGCGGCGGGAGGCGCGCGCCCGGTCCTCGCTCGCCTGACCGACCAGCAGCCCCACGATGAGGGCCACCGAGAGGAACACGACCCCCGTCGCGACGTCTTCCACGTCGTCGAAGCGGAACGTGAGCTGCGGGTCCTCGACGACGAGCGGCCTGATCGTCGAGGCGAGGATCCCTGCGATGAGGCCGGCCCCCAGCCCGCCCGCCACGGCGGCGATCACGACCGCCAGCATGAACAGGGCGATCGAGATCTCGGGTCGGCTGGGAGCCAAAGGGAACGCGATCGCGGTGGCGATCGCGGGGGTGATCAGTCCGATCACCGTTCCCCGCAGCGTGAACTTCGCGGTTCCCTCGGCCTCGTGCTCCTCGCTCACGACCACGACACGCTAGCCCCTTTCACGGGATCTTCACGCCTCGGGAAGGATCCTTCACGCTTCCCTCACGCCCTTGTCTCGAAGATGAGCGCAGAGGAACCCATCCTCCGAGTCAAATCCGGGGGCCGACAGCTCCCTCCAGTTGTTGGACCTCCGGATCCGTCCTCATCATTCGGGCCCGCTCTGCGGGCCCGAACTCTTTCCCGATCGTCCACGATCCCTCCTCGTCCTCCGGCGGAGGCGACCCACCGCGGAACCGACGGCCTCCGCGGAACCGACGGCGTCCCACCCGCCTCCTCTTGGTGTGCGGCACACCCACGGGTAGGCTTCCCCACCGTATGCACGTGATCATCATGGGCTGTGGGCGCGTAGGCTCCGAGCTGGCCAACGCGATCGCCGACGAGCACGACGTCGCGATCATCGACAAGAACCCCGAGGCGTTCCACGCCTATCCCCCCGGGAGCGCGCGCCAGATCGTGGGGCTGGGTTTCGATCGCGACGTTCTGGAGGACGCCGGGATCAAGGACGCGGATGCGTTCGTGGCGGTCTCCAGCGGCGACAACTCGAACATCGTGTCGGCCCGCGTGGCGCTCGAGTACTACCACGTGCCCAAGGTGATCGCCCGGATCTACGACTCGCGTCGAGCGGAGATCTACGAGCGGCTGAACATCCCGACCGTCGCCACGACGCGATGGGGGGTCAAGCAGATCCAGCTGATGCTGTTCCACGACCGCGAGGAGATCCGCGAGACGCTCGGCGGGGGTGACCTCCTGCGGCTCCGGGTCCCGGTCGCCGACCATCTGGCCGGCAAGCCGGTGTCCTCGCTGGAGGTGGAAGGCAAGGTGCGCGTGGCGGGGATCTCTCGCGGAGGCGGTGGGTTCATCCCCACGGCGTCCTCCACGCTCCAGGCGGGCGACTACCTGATCCTCATGATCTCCAAGGACGGACTGGAGCTGGTCGACGGACTGACGGCGCCCGAGGACCATCAGGCATGAAGGTCGTCGTGACCGGAGGTGGCGCGGTCGGCCGGCATCTCGCGCAGGATCTCACCGATCGCGGCCACGACGTCACGCTGGTCGAGCAGCGCCGGGACCTCGCGGAGAAGCTCGGCCAATGGGCTCCGGACACCCGGATCGTCTACGGCGACGCCTGCGAGCCGCGCATCCTCGAGAACGCCGACGTGCGGTCGGCCGACGTGGTGGTCGCCGCCACCGGCGACGACGAGGACAACCTCGTCACGTCGCTGCTGGCCAAGCAGGAGTTCGGCGTCCCGCGCGTGCTCGCACGGGTCAACCACCCGAAGAACGAGTGGCTCTTCGACGAGCAATGGGGCGTGGACGCGTCGGTCTCTCCGCCCCACATCCTGACGGCGATGGTCGAGGAGGCCGTCACCGTCGGGGACCTCGTCCGCCTCCTCCGCCTGGAGGGCGGGAGGGTCGCGCTCGTCGAGATGCGACTGCCCGACCAGTCGCCGAACGTCGGCCGGGCGCTCTACGAGCTCCGCCTACCGACCGACACCACGCTCGTGGCGATCCTCCGGGAGGGACACGTGATGATCCCTCAGCCCGAGACGGCGCTCGCAGCCGGGGACGAGATCGTCGCCCTGTCGAGCGTCGACTCCGAGGCGGCGCTCCGAGACGCCGTCATGGGAACGGGCGCCGGCGCGCCCGGCGCCCCGGACGCGTGAGGTCCGGCTAGCCGGCGAACTCCAGGCGCGGGTTGACCATCCGGATCTCGCCCCGGTGATCGGCGATGACCCCGTCGACCACCACGCGCTTGCCCAGGGAGAGTCCGCCGATCCCGCGGCGGCCCATGAACACGATCATCACCTCTCCCGTCCCGTCCGAGATCAGCGCCTGCAGCGCCTCCTTGCCCTCCATGGGGAGGACAGTCATCCGGCGGATCACGCCGGCGACACGCACCGGTTGCCGAACGGGTGCGGCGGCGATCCGGACGGTTCCCTCGACCGTCTCGGCCCAGGCTCGGGTCTCTTCGGCGAGACGCGTCTCGTCGCTCTCGTTGAGACGCTCGAGGAGCCGAGCGATCAGGCCCACGTCACGAAGGGGTGGGCGCTCCGGCCACGTCCCGCTGCTTGATCTCATCGCCCAGCTCGGATTTCCGGGATTTCGAGACCCAGATCATCGACGCCAGCACCACCGCCGCGATCGCGACGACCGCCACGCGGATCGCGGTGTCGTCGGTATGGGAGACGACGATCGGGGCGATCAGCAGGGCGACGAGGTTCATCACCTTGATCAGCGGGTTCAGCGCCGGACCGGCCGTGTCCTTGAACGGGTCGCCGACCGTGTCGCCGATCACCGCGGCCGTGTGGGCCTCGCTCCCCTTGCCGCCGTAGTGACCTTCCTCGATGAACTTCTTCGCGTTGTCCCACGCGCCGCCGGCGTTCGAGAGCATCACGGCGAGCAGCTGACCGGTGAGGATCGAGCCGGCGAGGAACGCGCCGAGCGCCTCCGCGCCCAGGAAGAACCCCGCGATCACCGGGCTCAGCACGGCCAGCAGTCCCGGCGTCATCAGCTCGCGGAGGGACGTGCGGGTGCAGATGTCGACGACCCGGCCGTAGTCGGGCTTCTCCGTGTAGTCCATGATCCCCGGGTGGTCCCGGAACTGGTTCCGGACCTCCACGACCACCTGCATCGCGGCGCGGCCCACGGCGCGGATCGCGAGCGAGGAGAACAGGAACGCGACCGAGCCGCCCAGCAACAACCCGACGAGGACGTCGGACTCGGCCACGTTGATCGCCTCCAGTTCGAGGCCGGCGCTGCCGAGCGCCTCGAAGAACGACCCGAAGAGCGAGGTCGCGGCGAGCACGGCCGTCGCGATCGCCATCCCCTTCGTGATCGCCTTCGTCGAGTTGCCGACCGCGTCGAGCCCACCGAGGATCTCGGCGGGGCGGCCCTCGAACTCGCCCGACATCTCGGCGATCCCCTGCGCGTTGTCCGAGATCGGACCGTACGTGTCCATCGAGACGACGACGCCGACCGTGGTGAGCATCCCCATCCCGGTGAGGGCGATGTAGTAGAGCTGCTCCGCGAGGTTGTCCCCCAGGTAGAAGGACCCCATCACGGCACCGGCGATGATCAGCACCGACCACACGGTCGACTCGAGGCCGATCGAGAAACCGGACAGGATCGTGGTGGCCGGCCCGGTGACCGTGGACTCGGCGATCTCCTGGACGGGCTTGTACTTCGTGTCCGTGAAGTACTGCGTGAGGACCTGGATGACACTCGCGAGGACGAGCCCGATCCCGACCGCCGCGGCCGGCCTCCAATCGTCGAGGTAGACCTGGGAGAGCACGAACACGGCGCCGGCCGAGATCGCGGCGGACAGGAAGAAGCCGCGGTTGATCGCCTTCATCCCGTGCTCGGTTTCGGTCCGCGGCGTGACCGCGAGGATCCCGATGATCGACGTGATCACGCCGATCGCGCGCACGAACAGAGGGAACATCACCCCCGCGATCGCCCCCAGCTCGGAGTCGGCGAACGCGGCGGCGCCCAGGATCAGCGAGGCGACGAGCGTGACCTCGTAGGACTCGAACAGGTCGGCGGCCATCCCCGCGCAGTCGCCGACGTTGTCGCCGACGTTGTCGGCGATCACGGCGGCGTTGCGCGGGTCGTCCTCCGGGATCCCCTGCTCGATCTTGCCCACGAGGTCGGCGCCCACGTCGGCGGCCTTCGTGAAGATGCCGCCGCCGACCCGCATGAACATCGCGAGGAGCGCGCCGCCGAACCCGAACCCGACCAGCACCGACGTGGCATCGCCCTTGTAGATGAGGAGGATCACGGTGGCGCCGAGCAGCCCGAGCCCGACCGTGAACATCCCGGCGACGCCGCCCGCGCGGAACGCGATCTTCAGCGCGCGCCGCAGCCCGGACTCACGAGCGGCGTTCGCGGTCCGCACGTTGGCGCGGACGGCGAGCCACATCCCCGCATAGCCGGTCAGCGCGCTGAACCCTGCGCCGAGGATGAAGGCGAGCGACCGGCCGAGCTTGATCGACAGCTCCGAGTGCTCGGCGTTCTCCGGGGCCGGCAGGATGAAGAAGAGGAGGATCGTGAGGAGCGCGAGGAAGATCCCGAGGGTTCGGAACTGGCGGGACAGGTAGGCCTTCGCGCCCTCCTGGATCGCACGGGCGATCTCCTTCATCTTCTCGGTGCCCTCGGAGGCGCCGAGGACCTCCCGGACCAGGTAGTAGGCGAAGACGAGCGCGACGAGCGAGATGCCGAAGATCACCCAGAGATACGTGGTCTCCGTCGACGAGAAGTCGACCGCGAGCGGGCCGCCTTCCTGAGCAAGGATGCCGTGCACATGGACCTCCAGGACGCGTGGTTTCGTTGAAAGGACGTTGCGCCGGACCGCAGAACGGCGGGCAGTATAGGGAACGTGCCAGGTCAGTGACCTGAGAGGTCGTTCGTCCCTGCGTTTCCGACATCGCCGATCGACGCGTCCTCCGCGGACGGCGAGAGGCGCAAGACGATCCAGCCGAGTGCACCTGCCAGGACCGACGCGGCGAGGATGCCCACCTTGGCTTCGGCGATCAACGGCTCGTCGTCGAAGGCCAGTTCCGCCATGAAAAGGCTGACTGTGAAGCCGATGCCCGCGACCGCGGAAGCGCCTATGAGATGGGCCGTACGGACCCCGGTGGGAAAACGGGCGAGCCGCAGCGCCACCGCCAGGGCGGCGGCACCAGAAACGCCGACAACCTTGCCGATCACGAGGCCGAGCACCACTCCGAGTGTCACGCGGCTCGTCGATGCGGCACTGACCTGCTCACCGCTGAGGCGGACGCCCGCGTTCGCGAGTGCGAACAGCGGGATGATCACGAAGCTCGTCCACGGAAGCAGGGCGTGCTCCGTGCGCGCGAGCGGCGAGACCGCCTCACGCGAAAGCGACGCGAGCCGGAGCCACTGCCCTGCATCCGCGTCGGGCGGCTCGGGATGGTCCATCGTTTGATCGGCGGTTCGTCTCGCCTCGGCGCTCACTGCCCGCGGGCGCTGGTAGGACTCGGCGGGAGCGAGCAGGCCGAGCACGACGCCAGCGATCGCCGGATGCACCCCGGACTCGTACGTCGCGAGCCAGAGGAGCGCCCCGAGCCCGACGAAGGCGGGTGTCGCTCTGACACCGACACGCTGGAGAAGGAGCATCAGTCCGCACAGACCGGCGGCCGCGGCGAGGAAGCCGAGCGACACCCCCCCCGCGTAGAAGAGCACGATGACGAGGATCGCGCCGATGTCGTCCACGATCGCCAGCGTGAGGATGAAAGGCTTCAAACCGGCCGGGGCGTGGCGCGCCGCGAGGACCAGGACGCCGAGGGCGAACGCGATGTCTGTCGCCATCGGGATGCCCCATCCGGAGGAGCCCCTCTCGCCCGCGTTCAGCGCGACGTAGATCAGCGCGGGCACGATCATCCCGCCGATCGCGGCCACTACGGGCAGTGCGGCGGCTCGCCGATCCTGTAATTCCCCCGTCTGGAACTCCCGCTTGATCTCGAGACCGACCACCAGGAAGAACAGCGTCATCAATCCGTCGTTCACCCAGTGCCGGAGGTCGTTACCGATGGCCCACGTGCCCAGGCGGAGCTCGGCGGGTGTGCTCCAGAATCTCTCGTAGGCGTCACCCCACGGCGAGTTCGCCCACGCGAGCGCGATCACGGCCGCGGCGAGGAGCATCACGCCGCTCGCGGTAGCGGTGGACAGGAACTCCTGGAGCGGCCGGACGATGCGTCGCGGCAC
>DASSDW010000232.1:0-13555 GCA_035696925.1 Actinomycetota bacterium
TCGAGCCGAAGCGTCTCGGCGACCCAGACGAACGGGCCTCCCGGGTCGGCGCCCGGGGCCAGGATCGGCTGGAGAGGGGACCCGGGGACCGCGGCGACGACCGCCTCCACCAGGAACCCCGCCACGGCCGCCGCGACGGCGGGCCACGCCGTCCGCGAGCGAGTCGTCTCCATGTCGCGGCCGACGCTAGCACCCGATCGCCGCTAGGCTGCAGCCCATGGCGCGCTACCGGGAGGGCACGGGCACGGCGCTGCTCGTGGCGATCGGCTCGTTCAGTGTCTTCGCGATCCTCGCATGGATCGTCGCGGTGCTGCTCTGGGTCGCGCTGTCGATCTACGCGCTGGTGGAGATGATCGGTGACGGCCGTCCGAGCGCGGTCGCGGTGCTGCTGATCGTCGTCCTGCTGGTGGGAACCCTCGTCACGCTCGCCGCCGTCGGGTTCGGCTTCGTGGGCAAGCGCCTCACGCCGGGGAAGCGCGATCGCGGCTGACCGCTACGGCGTGGGCTTCATCACCATCAGGTAGAGGATGCCGGCGACCGGCAGCATCGTGAGGAGTCCCGTCGTCCGGGTACGACGAGCCGCGGCCTCGTACGCGGGAGAGCCTGCTTCGCTCGCGAGATCCGTCTGGCGACGCAGCGACGGTGCGAAAAACGCTCCGGCGATCACCCCGACCAGGACGTAGAGCCCGATCGCGACCGCGATCCAGAACGTCGTGAACCCCAGTCCGTCGGAGATCAGGACCATGATCACACCGGTGAGCGGCAGCACGCCGTACGCGGGATTCGCGAGGCGCGCATCGAGCTTCTTGATCGTGTCCAGCGCGAACGTCTGCTGGGTCGGAGCGCGTCCCTTCATCGCGGCGAGCCAGACGAAGTACGTCACGTTCGTGCCCACGGCGACGATCGCAGACAACACATGCACGAGCTTGAGCGGCAGGTACCAATCCATGTCGTCTCCCCTCTCCGCGCCCGATCACCGCCATACTGCCTCACGAGCCGGCACGCCCGCTCTGGGCTCACTTCGCCGCCCCTAGGATGGGCCGATGGATCGCGACAGCCTCCTCGCCTTCGTTCGCTTCCACGCGTGGGCGAACGACCGCATCCTGACGACGGCGGCCGGCCTCGCGGATGAGGAGCTCCGGAGACCGGCGGTGCTCGACCACGGCAGCGCCTTCGACACGCTCCGGCATCTCGTCGACGTCGATTGGAGCTGGCGTGAGGCCTGCATCGGGAACGACGTCGGGCAGACCTACGTCTGGGACCACGGGTTCGTGCTCGACGACCTGGCGGCGATCCATTCGTTCTGCCTCGAGGAGGACATCCGCCTCCGGAGCTACGTGGAGTCCCTCGACGACGCGGGTCTGAACGAGCCCCTCGCGGATGGCGACCCTCGAGAGCCGCGGTGGCTGGTCGTCGCCCACGTCGTGAATCACGGGACGCAGCACCGAAGCGAGCTCGCCCGCTACTTCACCGAGTCGGGGAAGTCACCGGGCGACCTCGACCTCCTGTCCGCGTACCAGCTTCCGTGGCCTGAGCCTTCCTAGGCCCGGCTAGGCTCTGCCAGGTGCATCGACTCCTGCTGGATGTCTCGAGTCTCACCTACCGGGCGTTCTTCGCGATGCCCGACTCGGTGACCGCTCCGGACGGTCGGCCGGTGAACGCGGTCCACGGGTACCTCGACATGGTCACGCGCCTCGTGGCAACACGGAGGCCCGACGAGGTGATCCACGTCTACGACCACGACTGGCGACCGGTCGAACGCACCGACATCTTCGCCGCCTACAAGGCGACGCGTCCGGAGGAGCCCGAGGCGATCACGACGCAGTTCGCGCTCCTCCGGAACGTGCTCGATCTCACAGGCCTCCTGCAAGCCGAGACCGAAGGGTGGGAGGCCGAGGACGCGATCGGTGCGTTCTGCCTGGAAGCGGACGACGTCGACCGGATCGAGATCGTGTCGGGCGACCGGGACCTGATCCAGCTCGTCCGGGATCCCGTGGTGAAGCTGCTGTTCACGATCCGCGGGGTCTCGGAGCTCGCCGAGTACGACGAGGCCGGTGTCCTCGCGAAGTACGGGATCCCTGCGCACCGCTACGCGGACTTCGCGATCCTGCGCGGCGACCCGTCGGACAACCTGCCCGGTGTGCGCGGCGTCGGCGAGAAGACCGCGCGGGCATTGATCCAGACCTACGACACCCTCGACGACGTGCTCGCCGACGCCGCGCAGCCGCAGTCCCGACCCGGCCCCTTGAAGGGCAAGCCCGCGCTGAAGGCGAGGCTCCTCGAGTCGGTCGAGTACCTCGATGCGATGCGGCGCCTGGTGCCGGTGAACGCCGTCGCGCCGTTGACCGTGTGGTCGGGGGCGCGCGACGACAACGCCCTCAAGGCGTTCGCGGACGAGCACGGCTTGAAGGGGCCCGTCCAGCGGTTGCAGGCTGCGCTGGACAGCGCGAGCGCGGCCTGACACCTCCGTGACCGCGTTCGTCTTCCACGTCGACCTCGACCAGTTCCTCGCCGCCGTCGAGGTCCTCCGGCGCCCCGAGCTTCGCGGCAAGCCCGTCGTCGTGGGAGGCGACGGCGACCCGACGAAGCGCGGCGTCGTCTCCACCGCCTCCTACGAGGCCCGCGCGTTCGGCGTGGGATCGGGGATGCCCCTCCGCACGGCCCTCAAGCGATGCCCCGAGGCGGTGTTTCTCCCCGTCGACGCGCCTGTCTACCTCGAGGCATCGCGCCGTGTGATGGACACGCTCCGATCCTTCGGGTTCGTGGTGCAGGTGATGGGGTGGGACGAGGCGTTCGTCGCCGTGGAGACGGACGACCCGGAGAACCTCGCCCACGAGATACAGCGCCGCGTCGTCGAGCGGACGGAGCTCTGGTGCTCGATCGGGATCGGGGACAACAAGCTCCAGGCGAAGATCGCGACCGACGCCGGCAAGCCCGCCGGCGTCTTCCGACTGACCTCCGATCGGTGGGCCGAGTGGATGGGGTCGCGACCGACGGACGCGCTCTGGGGGGTCGGCTCCAAGACGGCGAGGAAGCTGGCGGCGATCGGCATCGGCACGGTGGACGAGCTCGCGTCGGCCGACCTCGACAGCTTGGGCGCCGCGTTCGGGCCGAGCACGGGGCCGTGGCTCGCGCGACTCGCCCGCGGTGAAGACACCAGCCGGGTCAGCGACGCACCCTGGATCCCGAAAGGCGTGAGCCGCGAGCGGACGTTCCAGGAGGACCTCGCGACGCACGACGACGTGCTCCGTGAGCTCGACCGGATCGCCTCCGAAACGGCGGAGGACGTTCGGAAGGACGGGCGGCCGGCCGCGCGCGTCGTCGTGAAGGTCCGGCTGATCCCGTTCATCACCAAGACCCGGGGGGTCGCGCTCCCCGAGCCCTCGAGCGATCCCGATGACATCGTGGCGGGCGCGAGGGCGGCGCTGGAACGGTTCCCGCCGATCGAGCGACCGGTGCGGCTGCTCGGCGTTCGCGCCGAGTTCGCCGAGGACGCCGAGGACGCCGAGAAGGCCGGCCTAGGTCATCCGATGCTGAATCTCCCTGGCCCGGATGCCGATGATGGATAGATGCGGACTCGATCCCTCGCAGCCGGCGCGGCGGTCGCCCTGGCGCTCGCCCTCCTGACAACCCTCCCGGCCTCGGCGGCCTACCAGGACCCCTTGATCGAGTTCCCGGACGGGACCAGCGTGTTCTACTCCCCGTTCTCCGGCCCGGCGACCGTCACGTTCACGTTCGACGCCGACACGAACGACGCGACGTTCGAGCTCCGCCTCCGGCGGGTCGGCGGCCCGGCGATCCACACGAGGGAGGTGTTCATCGACCCCGACACGATGATGTCACCCCGGGAGGTGACGTTCCGGTGGCCGGCGCTCTCCGTCGGGTCGGCGAAGACGTACCAGGTGGCCGTCTACCGCGGCGGGAACCTCCAGGGGAGCCCAGAGAGCTTCCAAGTGCTTCCTCCCCTGGTCTCGATCACGGGAGCGACGCCGAATCCGTTCCTCCCCTGGGTCGACGACGACATCAAGGACGAAACGAGGATCTCCTACACGCTCGAGGCCCCGTCCGATCCGACGATCGTCCGGGTCTACGCCGCCGACTCGCACGGGAAGTGCTGCGGCCCCATCGTCTTCGAGCAGGACGATGGGTCACACCCGGCAGGGGTCCACCAGTACGAGTGGAACGGCAGGACCCAGGAGTCGGGAGGATCGCTCCTGCCGAAAGGCGACTACTTCGTCAAGATCCGAGCCGAGGATGCATCGCACTTGGTTGGGGTCTCGAAGCCTTTCAAGGTCGCGATCGCCCGGACGTATCGGGCGGTGAAGACGAAGACGAAGCCCGCGAGGGACTACCACCACCGGAGTGCCGCGACCCCCATCGTGATCGGGGGGGATTGCCTCGTCGGCGTGGACGCCGGCAACCTACGGATCCTCTGTCAGGGAGCGCGCGTGTCCGCGTTCTGGCGATGGGGCCTCGGCCCGTCGCAACGGATCGAGCGGGCCAGCTTCGTGGTGGATACACAAGCGGGGAGCTGTCCGAAGTCCATCCGGCGGTCGGGGCATACGAAGCATGAATCCTCGTTCACCTTGAACGAGGATCTGGCCGGAGCTTCGGGTGATTGCCGCATCGTCACGGCGAAGATCACGTACAGCTACCAACAAGCATCCTGACCCGCCGGGTTCCCGGAGCGATCAGCACCTACCATCGGGCGCGTGACCACGCCGACGCTCGAGGGCATCAGGGAGGCGCCGAAGGTCCTCCTCCACGACCATCTCGACGGCGGCGTGCGGCCGGGCACGATCGTGGAGCTGGCGGACGAGACCGGCTACGAGGGCCTCCCGACCCGCGACGTGGAAGAGCTCGAGGCGTGGATGAGGCGGGGAGCCGATCGCAAGGACCTGGTCCTGTACCTCGAGACGTTCGCCCACACCGTCGGGGTGATGCAGACGACCGAGTCGCTGGCGCGCGTCGCCCGAGAGTGTGCCGAGGACCTCGCCGCCGACGGCATCGTCTACGCGGAGGTCCGCTACGCCCCGGAGCAACACCTCGAACGAGGTCTCACGTTGGACGAGGTCGTCGAGGCCGTGCAGCACGGATTCACCGAGGGCTCCCGGGCGACCGGGATCCGGATCGGCACGCTGCTCACGGCGATGCGCACGGCCGCGCGATCCCTCGAGATCGCGGAGCTCGCCGTCCGCTGGCGGGACCGCGGGGTGGTGGGCTTCGACATCGCGGGCGCGGAGGCCGGATATCCGCCGACCCGCCATCTCGACGCGTTCGACCACGTCCGCCGCGCGAACTTCCATCTCACGATCCATGCGGGAGAGGCGTTCGGACTGCCGTCGATCTGGGAGGCCCTGCAACTGTGCGGCGCCGAGCGGCTCGGGCACGGGGTTCGCATCGTCGACGACATCGTGGTCGACCCGGATGGCGAGGCCCGGCTCGGACGCGTCGCCGATCTCGTCCGTCACCGGCGGGTGCCGCTCGAGCTGTGCCCGACCTCCAACGTCCACTCCGGAGCGGCGGCCTCGATCGGTGAGCACCCGATCGGGCTCCTGACGGATCTGAAGTTCCGCGTCACCGTGAACACCGACAACCGGTTGATGTCGGCGACGACCCTGTCGAACGAGTTCGCGCAGCTCGTGGACGCGTTCGGGATCGGATGGGACCGGATCCGCCGGCTCACGATCAACGCGATGAAGTCGGCGTTCCTCCCGTTCGACGAGCGCGTCGCCTTCCTCGACGATGTGATCCGGCCGGCGTACCTCGAACACGATCGATGACGGCTGAACGGGACGCACCGAAGGACACGCCGGCGATCCGCGGCGTGGCCGCGTCGGGGGTGTCCTTCCGCGTGGTCCGGACGGAGCGGCCGGGCAGCGCCGAGGAGAGCGCCGCGCTCCAGAGCATCGAGCTCGGACAGCTGATCCGGTCGATCGTCGTGCGCCGTGGGGCAGGCGACTACGTCTTCGTCCTCGTGCCCGGCGGGCGGCAGATCGCCTGGGCGAGGCTGCGCGCGCACCTCGGAGTGAGCCGGCTGTCGTTGCCGGACCAGGAGGAGGCCCGCGACGCGACCGGCTACGAGCGGGGGACGATCACCCCGCTCGCTTCGTCGACGGGCTGGCCGGTCGTGGCCGACGCGACCCTCGCCGATCGCGACGTGGTCGCCATCGGCGCCGGCGCGCACGGCGTCAATCTCCACCTCGATCCGGCGGATCTGTTCCGTCTCGTGCACGCCGATCTCGCGGACGTGACCGACCCCGCCGGGTGAGCGTCGCAGGGCTCCAGGTGCACCGCGGTCCGGATCGAGCGGGTCACGCGGGCGGCGCCGCGTCGGCGTCCGCCAGCACCAGCTGATCGGCCGCCTTCACGCGTCCGGCCGGGATGGACGGATCACGTGCGAGGAGCCGGGTCAGCGCGTCCGCCTTCGTCCTTCCCGCGACGATCCACAGGACCCGCCGAGCCCGATCGAGCACCGGAAACGTGAGGGTCATCCGTCGCCGTCCTCGGAACGTTCCCGTCACCGCGACGTCCCGGTCGCGCACCCCGAGGACGGGATCGTCGGGCAGGAGGGATGCCGTGTGCCCGTCGTCGCCGATCCCGAGGTGCACGAGGTCGAACCGATCGGGCAACGACCGCCCGTAGGCCGTCGCCGCGGACTCGAGATCGTCGGCCTCCACGGGCATCGGGCGGATCGTGGCCGCCCCGTCGGCCGACAGGGCCCGGCGGAGATGCGTCAGGTTCCGGTCGTCGTCCCCCTCGGGGGCGATCCGCTCGTCGACCTGGAACGTCCCGGTCCCGGACCACGGCAGCGCGAGCCGGCGGAACGTCGGGACGGGTGTCCCCCCGCCGCTGGCCGCCCAGTGGAAGATCCCGCGATCGGCGACCGATTCCTCAGCGGCCGCCTCGATCACCGCGGCCGCCCGGGCCGCGAGGGCCTCGGCGTCCGGGAGCACCTCGAGATGGATCATGACTCCCGGTGCCCCCCGAACTCGAGACGCATCGCGGACAGGACGCGGTTCGCGAAGCTGTCGCGGTCACGCGACGAGAACCGGGAGAAGAGTGCGGCGGTCAACACGTCGGCGGGCACACCCTCCTCGATCGCGGCGATCGCAGCCCACCGCCCCTCGCCCGAGTCGGCCACCTGTCCCTCGAGGCCGTCGAGTCCGGGATCCGCGTGCAGCGCGGCCGCCGTGAGATCGAGGAGCCACGACGACACGACGCTCCCCCGGCGCCAGACCTCGGCCACCTCGGGAACGTCGATCTCGTACCGGTACGCGTCGGGATCTCGCAGGGGGGAGGTCTCCGCATCGGCGGCGGCGACCGATCCGCCCGCGTTCGCGTTCGCGAGGATGTTCAGCCCCTCGGCATACGCCGCCATCAGGCCGTACTCGATGCCGTTGTGGACCATCTTCACGAAGTGCCCGGCGCCCACCGGGCCGCAACGGAGGTAGCCCTGCTCGGCAGGCGCGGGATCGCCGTCGCGGCCACGGGTCCGCGGAGCCGTGTCCGCACCCGGCGCGAGCGATGCGAAGATGGGCTCCAGGTGCTCGAACACGTCCTCGTCCGCTCCGACCATCAGGCAGAAGCCGCGCTGGACGCCGAACAGGCCGCCGCTCGTGCCGCAGTCCACGAGATGGATCTCCCGGTCGGCGAGCTCGCGAGCCCGCCGCAGGTCGTCACGATGGTTCGTGTTCCCGCCGTCGATCACGACGTCCCCGGGCTCGAGGTGCTCGGCCAGCTCCCGCACGACCGCTTCCGTGGGTTCGCCCGCGGGAACCATCACCCAGACGGCTCGTGGCGGCCGGAGGGCCGCCACGAGCTCGTCGATCGTCGACGCGCCCGCGGCTCCCGCACCGACGATCGGCGTCACCGCCTCCGGACTCACGTCGTAGACCACGCACCGGTGTCCGTCGGCCATCAGCCGCCGGACGAGGTTGGAGCCCATCCTGCCGAGGCCCACCATGCCGAGCTCCATCGGTCGATCCGTCGTCATCGGCGCTCCCTTCGCTCATCCGCCAGATCCGTCCTCATCCCGAGAGCGTATGGACCGAACGGCTGACGCGCTCGTCCTCTTCGGGATCACCGGCGATCTCGCTCGCAAGATGACGCTGCCCGCGCTGTACCGCCTCGAAGCGAGGGATCTGCTGCCGTGCCCGGTACTCGGCGTCGGCCGGAGGGAAGGCGGGCAGGCGGAGATCCACTCCCGCGCGCGCGCGGCGATCGAGGAAGCCGGCGAATCCGTGGACGAGGCGGTCTTCCAGCGACTGGCCGATCGGTTGCGGTACGTGGCCGGCGACGTGACCGACCCCGAGCTGTACACGAAGATCGCGCACGCCCTCGGCGGAGCGGAGCGTCCCGTGTTCTACCTCGCGATCCCTCCGTCGTTCTTCGGGCGGACGGTCGAGGCGCTCGGCGCCGCCGGCCTCACGACGAACGCGCGCGTCGTGATCGAGAAGCCCTTCGGCGAGGACCTCGCGTCTGCGACCGAGCTGAACCGCCGCATCCGCCGCGTGCTCGAGGAGGATCAGGTGTACCGCATCGACCATTTCCTGGGGAAGGAGCCGGTCCAGGACATCGTGTACCTGCGGTTCGCGAACGAGATCCTCGAGCCGATCTGGAATCGGTACCACGTGTCGACGGTGCAGATCAACATGGCCGAGGACTTCGACGTCGCCGACAGAGGCAGCTTCTACGACCCCGTCGGAGCGCTCCGCGACGTCGTGCAGAACCACCTGCTGCAGATCCTCGCGTTGGTGACGATGGAGGCTCCCGCCGGGGGGCACGACCCGATCGCGGACCGGCGCCTCGACGTGCTCCGCTCGATCCCCGACGCGGATCCATCGGCCTACGTCCGAGGTCAGTACGAGGGATACCGGGAGGTGAAGGGGGTCAGGCGGGATTCGGAGACCGAGACGTTCGCGGCCCTGCGTCTCGAGATCGACAACTGGCGTTGGGCCGGGGTGCCGTTCCTGATCCGCACGGGGAAGGCGCTGCCGGTGACCGCCACGGAGGTCGACATCCGGTTCCGGCTCCCACCGGCGATCCTCATGGGCGACCGCGTGGGGGAGGTGAAGCGCCACAACCACATGACACTCCGGATCGGGCCCGAGCCGGGGGCTTCCCTGGGCATGATGGTGAAGGCACCGGGCGAGGACCGTCCGGAACCGGTGCACCTCGACTTCTCCTTCCACGAGCAGTTCGGGCGCGCGCCGGCACCGTACGAGCGCCTGCTGCTGGACGCGATCAACGGCGACGGCACGCTCTTCCCTCGACAGGAGGTGATCGAGGAGACGTGGCGGATCCTGCAGCCGCTGCTCGATGCACCGCCGCCCGCCGAGCGCTACGCGAAGGGGTCGTGGGGCCCGGCGAGCGCGGACCGCCTCGCCCAGAATCACGGCGGGTGGAGGGTCCCGGAGGGAACGCACTGACGCCGGGGCGCGCTGAGGGAACGCACTGACGCCGGGGCGCGCTGACACCTCCGATGCGACGTGGCACGATTCCGCACGTGACCAGCAAGCCCGTCGCGGCGCAGCACCTGCGCGACCTCGCGCTGCTGCGTCGGGTGCGCGACCGGATCGATAGGGAATACGCGCAGCCGCTGGACGTCGAAGCGCTCGCGCGGGGGGCGTGTATGTCGGCCGGGCACTTCAGCCGCCGGTTCCGGCTCGCCTTCGGCGAGTCGCCGTACAGCTACCTGATGACACGGCGCATCGAGCGCGCCATGGCACTGCTTCGTCGTGGCGATCTGAACGTCACGGACGTGTGCTTCGAGGTCGGGTGCTCGTCGTTGGGGACCTTCAGCACTCGCTTCACCGAACTCGTCGGTATGCCGCCCAGCACCTACCGGCAGCGTGCGGCGGGCGCGATGGTGGGGGTGCCGCCGTGCGTGGCGAAACAGGTGACGAGACCGATCAGGAATCGAGAAGCGCAGGTCTCGCAGCCGCACGTAGCATGACCGCATGGACATCACCATCCACTCGAGCTTCCTCCCACAGGACGACCCGGACGCCGCGATGAGGTTCTACCGGGACGTCCTCGGCTTCGAGATCCGAGGCGACGTCGAATACGGCGGGATGCACTGGATCACGGTCGGCCCTCCCGGCCAGCCGGGCACGGCCATCGTCCTCCATCCCCCGGCCGTGACGCCCGGGATCACCGACGACGAGCGCCGAACGATCGTCGAGATGATGGCCAAGGGCACGTACGCCGGCATCAACCTGGCCACCGAGGATCTCGACGGCACCTTCGAGCTGCTGCAGGCCAGCGACGCCGATATCGTCCAAGAGCCGATCGACCAGCCGTACGGGGTGCGCGACTGCGCCGTCCGCGATCCCGCCGGCAACCTGCTCCGCATCCAAGAGCTGCGCTGAGTCACCCTTCCGACAAACGGTCAGGAATCGAGAAGCGTCGGTCACCGAGCCGCAGCTACCCTGACCGTCATGGACATCACCATGACGAGAGGAGAGGACATGACCGGCTCATCCACCCAGGGCGCGAAGACCCTGCTGCATCCCGTCTCCGATGTGGAGAAGGCGAAGACCGTCTACACGGCCCTGCTCGGCGTCGCACCGCAGGTGGCCGACGCCTACTACATCGGTTTCGAAGCCGAGGGCCAGCACATCGGGCTGGTGCCGGGCGGAGGCCCGCAGGGGATGACCTCACCGGTGGCCTACTGGCACGTGTCGGACATCGAGGCGAAGCTGGCCGAGGTGACCGCCGCGGGCGCCACGCTGAAGGAGCCCGCTCGCGACGTCGGTGGCGGCCGACTCGTAGCGACCATCACCGACCCCGATGGCAACGTGCTCGGGCTCATCCAAGATCAGTGAGTGAACCTGCACAGGAGGGAACGATGAGCGCGAAGAAGACCACGCGGAAGCCCGCGAAGAGCACCAGTGCGAAGGGCAAGACGGACACCGGATGGTCGCCCGAGGAACGAGCCGCAGCCAAAGCGTACGCAAAAGAGCGGAAGGAGGAGGCGCGCGGCGCGAATGACGAGAAGGCCGCGCTCGCGGCGATCGCCGCTATGCCGCCGAAGGATCGCGCGATTGGCAAGCGCATCCATGCGATCGTGAAAGCCAGCGCGCCGGACCTCTCGCCCAAGACCTGGTACGGGATGCCCGCGTACGCCAACGGGGATGGCAAGGTCGTCTGCTTCTTCACCCCTGCGGCGAAGTTCAAGGAGCGGTACGCCACGTTCGGGTTCAACCCCTCGGCGAGTCTGGACAACGGCAACATGTGGCCGACGTCCTGGGCGCTGACGAAGCTCACTCCCGCCGAGGAGAAGAAGATCGCCGGGCTCGTGAAGAAGGCGGCGCGCCCGGGCGGATCGTCGCTCAGTAGAGGATGACCACGACCAGGACGAAGGCGCGGTCGCCGGCGCCTCACGACGCCGACAGCCACGATCTCATCCGCGTGCAGGGCGCGCGCGCGAACAACCTCAAAGACGTCAGCATCGAGATCCCGAAGCGCCGGCTAACGGTGTTCACCGGCGTCTCGGGCTCGGGGAAGAGCTCGCTCGTGTTCGACACGATCGCCGCCGAGTCGCAGCGGATGATCAACGAGACCTACACCGCGTTCGTGCAGGCGTTCATGCCGACGCTGGCGAGGCCGGAGGTCGACGTTCTGGAGGGCCTGACGACGGCGATCATCGTCGATCAGGAGCGGATGGGCTCCAACCCCCGCTCCACGGTCGGGACCGCCACCGACGCGAACGCGATGCTGCGCATCCTCTTCAGCAGGCTCGGGAAGCCGCACATCGGCTCGCCCAACGCGTACTCGTTCAACGTGCCCTCGGTGAGGGGCAGCGGCGCGATCACCGTCGAGCGCGGCGCCAGGACGAAGACCGAGAAGGCGACGTTCACGTTGCTGGGCGGCATGTGTCCGCGCTGCGAAGGCAAGGGCAACGTGACCGACATCGACCTGACCCAGCTCTACGACGAGAGCAAGTCGCTGGCCGAGGGGGCGATCACGATCCCCGGCTACACGGCGGACGGCTGGGCGGTGCGGATCTTCTCCGAATCGGGCTTCTTCGACCCCGACAAGCCGATCCGGAAGTACACCAAGAAGGAGCTCCACGATCTCCTCCACCGAGAGCCGACGAAGGTGAAGGTCAGCAACATCAACCTGACCTACGAGGGGCTGATCCCGAAGGTCCAGAAGTCGATCCTGTCCAAGGACGTCGACGCGATGCAGCCGCACATCCGCGCGTTCGTCGAGCGAGCGGTCACGTTCACGACCTGCCCGGAGTGCGGCGGCACTCGGCTCAGCGAGGGTGCCCGCTCGTCGAAGATCATGGGGAAGAGCATCGCCGACGTCTGCACGATGCAGGTCAGCGACGTGGCCGAGTGGGTCCGAGGCCTCGACGAGCCGTCGGTGGCCCCGCTGCTCACCGGGCTGCAGCACCTCCTCGATTCGTTCTCGGAGATCGGGCTCGGCTACCTCTCGCTCGACCGGCCGGCGGGCACCCTGTCCGGGGGGGAGGCGCAGCGCACCAAGATGATCCGTCACCTCGGCTCGTCGCTCACCGACGTCACCTACGTCTTCGACGAACCCACGATCGGCCTGCACCCACACGACGTGCAACGGATGAACGACCTGTTGCTCCAGCTGCGCGACAAGGGCAACACGGTGCTCGTCGTGGAGCACGATCCGGAGGCGATCGCGATCGCGGACCACGTCGTGGACCTCGGCCCCGGAGCCGGGTCGGCGGGTGGCTCCGTCTGTTACGAGGGTGACGTCGAGGGGCTGCGGAGGAGCGACACCACGACCGGCCGCCATCTCGACGACCGCGCGAGCTTGAAGGGATCGCTGCGGTCGTCGTCCGGTGAGCTGGAGATCCGCGGCGCGGCGGACCACAACCTTCGAAGCGTCGACGTCGACATCCCGCTCGGTGTGCTCTGCGTGGTCACGGGCGTCGCCGGATCCGGCAAGAGCTCATTGATCCACGGCTCGGTCGCCGGCCGTGACGGCGTGGTGGTCATCGATCAAGGTGCGATCCGCGGCTCACGACGGAGCAATCCGGCGACGTACACCGGACTGCTCGACCCGATCCGCAAGGCGTTCGCCAAGGCCAACGGCGTGAAGCCCGCGCTGTTCAGCTCCAACTCCGAGGGCGCCTGCCCCACCTGCAACGGCGCCGGCGTGATCTACACCGAGCTCGGCTTCATGGATACGGTCGAATCGACCTGCGAGGAGTGCGAGGGGAAGCGGTTCCAGGCCTCGGTCCTCGAGTACACCCTGGGCGGTCGCAACATCGCGGAGGTGCTCGCGATGTCGGTGGTCGAGGCCGAGGGGTTCTTCGACGACGGCGAGCCTCGCACCCCGGCCGCCCACACGAGCCTCGAGCGGCTCGCCGACGTCGGGCTCGGCTACCTCTCGCTGGGCCAGCCGCTGACCACGCTGTCCGGTGGCGAGCGGCAGCGGCTCAAGCTGGCCGCCCAGATGGGCGACAAGGGCGACGTCTACGTCCTCGACGAGCCGACGACCGGCCTCCACCTCGCCGACGTCGAGCAGCTGCTCGGCCTGCTCGACCGACTCGTCGAGTCCGGCCGAT
>DASSDW010000233.1:0-16812 GCA_035696925.1 Actinomycetota bacterium
CGACGAGCAAGCCGAGTCCGATGTTCATGGGAGTCCCGACATCATCGCAGTAACACCCGGGGGCGGCCTGCGGTTCCTTCCGGCGACCGACACATCCGGGAGGTCTTCCTCGGAGTGACTACTCCTCCATCTGCATGATCACGGGTGCGAGCGCGACGACGTGCGCTCCCTCCTCGACGCGCATCGTGCGAACCCCCTGGCTCGAACGGCCGACACGACGGATCTCACTCGCGGGCACGCGGATCACGATGCCGCTGGAAGAGATCACGAACATGTCCTGCTCCTTCGACCCGACGAACGCGCCGGCGAGCAGACCGGTCTTCTTCGTGAGCTGGTGACCGATGACACCCTTGCCGCCGCGGCCCTTCACCGGGTAGTCCTTCAGCGGTGAGCGCTTCCCGTATCCCTGCTGCGAGACGCTGATCATCTCCTCGCCGTCGGAGGAGAGACTGAGGGAGATCACCTCGTCGTCCTCGGCCAGGCGCATCCCGATCACGCCCGCGGCCGAGCGACCCATGGGGCGCACCAGCGGCTCTTTGAAGCGGATCGCCTGACCTTTCCGCGAAACGAGGAAGACCTCGTCCTTGCCGGCCGTGAGCTTGACGTCGATCAGCTCGTCGCCGGGCTTCAGGTTGATCGCCGCCAGGCCGGTCCGCGACGATGCGTATTCAGGGAGCGGTGTCTTCTTCACCATCCCCTTCTTGGTCGCGAAGAGCAGGAAACGACCTTCTTCGTACGTCTTCATGTCGAGCACCGCGCTGACATGCTCGTCGCCGGCGATCGCGACACCGGGCAGGTTGGCGGCGTAGAGGCCTCGGGCGGTGCGCGAGGAATCCGGGACCTCGTGCACCTTGACGCGGTACACCTTGCCCTTCGTGGTGAAGAACAACAGCCAGTGGTGCGTGGTGGTGGTGAAGACGTTCGTGACGACGTCCTCTTCCTTCAGCGTGGCCCCCCGGACGCCCTTGCCGCCTCGTCCCTGCCGTCGGAACGTGTCGATCGGGACACGCTTCACGTAGCCCGCCCGGCTGACCGTGATGACGACGTCTTCTTCGGCGATCAGGTCCTCGATGTCGAAGGAACCCTCGTCCGCCCGGATCTGCGTGCGCCTCGGATCCGCGTGCTTCTTCTTGATCTCGAGGAGCTCCTCCTTGATCACCCCTCGGATCTTCTTCGGATCCTTCAGGAGGGCCTTCAGATATTTGATCCTGCCGAGCAGCTCCTTGTGTTCCTGCTCGAGCTCGGTGCGCGCCAGCTTGGTGAGTCGCCGCAGCGGCATGTCCAGGATGTGGTTCGCCTGGATCTCCGACAGCTTGAATGTGCTCATCAGCTTTGTGCGCGCTCGCTCGGCGTCCTGGGATGCCCGGATGATCTTGATCACCTCGTCGAGGTGATCGAGGGCGATCAGCAGTCCCTGGACGATGTGGTCGCGTTCCTCCGCCTTGCGGAGGTCGAACCGGGCCCGGCGCGTGACGACGTCGACCTGGTGGTCCACGTAGTACCCGATCGCCTCGGCCAGGTTCAGCGTGCGCGGGATCCCGTCGACGAGCGCCAACATGATCACGCCGAACGACTCCTGCAGCTGCGTGTGCTTGTAGAGCTGGTTGAGGACGACCTGGGGATTGGCCCCGCGCTTCAGGTCGATCACGAGCCGCATCCCGGCCCGCCCCGAGGAGTGGTCCTTGAGGTCGGCGATCTCCTTCACCTTGCCCGTCCGCACCAGCTCCGCGATCTTCTCCGCGAGGCGAGCCTTGTTCACCTGGTAGGGCAGCTCGGTGACGACGATGCGACCCCGACCGCCGGATCCCTCCTCGACCGAACACACCGCGCGGATCTTGATCGAGCCGCGCCCGGTCTCGTACGCGTCCCGGATGCCGTCGCGGCCCATGATGACGGCCCCGGTCGGGAAGTCAGGTCCCTTGACGAACTTCATGAGCTGGGCCGGCGTGGCCTCCGGATGGTCGAGCGTGTGGATCACGGCATCGATCACCTCGCCGAGGTTGTGCGGCGGGATGTTCGTGGCCATACCGACCGCGATCCCTCCTGAGCCGTTGACGAGGAGATTGGGGAAGCGCGAAGGGAGCACCACGGGCTGTTGCTCGTAGCCGTCGAAGTTCGGCACGAAGTCCACGGTGTCGGAGTCGATGTCGCGGAGGAGCTCCATCGCGATCGGCGCGAGGCGCGCCTCCGTGTAGCGCATCGACGCCGGCGGGTCGCCGTCGACCGACCCGAAGTTCCCGTGGGGATCCACCAGTGGGTGCCGCAGTGAGAAGTCCTGCGCCATGCGCACCAGCGCGTCGTAGATCGGCGCGTCGCCGTGCGGGTGGTACTTCTTCATCACCTCGCCGACTGCCGCGACGCTCTTGCGATGCGGACGGTCGGGTCGGAGCCCCGATTCGAGCATCGACCAGAGGATCCGTCGATGGACGGGCTTCAGGCCGTCGCGAACCTCCGGCAACGCCCTGCCGACGATGACGGACATCGCGTAGTCCAGATAGGACCGCTGGATCTCCTCTTCGAGCTGGACCGGCTCGATCCGCCCCGCGAACAACTCCTCCTGCGCCATCGACCGCGAACCTCTCTTCTTCTCGGGGGGCTACGCTCGCCTTCGGCTCGCTCCTTGAGCCCCCCGAACCCCCTACACGTCTAGGTTCTGGACGTACTTCGCGTTGGTCTCGATGAATTCCTTCCGCGACGGCACGTCCTCCCCCATCAACACGGTGAACAGGTGCGCCGCCGTGGCCGCGTTCTCCAGCGTCACCTGGAGGAGGGTGCGCCGCTCGGGGTCCATCGTCGTGTCCCAGAGTTGATGCGCGTCCATCTCACCGAGACCCTTGAACCGCTGCGGATCGAGCTTCTTGCTCCCGTTGCCGTTCTTCTTCCGGAACGAGTCCCATTCGCGCTCCGTGTAGAAGTAGTGCTCTGCCTTCCCCTCCTTCAGCAGGTACAAGGGCGGCTGCGCCAGGTAGACGTACCCGGCGTCGATCAGCTGCGGCATGTGCCGGAAGAAGTACGTGAGGAGCAGGGTCCGGATGTGCGCCCCATCGACGTCGGCGTCCGCCATCAACACGATGCGGTGGTACCGGGCCTTCTCGAGCTCGAACTCGTCGCCGATCCCGGTCCCGATCGCGGTGATCAGGGCCTGGATCTCGAGGTTCTCGAGGATCTTGTGGAGTCGGGCCTTCTCGACGTTGAGGATCTTCCCGCGGATCGGGAGGATCGCCTGCGTGGCCGGGTCCCGCGCCTGCTTGGCGCTTCCTCCGGCCGAGTCCCCCTCCACGATGTAGAGCTCGCAGGCAGCCGGATCACTCAGCTGGCAATCGGCGAGCTTGCCGGGGAGCGAACCGCCCTCCAGGAAGGACTTGCGACGGGTGAGATCACGCGCCTGCTTCGCCGCCATCCGGGCCTTGGCGGCCTGCTGACTCTTCTGGATGATCCGCCGCGCCTCCGTGGGATGCTCCTCGAGCCATTCGGCGAGCTGGGCGTTCACCGTGGTCTCGACGAACGATCGCATGGAGGCATTGCCGAGCTTCGTCTTCGTCTGACCTTCGAACTGCGGTTCTCGCAACTTCACCGACAGGATCGCGACGAGGCCCTCGCGCACGTCCTCGCCGATCACGTTCTCCTCCTTCTCCTTGAGGAGGCCCTTGGAACGCGCGTACCGATTCAGCACGTTCGTGAGTGACTTCTTCAGACCCTCCTCGTGCATCCCTCCTTCGTGCGTGTTGATCGTGTTCGCGAAGGAGTAGACGGACTCCGAATAGCCGCCCGTCCATTGCAGCGCGAGCTCGACCTCGGCGTCCTCGGCCTTCTCACCGATGGGGATGACGCGTGTGATCGAATCCTTCCCCGTCGCGAGATGCTTCACGAAGTCGACCAGGCCGCCGTTGAAGCGGAACACGTCCTTGTGCGCCGGCTTCTCGCGCTCGTCCACCAGGTGGATCTCGAGGCCGGCGTTCAGGAACGCGAGCTCGCGGAGCCGCTCGGTGAGCTCCGTCCGCTTGAAGTCGATCTCCTCCGTGAAGATCTCGGGATCGGGCCAGAAGCGGATCGTGGTCCCGCTCTTCTTGCTCGCCCTGCCCTTCGTGAGCTTCGAGGTGGAGCGGCCGCGGGCGTACCCCTGCGACCAGGCGAATCCGTCGCGCAAGATGTCGGCCGTCATCTTCTCGGAGAGCGCGTTCACGACGGAGACCCCGACGCCGTGCAACCCGCCCGAGATGCTGTATCCACCCCCGCCGAACTTGCCGCCGGCGTTCAACGTCGTGAGCGCCACCTCGACGGCGGGGCGGCGATCCTTCGCCTTCGGGATCGGCTTCACCGGGATCCCGGCGCCGTCGTCCTGCACCGACACGCTGTCGTCGTCGTGGAGCGTGACGACGATCTTCGACGCGCGACCCGCCATCGCTTCGTCGACGGCGTTGTCGACGACCTCGTAGACGAGGTGGTGCAGCCCGCGTGAGCTCGTGGTGCCGATGTACATCCCCGGGCGGAGGCGGACGTGCTCGACGCCCTCGAGGACCTGGATGCTATGTGCGTCGTAGGTGTCTTTCTTCGCCTTCGCGGTGGCCAATCGTCCTCCTGTCGGTGCCCCGCGCAGGCCGCCCCACGCAGCGGAGCTGGGGGCGTGCGCGGGGCCGTCGCACGAACCCCTCGATTCTACCAATCAGGGGTGACGGAAACGGTGTTTCGGGTCGCGGAAATCGGCCTTCTACCTGCGGTTTCGCACGACGATCCGGATCGCGCTGATCTGATCGCCGCCCAGCGCCTCGTCGGCTCGACGGCGGATCTCCTCGTGGAGGAATCGGGCCTGAGCGCCCCACGGCCCGGAGGTCGCCGTGACGGTCAGGACGCCCGCTTCGAGGGCCGCCGGCGAGGTCTCCGACGCCAGCCGTTCGCCGACGATCGACGTCCACGAAGCGGCGAGCCGAGCCACCGGCAGGCCCCGGGCGAAGACCTGCTCGGACATGAGGTTGTCGATCACCTCGCCGAGCTCGACACCCTCCTCGCTCGGTCCGTCCTTCCGTCGCGGGAACCCCTTCGCGCTCGGCATCAGCCCCGCACCGCCACGGTTCCGCCTGCCACGTCCCACACCGCGGTCGACGTGGGCGGCACGTCCGCCTCGTCCGCCACGCTGATCACGACCTGGCCTCCTCGATCCGCCAGCCGCTGCGCGATCCGGTCGCGACGATCGGGGTCGAGTGCGCTGAACGGATCGTCGACGAGCAGGAGCGGCGGCTCGCCCGTCTCGGCGGCGACGGCCGCCGCGAGGCCGAGGCGCAGGCACAGGGCGGCGGCCCACGTCTCACCGTGTGAACCGAACGCACGAGCTCCCAGATCGCGCACGGCGAGGGTGAGGTCGTCGCGATGCGGCCCGACGAGGGTCGTCCTGCGGAGCAGCTCGTCGGGCCGCCGCGTGTCGAGCTGCTCCCGGAATGCCTCTTCCGAGATGCCCGCCACGTTCGGGGCGTACGTCACGAGGAGCCCGTAGCCCGAGAGCGCCTCGAACTCGACGGAGGCGCCGGTGGCGAGGTGGGCGACGGCATCGCGGCGTGCCTCGATCACCGGCACGCCCGTCCGGACGAGCTCCTCGTTCCAGGCGTCGAGCCCTGAAGGGCCGCCGCGATGCCCGTCCCATTCCTTGAGCAGCCGGTTACGCTGACGGAGCGCTCGCTCGTACCCGGTGGACAGCCCTTCCTTCAACGGCCACAGCGCCACGATCGCGTCGTCCATCAGGTCCCGTCGCTTCGAGGGGTCACCGATCACCACGGGCAGGTCGAAGGGGCCGAAGAGGACCGATCGCACCTGACGGCGCAGCTCGCGTTTGCGTCGGAGCGGGCTCTTGTTCAACTTCACGCGGCTCGCACCCTTCCGGGGGATCTCCACCTCGACCAGGGCCTTTCCCTCGATGCCCGTGAACTCACCTCGCGCGTACGCCACGTCGGTCCCCCCGCGGACGAGCGGCGCGTTCGTGGAGGAGCGAGGCGAGCGGAGCGCGTACAGGAAGAACATGCCCTCCAGCAGATTGGTCTTCCCCTCGCCGTTCGGTCCCACGACCACCGTCAGACCGTCCGCGACGGGATCGACGGCCGTGCGGCGGTGGTTCCGGAAATCCCGGAGTTCGAGCCACTCCAGTCGCATCCGGTTCCGCGACCGGCCGGCGGTTCAGCCGACCGCGGCGGGGAGCCGGACCGGCATCACGAGGTAGGTCAGCTCGTCACCCTCGCCGCGGATCACGCCGGGCTTGAGCCCGTCACGCACGTCGATCCGCACGCTCTCGCCGGTGGCCGCGGTCAGACCGTCGACGAGGTACTGCGGGTTGAACGCCGCGACGAGGTCCTCCCCCTCGTACCGAGCCTCGACAGTCTCGACGGCTTGACCGAGGTCGGGGCTGGACGACGACAACTTCACGCCGAGCGCGTTGAACTCCAACCGCACGGGGGTCGTGTCACGAGCGAGCAGCCCCACCCGACGGACGGCTTCGAGGAGCTGCTGGCGCGAGATCGTCAGTCGGCTCTCGACGGCCTCCGGCAGCAGCTGGCGGTAGTTGGGGAACTCCCCCTCGATCAGGCGGGACGTCAAGGTGAGGGAGCCGACGCGGAACGAGATCTGTGACGCGTTCACCGACGCCTCCACCCCGGCCTTCTGGTCGACCGCCGCGCGGCCGGCCTCCGCCAATGCGCGCTCGGGGACGATCGCCTTCGCCTCGCCGTCGGCTGTGGCGACGAGGTCGCGGACGGCGAGGCGGTACGAGTCCGTGGCGACGAGGACCACGCCTTCCCGACTGATCTCGAGCAACACACCGGTGAGCACCGGCCTGGCCTCATCCTTCGAGGCCGCTCGGGACACCTGGGCGACGGCCTCGGCGAACGCGGCCGGCTCCACGGAGATAGCAGTGCCCGACGGCTCCTGCAGCCCCGGGAAGTCGTCGACGGGAAGCAGCCGGAGGGCGCCCTCGTACGCGGCGCAGCGGATATGCGCCTGGGACTGGTCCGTCTCGAAATCGACCGGGGCCTCGGAGAGCGACTTCACGGTGTCCGCCAGCAGGCGAGCCGGCACCAACGCCGCGCCGGCCTCCTGGACCTGGACGGCGATCGAGAGCCGTGCCGAGACCTCGAGGTCCGTCGTCGTGAGCATCAGGGTGCCGTCGTCCGCGGCCTCGAGCAGCACGCCGGTGAGTGCGGGGATCCCCGGGCGCGAGGACACGCCGCGCTGAACGGTCTGCAACGCCTCGGACAGGTCGTCGCGGTCGCATCGGAACTTCATTCATCAACCTCCCGGTCGTGGCCTGTTCCCAGGCTGTTGCTTCTTAGGTTCTTATTAGAGGAAGAGCGGTAGTAGGGGCGGTGGAGAAGTGGAGAACTAGGGTGTTCGCGCAGCGTAGCGCGGGTGTCCGACATGGGGACGACCGGTGGAGGGTCCATGTCGCTCTTCCGGGATCGGTCGTTCCGGGGTTCGAGAACGGCCATCCCCGCGAGGTTGTCCACCGACATCACACCAACCCCCGGACACGGCCGCGGATGATCCGCGTGAGGTCCTGGACCTGACGGAACGTGTCGTCGCGGGACCGCATCTCGTCCTCGACCTTCTTGATGCCGTGAAGGGCGGTGGTGTGGTCGCGTCCACCGAAGATCTCGCCGATCTTGACCAGGGACAGACCCGTGCATTCCCGCATCAGGTACATGGCGATGTGTCTCGCCTGCGTGAGCGGTCGCGAGCGCGACTTCGACACCAGGTCCCCGGTCGAGAGCTGGAAGTAGGTCGCGGTCTCTTCCAGGATGAGCGGTGGCGGGATCTCGTGCTCGGTCTGCGGGATCAGGTCCTGCAGCGCGCGCTCCGCGAGCTCGATATCGATCGGCTGGCGGGTGAGCTCGGACCACGCGACCACCCGCACGAGGGCGCCCTCGAGCTCACGGACGGACTGATCGAACTTCGACGCGACGAACTCGATCACCTCTGGCACGACGGCGGGGATGTTCTCCCGCTCGGCCTTCAGCTGGAGGATCGCGATGCGCGTCTCGAGGTCCGGCGGCTGCACGTCCACGCACAGCCCCCACCGGAACCGGCTCACCAGCCGTTCCTCGAGGCCGGACAGCTCGTGCGGCGGCCGGTCCGACGCGATGACGATCTGGCGACCGGCGCCGTGGAGGTGGTTGAACGTGTGGAAGAACTCGGTCTGCGTTTCCTCGCGCTTGGCGAGGAACTGGATGTCGTCGACGAGCAGGATGTCGACCTCCCGGTACTTGTGCCGGAACGCGTCACCCTGTCGTTCGCGGACGGCCTTGATGAACTCCGTGACGAATTGCTCCGAGGTCACGTACTTGATCCGCGTGTCGGGCATCAATCGCCAGATGTGATGCCCGATCGCGACCAGGAGGTGCGTCTTGCCGAGTCCGGTGCCCCCGTAGATGAACAAGGGGTTGTAGGCGGTCGACAGCGGAGCCTCCGCGACCGCCATGGCGGCGGCGTGCGCGAACCGACTCGATGGGCCGGGGACGAACGCGTCGAACGTGTAGTTGGGGAACGGGAGACCGGGAGCGCCGAGGGGCTTGCCCATCGTCGGCGGCGTCGCCGGTGCACCGATCGCGGCGTAGGCGGCCGGGGGCGTGGTGGTGAGGTCCACCAACGGGCCCTCCTCGTGGCGGATGCCTTCGTCCACGTCCATCTCGATCTTGATGGGGTGGCCGAACGCCTCCTGGGCGGTCTCTTCGATGAGCCCAAGATGATTGTGCTGGAGGCGTTCCCGGACGAACTGACTCGGGACGGCAAGGGAGAGCACCTGATCGCGGAGCGCGATCGGCCGAACATCGGTGAACCACATCAGGAACGTGGTCTCCGGCAACTCCGTGCGAGCGCGGTCGAGCACGGCCGACCAGGCCCTTCTCGCTTCCTGATCGGGCAAAGCGACGGCCATCTGAGATTCCACAGAGCCTTTCCACACCGGTGGATAACCCGAATCCGGGGAGGTCGCGGGGTCGGGGGATGCCGGGGGCCCCTCACCCCGGGGAAGTGCGGGGCGGACTATAGCACCGGGGTTTTTCCCCAAGCGAGTGGCCGGAACCGTCTTGACGCACTTTCTGTTGTCAACCCCTCCACCCAGGGATGTTTCCGTATACTTCCCCTTCGGCCGGCGGCGTTGCCGGCCTTCCTTCCGCGAAGGAATCCGAGGATGACCAAGGGAAAGCGCACGTACCAGCCGAACACGCGCCGCCGTGCGAAGGCGCACGGCTTCCGTCTCCGGATGCGGACCCGTGCCGGCCGGTCGATCCTCGCCGCTCGCCGACGCAAGGGCCGCAGCCGCCTCAGCGTCTCCGGCTGACCCAACGGTGCGCACCCGGGCGATCCAGCGCGTCTTCCATGATGCGGAGCCGGTGCACGGGAAGCGGGTGGTACTGTTTGTCGCTCCCGGCTCAGGGGAGTTCGCGCTGGTCGCCGGCAAGAAGATCGGTGGCGCGGTGCAGCGGAACCGAGCCCGGCGGGTCCTTCGGGCAGCGATCCGCGAGGTGGCGCCGCGTGGGGTGGAAGGACACGACGTCGTCCTGGTGGCCCGCGAGGGCATCCGAGACGCCCGAACCCAGGATCTGATCACCGAGATGACCGAGCTGCTCCAGCGTGGAGGGATGGGCCGATGACATCCGTCCGGCGCGTCCGGTGGAACGCCGGCGCCCCCGCTCGCCTGGTCCTCCTGGCCGCGATCCGCATCTACCAGCTCACGCTCTCGGGGTGGCTCGGGGGACAGTGCCGGTTCTCCCCCACCTGCTCCCGGTACGCGGAGGAGGCCATCCGCTCACTCGGGGCGATCCGAGGAGTGCTCCTCACAACGCGACGAGTGTTGCGTTGCAACCCGTTCGGTCGCGGCGGCCTCGATCCTGTGCCGCAGCCAAGACCTCCGTATGACATCAACATACGCCCGGCGACCGAGTCGACGCTCCCCCATCTGATCCGGCGGCGCCATGCTGGCTGAGATCGGTCCGTTCCAAGCATTGCTCGATGCGATCGGATGGCTCCTGGCGTGGCTGTACGACCTCACCGGCGGCTTCGGCTTCGCGATCATCATCCTCACCATCGTCTTCCGGATCGTCCTCCTCCCCCTGGGCATCAAGCAGATCAAGTCGATGCAGGCGATGCAGGCCCTCCAGCCGAAGATCAAGGAGATCCAGAAGAAGTACAAGGGAAACAAGCAGAAGGTCCAAGAGCAGACGATGAAGCTGTATCAGGAGTACGGCGTCAATCCGCTCGGCGGGTGCCTCCCCCTCCTGCTGCAGTTCCCGATCCTGATCGCGATGTACTCCGTCATCAGGGCCCCTGTCCCACTGCCCCCGAACCCGGACAACCCGGGAGTGGTCACGTACAAGGACAACCACCTTCCGGAGGACTCCGCGCTATTCGCGGACATCACGGCCCACGAGGGGAAAGGCCAGGGCTTCCTCTTGATGAACCTCCAATGCTCGCCGCAGAACGCGGGCAAGACCGTGGACGTCCGAGACACCGCCGGCGACCCCACGGAGGACAACCTGGAATGCGGGGACGGGATCGCGGACCGCATCCCCTATTACGCGCTGTTGCTCTTGATGATCGGCACGACGTTCTACTCCAGTCGACAGACGCAGAAGGCGACCCCCGCGTCGGCGCAGAACCCGCAGACCCAGATCATCACGAAGGTCATGCCGCTCATGTTCGGTGTCTTCGGATTCGCGTTCCCTGCGGGTCTGATCTTGTATTGGACGGTGTCCAACCTCTTCCAGATCGGCCAACAGGCGGTGATGCTCCGGCTCGGCCACATCGGTCCGCAGGCGATGGACCGTCGCCTCACAGAGGCGAAGTCGAAGGCCGAGACGCGGACCGACAAGCCGAGGACCGGCATCATGGGCAGGATGATGGAGCGCGCGGAGCAGGAACGGAAGCGGCGCCTCGGTGAGCCGGAGCCACTTCGGAAACCACCTCCACGCACTTCGGGCTCGGGCAAGGCGTCGCCCAAGGGCACCTCGAAGGGTTCAGGCGGCAGCTCGGGGAAGCGTTCGAAGGGCGGCTCGGCGGGTCCGAGGCGGTCCGGACCGAATCGGCCGAAGCGGCCTGGGAGGTAGACGATGGAGCGAGAGCCGGATTCGACGGGTGCCGTGGGCGAGGATCGCCGAGACGGGGATCCGGATGCTCCCGAGCTCGAGGAGCAGGCCGATGCGATCGCAGACTTCGTCGAGGAGCTTCTCGAGCGGATGGGGATCGACGCCATCGCCGAACCCACGACCCACCGTGGACACGTCTACGTCGACATCGTGGACGGACCGGACGATGACATGGCGCTCCTGATCGGGCGGCATGGTCAGACGCTCGATGCGATCCAGGAGCTGGCTCGAACATCGGTGGGGCGTCGCCTGGACGACCGCATCCGCGTGCTGGTCGATGTGGGGGACTACCGGAAGCGAGCTGAGGAGCGCCTGGTCGAGCAGGCGAGGGAGATCGCTGAGCGGGTGCAGCGGACGGGCGAGGAGGAGCACCTCGAGCCGATGAACGCCTACGAGCGCAAGCTCGTGCACGACGTGGTCGCGGAGTTCGATACCCTCGAGAGCGTGTCCGAGGGCGCCGACCCCGATCGGTTCGTGGTGGTTCGGCACCTCTAAGGAGTCCCGCCTCCAAGGAGGCCATGTTTCACGTGAAACATGAGGGTTGGACCGTCGCCGATCTCTCCCCTGGTCAGATCGCTGCTCTCGAGGCCTTCGAAAGTCTTCTCGCTGCACACGCGATCCCTCGCGGGATGGTGGCTTCGTCCGACAGGGATCACCTCCGCGAACGGCACGTGCTCGACAGCCTCCGAGCCGTCCCTCACCTCGGATCGGTGAAGGGGCCGGTGGTCGACCTCGGATCGGGAGCAGGGCTCCCGGGTATCCCCGTCGCGGTGGCCCGGCCGGATCTGCTCCTCACGCTCGTCGAGCCCCGGCAGCTCAGGGTCGCCTTCCTCGAGCTCGCCGTCGAGCGCCTGTCGCTCTCGAACGTCCGCGTCGTTCCGAAGCCTGCTCAGGAGCTGCCTCCGGATGCCGAGGCGTGCCTCGCCAGGGGGTTCGGCGACCCCACTCGGACCTGGGAGATCGCCCGGGGTCTTCTCCAGGCGGACGGGAGCCTGATCTACTGGGCAGGAACCACGTTCCGGACGGATCAGGTGCCCGAAGACGCTCGCATCGAGGCCATCGGGAGCCCTACCCTTGAAAGCGGCGGGCCCATCGTTATCATGACCCGACAGTGAGCAAGGCGTCTGCCAGCTCGACCCACGTCGTGGCGCCCACCACGCCGAATCGCCCCACCTCGCCCAAGCGGTCGAGGAAGAAGGGCCCTGTCGTTCCCGACGCCCCCGGTCGAGCCAGGGTCATCGCGATCGCGAATCAGAAGGGCGGGGTTGGCAAGAGCACGACGGCGGTGAGTCTCGGCGCGGCGCTGGCCGACATCGGGTTCCGCGTGCTGGTGGCCGATCTCGACCCGCAGGGGAACGCGTCCACGGGGATGGGGATCCGACACGACGCTCGCGAGGTCACGGTGTATGACGTCGTCGTCTCTGAGGCAGAGATCCAGGAGGCCATCGTGCACACCCCCGTGGAGCGGCTGCACGCGGTGCCGGCAACGATCGACCTGGCCGGAGCCGAGATCGAGTTGGTGTCCCAATTCTCGCGCGAGGCAAGACTGAAGAAGGCGATCGAGCCCGTCCTCGAAGGAGCGTATGACTTCATCCTCCTCGACTGTCCGCCCTCCCTCGGGCTGCTGACGATCAACGCGCTCACCGCGGCCGAAGAGCTGATCGTGCCGATCCAGTGCGAGTACTACGCCCTGGAGGGGCTGGGGCAGCTGCTCCGGAACGTTTCCCTCGTCCAGCAGAACATCAATTCTGGCCTCAGGCTGTCGGGCATCGTGATGACGATGTTCGACCCGCGAACGAAGCTCTCGGAGCAGGTCGTGGCAGAGGTGAAGCGTCACTTCGGCGATCTCGTCTACGACGTCATCATCCCGCGCACGGTGCGATTGTCGGAGGCGCCGGGGTTCGGGCAGCCCATCACGATCTACGACGCCAAATCGAAGGGCGCCGAGGCATACCGTCAGCTCGCACAGGAGGTCGCGCTGCGACCTCCGCCCGAGGCCCCCATGCCGCAGTTCGACAAGATGCCGATCGCCGTGATGCCTCCGATGGAACGACCGGGGGACGCTGAGGAGGCGTCCGAGAACGGGGAGCACCCCTTGTCGGAGGAGCCGAGAGCCTCCGGATCCGACCCCACGATCGAGGCATCGGCCGAGAGCGAGCCAGTCGTCGACCTGACCCCCGAGCCCGCAGCAACGGAACCGGGGCCCGAGCCGGCCGCACCTGTACCGGAACCCGAGTCTCAGCCCGCGGACCCCGTACCACAGGTCGAGATGACCGCATCTCCCACCTCGAGGCCACAGGCTGCTCGAGGGACCAGACGCACGGCTGTGGATGCGGACGATGACGTCTGGGAGGAGCCCGCACGCCAACCTGAGCCGAGGGTAAAGCCCCCGTCGAGGCCCCCGCCACCGGGCGAGCTGCCCCAGCGACGCGTCGTGGTGATCGACGAGAACTCCGACATCGATATCGAGGCAGGTCAAGAGGCGCCTCCGGCTCCCGCGGACGACCATCGTGAGGGGATGGCGGACATCGGCGCGACGTTGGATGAGGAGCAGGGCCGGAAACGGCGTTGGCGGATGTTCCGCAAGGGAGGCGATTGATGTCCAAGCGAGGGGGTCTGGGACGCGGGCTCTCCGCGCTGATACCCGGGGCGCCCGAGGCGGGGGAGGTGGCCACTGGGCTGCTCGAGGTGCCCGCGGGGGCGATCGCCCCCAACCCGAAACAGCCGAGGAGCAGGTTCGACGACGAGGCGTTGCAGGAGCTCGCCGCGTCCATCCGCGAGGTGGGGATCCTGCAGCCGATCGTGGTCCGGCGGGCGGGTCAGGGGTACGAGGTCGTCACCGGCGAGCGGCGCCTCCGAGCCGCGAAGCTCGCTGGGCTGGCCACGGTCCCGGTGGTCCTTCGGGACTCCGACGACGCCGATCTGCTCAGGGAAGCCCTGATCGAGAACATCCATCGTGAAGACCTCAATCCGATCGAGCTCGGCGAGGCGTTCCGGCAGCTCCTGGACGAGCTCGGGTTGAAGCAGGAAGAGCTGGCCGATCGCGTCGGCGTCTCACGGTCGCACATCGCCAACACGATCCGCCTCCTCGCCCTGCCCCTCGAGGTGCAGCAGCTCCTCACGGACGAGAAGCTCTCGGCGGGTCATGCGCGCGCGCTGCTCGCCTTGGGCGATGCCGACGCGATCACGTCGCTCTCGCTGCGGGTCGCGGCGGAGGATCTCTCGGTCCGCGAGACGGAGGAGATCGTTCGACGGTTCATCGAGGGTCCGCCCGAACCTGCTCCCAAGAAGACCGGGACGGATCCAGAGGTTTCCGACCCCAACCTTGCTGAGGTCGAGGAGATCCTGTCCGAGCAGCTCGCCACGCGGGTGCAGATCCGCATGGGCCGCAAACGAGGTCAGGTCTTGATCGAGTTCGGCTCCGCCGACGACCTCGAGCGGATCGTGTCGGAGATCGTCGGTTCCGGGCCCGGCCTGGCCCCCGACTGAGTGACACCATCATACATCCGAGGCCCTGGGCTCAAGCACCATCCCACAGCGCTAGGCGTCGAAGCCCTACCCCACGGTCCCGGGCGGTGGCGGAGGGAGCTGTCCGTCCCACTGGTGGACCGTCCGGGGACCGCTCTTCGGCCGTCCGATCACGAGATAGATGGTCGCGCCGATGAAGCCGCCGAGGAGGATCACCAGGACCCACACGAGCTTGCTGCCCGCCTGATACATCGAGTCCTCCGGCACCCTGATCGCGTCTACCAGGGCCCAGGCCACGAGGACGATGTTCGCCACGAAGAACAGCGAGAAGATCAGGAAGAACGCTTCCATGCGACCTCTCCGCCGGGGCTCACGCCCCTCACGGGTAGCCTAGACCGATGGACGCCACCGAGCGGTACCCGTCGGAACGGGAACGCGCGCTGAGGGCGACCGTCCTGGGTCTGATCCTCGGCGGGGTGCTCGCGATGCTCGCGCGTCGGCCGCGTCTACCCTGAGAAGAAGCGACCCACGCCGGCGGCGACGGCGCGGGCGACGCGCGTCGGGAGGTCCGGATCCCGGAGCAGCTCTTCCTCGCGCCGGCCTGCGCCTGTGAACGGTTCGACCTGGACCGCCGGCATCCGCGTCTCGCGCAGAGGTGCGATCGTCAGCGGCCGAACCCGTCCGGGCAGGCCGAGCTCCGCCTCGAGCTCCTCCAGGATCAATTGCGCGAGAACGAGTCCGGAAGGGGAATGTGTGGTCCTGCTGCCGAAGTACGAGCAGACGGGGCCGCCCCCACCTTCCCCGTCCCTGGCGGTGAGCTCCACGGTGATGGACGCCGCCGCGCCGGCCTCGTTCGCGAGTCGGGCTCGGTCCGAGGGCGCGGCCGCGTCGTCGTCGGTGACGAGGAGCCTCGGATCGGCACCCACCGCCCGCAGCTCTTCCACCAGGGCGATCGCCGAGCGCTGATGCAACTCGCCGGCCGCGGCGGCCGCTTCCCCGACGTCGACCGTGATGATCCGCCCCTCGATCGGCCCTCGGGAGGCATCCAGCTCCTCGCGCTCCCGCACGAGGGCTCGCGACGGGACCGCATCCAGCGGGCGCATCCGCCGGAGCACAGACAGCGTGTGCGGGCCGACGATCCCATCCGGTTCGTCCCCGACGTTGCGCTGGAACAGCCGGAGCGCACCGTCCGTCCGTGGGCCGTAGAACCCGTCCTCCTTGCCGCTGTCGAATCCCAAGGCGTTCAGCATCCGCTGGATCTCGCGCACGTCGTCTCCGCGGAACATCGGTGCGCGGTGATACAGCGTCCGGTCGCCCAGCCGCCAACCCGCCTCGACGAGCTGTTCCCACGTGTCGGGGCCGACGAGCCCGTCGACCTGGAGGTGCCGATCTTGCTGGAACCAGCGGACGGCGGCCGCGGTGGACGATCCGAACACGCCTACCAGTTCCTCGCCGTCGATCTCGGCTCCGAGCCCCGTCAACCTCGACTGGATGTCCGCGATCTCCGGGCCGCTGTCGCCCTTGCGAAAGATGCGCATCGAATCGAGTGTGCGTGGGGACGCGGCGCGACGGCAACCGCGTAAGAGCGAGAGGGAGCAGATGTCCTACACGAGGTGGGGGTCGAGGTCCCGAAGGATCGCATCCTTGGGGCGCGCGCCCGTGACCCGCGCGACCTCCTTGCCTGCCTTGAACAAGATCAAGGAGGGGATGGACATGACTCCGTAAGTCCTCGTGGCGTCCGGGTTCTCGTCGATGTTCAGCTTCGCGACCTTGAGGTCCTGACCCTTCTCCTGCCCGATCTCCTCCACGACAGGAGAGACCATGTGACACGGCACGCACCACTCCGCCCAGAAGTCCACGAGGACCGGCGTCTCGGAATCGAGGACGCTCGTCTGGAACTCCGTGTCGTTCACATCTCCGATGTTCGCCATCTTCTGCTCTCCTCTCGACCGCCGGCTCGGCCGACTGGCCTACGCCTCGCTCTGAACGCTCGCTCGAGCGGCGAGATTCCCCGCCTCGACGGCGGCGTGGGACTCCGCCTCGAGCAGCCGCTCGGCGTCGATCGCTGCCTTGCATCCCTGTCCCGCGGCGGTGACGGCCTGACGATAGATCCGGTCAGTGACGTCGCCGGCCGCGAACACCCCTTCGACCGAGGTCTGGGTGCGCGGCTCCTGGATCACGATGTACCCGTCCGGGTCGAGCTCCAACCGATCGACGAAGAGCT
>DASSDW010000234.1:0-3627 GCA_035696925.1 Actinomycetota bacterium
GCACCGGGCTCGCAGACCGGTCCCCTCCGCCCCGTTGACGTCCTCCGTCCCGAGACGGGATCCGGGGATCTGCGATCGCGGATCGACGGGTGGCTCGCGCTGCGCGGCCGATCGGGCGTCGACCTCGATGCGCTCGAGAGACCGCTGGCAGCTCGCGAGGCATTGGCTGTCAAGGCTGCTCACGCGGCGACGTACACCGTTCCCGAGTTCTTGATCGCCGTGGACGGGATGACCGTCCGGACCCCAACGGGAGCCGTCGTGCTGCGGACGCGGGTGGCGACCACGGAAAAGCAGGCCGGCGAGCGCACCGTCGACATCCGCTTCGAGGAACCGGGCCTGATCGGCCGCGTGCTGCACGCGGTCGCGACCCCGTCGATGGTGTATCTCCTCCTGGTCCTGGGTCTGGCGGCGATCGCGTTCGAGCTCACGCAGCCGGGCTTCGGCTTCGCGGGGTTCAGCGGTGTCGCGCTCGCGTCGCTCGCCGGGTACGGGCTCACGGTGGCCGTGCCGTCGTGGGGCGGACTCGGGCTGTTGGTCCTCGGGATCGGTCTCCTGGTGCTCGACGTGCGGCTGCGGAGCCTGAGCTGGCCGACGTGGGCGGGGCTGGCCGCGTTCGGCGCCGGCTCGATCCTCGCGTGGCGGCACGTCGACGACTCGATCGCGATCAGCCCGTGGCTGATCGGCGGCGCGGTGTTCGCGAGCCTCCTCTACTACGGGTTCGCGCTGACCGTCGCGCTGCAGTCGCGAGATCGGATCCTCGGGACCCAGCGGGGATTGGTCGGCCTCGTGGGGGAGGCGAGAGGGCGCCTGGCGCCCGACGGCCCCGTGTTCGTGAAGGGGGCGCTCTGGCGGGGCAGGACGGACGGTGACCCGATCGAGCCGGGGACGCCGATCCGGGTTCGCGGCGTCGACGGCCTCATCCTCCGGGTCGCACCGGAGCTCGCTCGACCGGTGGAAGACGCTGGCGCGTAACGGGTCCGCCCACTTCTTGAGAACGTGTGGCGGCGCCGCTTCCTTCCGGAAAGAGGAATCTCCTTCCCCTCGTTCTTCGAACAACCAGGTGATGGCACTCGAGGAGGCGTCGGCCGGCTGGCAAGGACGCGCCGCATGCCGCGGCGAGGACTCCTCCTTCTACTTCGCGCCGAGCTACTTCGAGAAGCGGGGTGAGAAGCTCGCACGTGAGGCGGTCGCCAAGCGGATCTGCGCCGTCTGCCAGGTGCGCCAGGCCTGCCTCGACTACGCGCTGGAGACCCGTGAGGGCCACGGCGTCTGGGGCGGACTGAACGAGACCGAGCGGCGGGCCGTGTTGAGGCGGAAGGCGCTCGAAGCGAGCTGACGGCGCGGGCGCCGGGCCCGTCTGAGAGGATGCGGCCGTGCGTGACGCGGACATCCTCGAGCGTCTCGGCGAGTTGGGCTGGGAACTTCCCCCGCCGCCCGCTCCGGTCGCGAGCTACGTCCCCGTGAAGCGTGCCGGAACGCTGGCGTTCGTTGCGGGACAGGTCGCGATGGTCGACGGTCGCCTCCTGCACCCGGGCAGGCTGGGTCAGCAGGTCTCGGTCGAGATGGGGCAGGAGGCGGCCGCCCGGGCGGGGCTCCAGGCGCTGTCCGCGATCCGGGACCATCTCGGGGGGAGCTTCGATCGCCTGGTCCAGCTCCTCCAGGTCACGGTGTTCGTCGCCGCGGACGCGGATTTCGTGGAACATCCCACGGTGGCGAACGGAGCCAGCGACGCGCTCGTCGCGGTGCTCGGTCCGGACGGGCGTCACGCTCGTGCGGCCGTGGGGGTGGCGTCGCTCCCCCTGGGGGCCTGCGTGGAGGTCGCCGTCACCGCCGAGGTGTCGGAGGAACCAGGCGTCATGGCGAACGTGGGTACCGGAGGTCGCCCTCCCGTCGCGTGATGCCCCGCTGATCGAACCAACCGAGCAGGGGGACCGCGAACTTCCGGCTCGTCCCAAGGGCTTCCCGGAACGCGCTCACCGTGATCCCCGTCTCGCGCGCGTCGGCCACGATCGCCTCGGCGCGTTCGATCACCGAGGGGAGGAACACGAGGTCGGGGGCGACGCGGACCACGTGTCCGGCTCTCGCGGCGGCGTCCACCGCGTCGCGACCGATCCCGCGATCGGCGAGTTCCTTGATCGTCGGAGGCTGGGTCGGTTCGTCCGAGATCGCCTCGACCACGCGTCGCATCACGGGGTCGAGCTCCGGGCCTGGTCCCTCGTGCGACGGGAGCGCGACCGCCGTGGTCGTCCGCACGAGGAGTCCGTCGCCGACGAGCCGATCGAGGATCGGATCGATCAGCCGGGGGTCGGGCGGACCGATCTCTGCCCGGAGGTGGTCGGCGAGCGCGCGGCGAGCCGCTGCCAGGGGCTCGCCCTCCTCGAGAGGGTGGGCGAGATGGTACGCGGACACGTGCGCGACCAGGGCGGGGCCGACCCGGGCGAGCAGGCCGTCCCGGAGGAGCCAGTCCCCGGCCTCCGGGACGCCGGTGTCGGAGCCCGTGAGGACGAGGGCCTCCGATACGTGGACGGCGCCCCGCTCGTCGGCGAGGATCGCCGGGAGCTCGTGGCGCGCCGCCGCGGCGCGCCGGGCGAGCCGTCCCACCGCCGACCCCGCGCGCCGCGGCGGCGCGGGATCGAGCACCGTCCCACCGCCGACCGTCTCCTGGCGTCCCGATTCCCGGAGGACGAACCGATCGGCGACGTCCAGCACGAGCGGCCGGGTCGTCGTGATGCGCACGAACACGTCCTCGCCGCCCTCCACCGATCCGCGCCCGAGCATCCGGACCCTGGCATCTGCCTCCGCCGCGCCGACGTAGACCTTGAACGCGCCGCGCCCGGTCACGGGGTGTGCCAGGCCGCGGACGGGTCGGAAGATGCCGTCGAAGGTCGTCGTCGGTCTCCACGCTCCCGGGGCGCCGACCACATCGCCCCGCGCCAGGTCCCCTTTGCCGGTCCCGGCGAGGTTCGCCGCAACCCGTGCGATCGGGATCGTGCGGGTCGCGTCGCGCTTGTGCGTCTGCAGGGATCGGACCCGCGCCGTCCGCCCGTGCGGGTAGAGCTCGACGTCGTCCCCGACGGCGAGCGTCGAGCCGCCCAGCGTTCCGGTGACGACCGTGCCAGCCCCTGAGATCGTGAACACGCGGTCCACGAACAGACGCGCCCGCGTCTCGGGAGGCGGCGTCGCCGCGGCCAGCAGGTCGTCGAGCGCCGCACGCAGCTCATCGAGACCGTCGCCGGTCGTCGCCGACACCCGCACCAACCGGGCACTCTCGAGCGCGCTGCCCTCGAGCCGCTCCCGGATCTGCTCCTGCGCCAGATCGAGCATTTCGGAGTCGACCAGATCCTGCTTGGTCAATGCCACCACACCGCCATCGATGCCGAGCACGTCCAGGATCGCGAGGTGCTCCTCCGACTGCTGGCGCCATCCCTCATTCGCCGCGACGACGAACAGGACGAGACGGACGGGACCCACGCCCGCGAGCATGTTGGCGATGAACCGCTCGTGTCCGGGGACGTCGACGAAGCCGATCTCGCGTCCGGACGGGAGCTCGCACCAGGCGTAGCCGAGGTCGATCGTGAGGCCTCGCCGCTTCTCCTCCTCCCAGCGGTCGGGGTCCATGCCGGTGAG
>DASSDW010000235.1:0-5111 GCA_035696925.1 Actinomycetota bacterium
CCTCGTCGCGATCGCGGCGGCCTGCACGACCTGGTCGAGGAGGCTCGGCACGTCGCGGAGGACGCGGAGGGTTGCGACGCCCCCGACGACGTCCGCGTGCCCGCCGACCAACGCCGCATCCACGCGCCCGTCACGCAGCGCGCGCTCGACGGTGCCCTGGTCGCGGAGCGGCACGACCCTGAGGTCGATGTCCGCCCGTTCCGCGATCGCCGCGGCGCGATCCGCCACGGCGCGGTCGCCGACGACCGCGAGGTCGAAGGAGTCCGGACCGCCGGAGTAGGCCCGCAGGAGGATGAAGATCGACAGGACCGTGACCGTGATCGCGGTGGAGATCGCGAACCCCTTGTCACGGAGGCGCACGGAGAAGTCGCGGGCGGCGACCACGCGCCACATGCCGCGGTCGGTGACGGCGGGATCGTCGCTCACGAGGCGACCACCTCGCGGAACAGCTCGGACAACGTGGGGCGCACGTGGCTGAAGTGGCGCACCTCCCCCAACGAGCGGGCGAGGTCGAGCACACGCTGATCGTCCGCATCGCGATCGAGCTCCACGATCACACCACCGGGCACCTCGGCCTCGAGCCGGATGCCGGGGACCGCCTCGTACCAGCCGGCCGCGGCGTCGGCGACCTCGACGCGGACGAGCCGGCGCGCCCGGGACGCGCGGAGCTCGTGGATGGTCCCGTCTGCGACGATCCTCCCGTCGACGATCATCACGACCCGGTCGCACACCCGCTCCACGAGCTCGAGCTGATGGCTGGAGAACACGACCGGCACCCCGCGCGTCCTGCGCTCGCGGTCGAGGACCTCGACGAGGACATCGGTGCCCACGGGGTCCAAGCCCGAGAACGGCTCGTCGAGGACGAGCACGTCGGGCTCGTGCACCAGCGCCGCCGCGAGCTGCACCCGCTGCTGATTCCCCAGGGACAGGGACTCGACCCGATCCTTCGCCCGGTCGGCCACGCCGAGGATGTCGAGGATCTCAGGTCCGCGGGTACGGGCGGTCGCATGCCCGACGCCGTGCAGTCGCGCCAGGTACACGAGCTGCTCGAGCACCCGCATCTTCGGATAGAGCCCGCGCTCCTCGGGGATGTAGCCGAACCGTCGGCGCGCCGTCCCATCGACCGGCTTCCCACGCCACCGAACCTCGCCTCCGTCGGCTCCCAACACGCCGAGCACGATCCGCATCGCCGTGGTCTTGCCCGCGCCGTTCGGACCGACGAACCCCACGACGGAGCCTTCCGCGACCTCGAAGCTCACACCGTCGAGCGCCACGACGTCACCGAACCGGCGGCGCAGATCGATCAGCTCGAGGGGCATCGGGTCAGGATAGGGAACGGATCCACCGGGCCGAAGGGCCCCGCGTCGTACGACGAAGACTCAGTCGATCAGGGTGGCGGTGACAACTGACTCGGGGAGCGCCGGCGCGACCCCGCCGCCGGGGAAGGACACATGGAACGAGGCTCCCCCGCCGAACCGGTCCTCGACCCACACCCGTCCGCCGTGCAACCCGACGAACCCCTCCACGATGGCCAGCCCCAACCCGGTGCCCGGGGCCTCCGTGTCACCCCTGCGGAACGGAGCGAAGATCGTGAGCCGGTCGGCCTCGGGAACACCAGGCCCCTGGTCCTCGACGACGATCTCCGCACCGCCGTCGTGCGGTCGCACGAGCACCCACACGATCCCGGAGCCCGGGGCGTGCCGGATCGCGTTCATCACGAGGTTCTCGACGATCCGTCCGACCCTGGCGCGGTCGACCGTCGCGTGGGCCGAGTGGAGATCGAGGCGCAGGTCCATCCCATCGGGGATCTCGAGCGACCCGACGGCCTCGCGCACCACCTCACCGACGTCGGCCGGCTCGGCCGACAGCTCGACCACGCCCGCCTGGAGGCTCTCGGCGTCGAGCAGATCGTCGAGGAGCCCGGAGAGCCGGCTCGCCCCGCGGGAGATCGCCGCGAGGAGCGCCCGGGCCTCAGCCTCGTCCAGCGAGAGGTGCCGGAGCGTCTCCGCCGCTCCGAGGATCGTGGCCGTCGGCGTCCGCAGATCGTGCGATGCCGCCCGCATCAACGTCGTCTTCAAGCGGTCGACCTCGCGGAGCTTCAGGGACACCTCTCGCTCCCGGTGGGCCGCCAGCAGGAGTCGTGCCCGGTAGCGCGTGAAGAGGAGGATCGTCAGGAACGTGGCCGTCGCCATCGTGACGACCTGGAACGCTTTCCCGTACCACGGGGCGGGATCGGCGGGAGGAGGCGCGACGCTGCCGACGACGCCGATGGCGATCACCCAGACGAGCGCCAGACCGAGCAGCAGGTGGAGCCGGCGGGCTCCGATGAACGGGAGCGCCACGGCGAGCGCCATGAGCGGCAACAGGACGATCGTGGGGAGCAACGACGGCTGCAGGATCACCGTGCCCAGCGACGGCACGATCAGCCCACCGCTGATCCAACCCACGCTCGCCTGGACACGACCCCGATCGAAGAGCTCACGGGCGTAGATCAGGCAGCCCCCGTACAGGGCGATCAGGAGCGCGACGAGGAGCATCGACCCGTCGCGCAGCACGCCTCCGGCGACCGCCTGCATGACGGCGAAGGCCGCCGCGAGCGGGACCACGAGCCGGAGGAACTCGTGCAGCGCCGCCTCATCCGTCCCGCGGAGCTCGTGCTCGAGCGTGCCGTGTTCCGTCAACGCGCGCCCTTCCCGGAGCAGTGGAAACCGATACCGATGGTTGTGTATCGGTTGCTCCCGAGGGCGACCTAACCCCGCCCCTCTACGCGACCCGGGGATCCGCGATCTCGTCGTCGGCCACGGCGCCAAGCCCGATCTCGAGCACGTCGTCCACGGCTTCCGCCAGGTGGAACGTCATCTCCTCGCGCACCTGCTCCGGGACGTCGTCGAGGTCTCCCTCGTTGCGCGCGGGAAGGATGACCTCCTTCAGGCCCGCCCGATGCGCGGCGAGGACCTTCTGCTTGACCCCTCCGATCGGGAGCACACGCCCTTGGAGCGTGACCTCACCGGTCATGCCCACTTCGGCCCGAACCGGCCGGCCCGTGAGCAGCGAGGCCAACGCCGTCGTCATCGCGACCCCCGCGCTGGGGCCGTCCTTGGGAACGGCGCCCGCCGGGACGTGCACGTGGAACCGACCGCGCAACCGGTCCGCCGGGATGTCGAGGAACTCGGCGTGCGAGCGCACGTACGAGAGCGCGATCCGCGCCGACTCCTTCATCACGTCGCCCAGCTGTCCGGTGAGCGTCAACCCGTCCGCCATCCCCGTCTCCGGCACGTCCTCGCGGGTCGCCTCGATGAACAGCACGTCGCCGCCGGTCCCGGTGACGGCCAAGCCCGTGGCCACGCCGGGAACGGCGGTCCGGTCGGCCGCCTCGAAGAAGAACTTCTGCCGGCCGAGGTACTCGCGGAGATCGGTCGCGTCCACGCGAGCCGACGACCCGCCCTCGCCGGCGGTCAGCTTGGTCGCGACCTTCCGCATGATCTTGCCGAGCTCGCGCTCGAGGTTGCGGACACCGGCCTCGCGCGTATAGTCGCCGACCACCCCTCGCAGGGCGTCGTCGGTCACCTCGACCTCCTCGGGGCGCAGGCCGTTGCGCTCCACCTGCCGCGGCAACAGGTGCCGCCGCGCGATCGCGACCTTCTCGTCCTCGGTGTACCCGTCGATCCGGATGACCTCCATCCGGTCGAGCAGCGGGCCCGCGATCGTCTCCGCGACGTTCGCGGTCGCGATGAACAGCACCTCGGACAGATCGAGGTCGACGTCCAGGTAGTGGTCGCGGAACGTGTGGTTCTGAGCGGGATCGAGGACCTCGAGCAACGCGCTCGAGGGGTCGCCTCGCCAGTCGGCGCCGACCTTGTCAACCTCGTCCAGCATCATCACGGGGTTCTTCGTGCCCGCGTCCTTCAGCGCGCGCACGATCCGTCCCGGCAACGCGCCCACGTAGGTGCGACGGTGGCCACGGATCTCGGACTCGTCGTGGACACCGCCGAGCGACACCCGGACGAAGTTGCGTCCGAGGGCGCGCGCGACGGACTCCCCGAGCGACGTCTTGCCGACGCCCGGGGGGCCGACCAGCGTGAGGATCGCGCCCGAGCCACGACCGCCGGTCTCGGCGAGCCCCCGGTCGCTCCGGAGCTTGCGGACCGCGAGGTACTCGAGGATGCGGTCCTTCACGTCACGGAGCCCCTCGTGGTCCGCGTCCAACACCTCGCGCGCCGAGCCGATGTCCAGGTTGTCCTGGGTCTTCGAGGACCAGGGGACGTCGAGCAGCCAATCGAGGTAGGTCCGGATCCATCCGTACTCGGGCGATTGCTCGGACGTCCGCTCAAGCCGGCCGAGCTCACGGTCCGCCTGCGCGCGCACATCCTCCGGCATCCCGGCGTCCGCGATCTTGGTCCGATACTCCTCGAGGACGTCTTCGCTACCGTCCTCGCCGAGCTCCTTGCGGATCGCCGCCATCTGCTCGCGGAGCAGCATCTCGCGCTGCCGCTCCTCCAGGCTGCCGGCGACCTCGTCGCGGATCCGCTCGCGTACCTGGACCTCGGCGAGCGTCTCCTTCGCCCAGCGAAGGACCTTCTCCAGCCGAGCCTCGACGTCGAGGGTCTCGAGGACCTCGACCTTCTGTTCGAACGAGAGGTCGGGTGAGTACCCGGACATGTCGGCCAGCTGGCCGGGATCCGTCACGCCCCTCAGGACGTCCGCCACGGCCGGCACACCGCGCGCCTCGGTGATCGCCTCCACAGCTCCGCGGTACTCGCGGGCGAGCTCCCGCGCTCGCTCGCTGACGGGCTCCTCGGGCTCCGATCCGATCTGGACCCAGGTGGCCTCGCCGGTCCCCGGGACGCCCAGGCCCACCGTCGCGCGCCGGAGGCCACGGATCACCACGGCCTCGACGCCGCTCCGGAGCCGGCCGACGTCCTCGATCTTCGCGACGACGCCGACCTGGGCGTAGCGACCGTCCACGCGCGGCACCGTCAACAGCAGCGCGTCGTCCCCCTCGGCGGCCGCGCCGACCGCCGCCCGAGCCTCGTCCGACTCGATCGTGAGGGTCACCACCATCCCGGGCAGGACGACGCCCGTCGTGAGGGGCAGCAGCGGCAGGGCTTGCG
>DASSDW010000236.1:0-7788 GCA_035696925.1 Actinomycetota bacterium
CACAACCCCGGGATCGGCGCCGAAATCATGGGTGCCGGGAAGTTCGGCTACCCAGGATGGCACGAGGACCGGGAGTGGAAGGGCTGGTGGGGTCCCAACCCGCCGTTCCACACACCGGTCTTCGTCCTCACCCATCACACGCGTCCGCCGATCGAGATGGAAGGCGGGACGACGTTCCACTTCCTCGACGTGTCGCCCACCGAAGCGCTTGAGACCGCTCGGGAGGCTGCGGGCGGACAGGACCTGCGCATCGGGGGAGGTGCCACCGTGATCCGCGACCTCCTCGCTGCGGGGCTTGTGGATCACATGCACATTGTCGTCGTCCCCATCCTTCTCGGCCGCGGCGTTCGGCTCTGGGACGGACTGGAGGGCGTCGAGAAGGACTACCAGGTCGAGGCCACCTCCTCGCCCAGCGGGGTCACACACGTGACGTTCACCCGCCCGGGCGTCTAAGCCGCCACCTCCCACGCACATTCAGTGGTCACACGACGGGAAGGAACCGTCGAGCCGGTTGGGGCTTCCGGGTAAAGGCGGTCGCGAGCCGAGCAACGATCGAGCTGCCCAGAAGGGACTCGGCGCTATGGAGGAGCGCGACACCCGAGTGGACGGAACGAAGACGCCGGAACTACTCGCGGACTTCATCACCTCACTCAGATGGCTACGGAGCCGCTGAGGGTGTGGCCCGGGCTGGTGGGTTTGCAGGGTCCGGAGTACCTGGGCGTGGTTGAGTCGATCAACCGGAAGCCGGCTACACGGTCTTGATGGGCGCGAACACCTACCGCCTCATGTCCGGGTTCGCAGCCGAGGGCGAGCCGGGCATGGATGCGCTCGCCGGGATGTCGAAGATCGTCTTCTCGCGCACGTTGGAGGAGCCCCTGACGTGGACGAACACGCAACGACACCTACCTCAAACGAGGACCGATCCGAGTGCGTCATCATCGAGCGGTACTGGGATTCCGAGGCGGCCCTCGAGCACGCCGCGAACCTGGCCGACCTAACCACTCGATGTAGCCACCGCTCGGGCGCCAAGCCTCGGGCGACGTCAGCAGGTACTCGAAGCCAACCTCCGGCCTGCTTCCTGACGGAGTAGAAGGGTTGCAGCGCAAGTGTGGGCACTACCCCTCTTAACCTGTGGGTATTCGGAAGCGAAGTCACCATTCGCTCTGGTCAGCGAGTTCTGAGAACACCCACCACCAACCAACAACCGACCGAGCGGCGCGGATCTGCTTGCGGGCGATTCACCGGTACTACGTGCGGACGTGGAACCGGAGGATGGTGACGTCTCGCGACCTCGTGCTACTGACCGGTTCCAGGTCGATCCTGGGGAGGCCCGGGGGAGAGAAGCGGATACCGTCGCCGAGCAGCACCGGCATCACATACACCAAGATCTCGTCGACGAGCCCCCGACGCAGGCACTGCCCGGCCACCTCGGCGCCGAGGATCTCCAGGTTCTTCCCGCCCGCAGCGTCGAGTGCCGTGGCGACCGCTTCCCCGATATCGCCGCTGAGGAACGTGACCCCAGGGTCCGGCGGGTCCGGCGGCTCGTGCGTCAGGACGAAGAAGGGTCCCGAGAAGGGGTAGTCGACCCTATCCGGCTCGTCGGCCTCCATCCTCTTGCCCACCTCGTGGGTCCGCCGGCCGATGAGCACGGCGCCGGTCGCCGCCGCGATCTCCTGGAGATCGTCCGGTGCCACGAAGTCGGCGAGAGGGCGACCTGCGCCCCAGTCCATCGTGTGGCCGGGACCGGCGATGAAGCCATCAAGCGACATCGACCTGTTCACGACCACCTTTCCGGTGCTCGTATCGCTCACCCTGTTCCTCCCAGAAGTTTGGATGTTCCCGTGATCCGTTCCGGCGCCTACTGGGCCGCCATCCGAGTCATCCCACAGGCGGTCGGCGCCTCGGGGCGGTACGTCTCACCTGCAGAGTAGGTCCCGAAATCCCGTTGAGCATCAGAACGTCGGTGGCAGATCCATGAGAAGGCATCCCTTCTCGTACACACCTGAAGGATCATGCCGCATCCTCGACGCATTCACTGATCCACTCCTCGGCGCGTGGGTGCGGTTGACTGAACTCGACAGCGATCACGCCATCGCGTGCACGCGTTGAACATCACGCTCTTCGATCGACCTGCGTTATCAGTCAGGTGACCGGGTGATGGTCGTGACCGGACAACGGCCTCTGGGCTGCTGCGGGCACTACCTCTTTGAAGTTGTGGGCGCTCCACCGAGAGACGCACGTTCCCCGAGGTCAAGACCTTGTGAGAACATCCCACCACCGCCAGCCGTTCAGTCCTCGGCGAGGGAGTGGGCATGTCCGAAGGCAAAGCGCGCCTGCCACCGCGGTGGTTCGTCGTAGCGGCCTGGCACGTGCACCGGTGGATGATCCGGGCCACCGGGGGGCGCATGGGCCTGTGGCGCCCTCGCCCGGGGAAGTGGGGCGCAATGCGGCTTACCACGACCGGCCGGCGCAGCGGCGAGCCGCGGAGCGTGATCGTCGGCTACATCGATGACGGGCCCAACATGATCACGATGGCCATGAACGGCTGGGGTGCGGCCGAGCCGGCCTGGTGGCTGAACCTGCAGGCTTATCCGGAGGCAGTCGTCGAGCTGGCCCGAGGGATGCGGCGCGAGGTGCTCGGCAGAGCCGCGGTCGGTCCGGAGCGTGATCGGCTGTGGCAACGCTGGCGCGAGACGGACGACAACCTCGACGGCTACGCCGCACGACGTGGACACGAGACTGCGGTCGTCATCCTCGAGCCCCGCCCTGTGAGGGGTTGAGCCTGTGCGAGCACCTGGGCGGCAGCACTTCACGTATCGCGAGCAGCTCTCAGCGCTCATCTTGGCGCTGGCGATCACCCTCGCGGTGGTGGCGTGCGACGATGGCGGCAGGAACGGGACCAAACCGGAGGCTTCACGGACGGGCTCTGACCCACCAGGGGCTGCGGAGCCATCGTTGGTGGCCGGCTCGCTCGACCCTCGGATGGGTGAGGGTGCGGATCTGTTCGAGGTCGATGCCGACCACGCGGAGTATTGGCGCATGTTCACGCTGGACCGGTACGACGGCGAGTTGTGGACGAGCACCTACCCGAACGGGTCCGTCGGGGGCGTGACCCTCTCTGCCCCGGCGACGCTGCCGCGGCACGGTGGCGATCCAGCGTGGGGGGAAACGCTGATCCAGACCTTCCGGATCCTCAGCGACTTCGAGAGCCTGCACTCGCTCCCGATGGCGCAGACGGCGGAGAAGATCACAGGACCGATCGGGGACATCTCGTGGGATCCCGCGCGGAGCCAGGCGTTCGTCGACGGTCGTCTCGAAGCGGGGATGGAGTACACGGTCCGCTCCCGGATCGTGGTCCCGACGCCAGAGGAGCTGGATCGGGTCGTTCACCAGGCTCCTCGAACGTACGGGCAGTGGACCGAGCTGCCAGAGCTCGATGAGAGGATCGGGGAGATAGCCGAGCGATGGACGGCGGATGCCACGTCGAGCTATCGGAAGGTCCTAGCGATCCAAGAGCGCTTCCATAATGGGGACTTCGTCTACAGCACCGACGTCGAGGCCACCGTCGATGGCGACTCCCTGCTCGAATTCCTCACGCGGACCAGGACCGGCTTCTGTCAGCACTACACGGCCGCGATGACGGTCTTGGTGCGGGAACTGGGATTCCCGGCTCGCATCGCGGTCGGGTTCCGGTCCGGCACCAAGCAGGAGGACGGTGGCTACCTGGTCCGGACCGGCGACGCCCATGTCTGGGTCGAGGTGCTATTCCCCGGCTATGGATGGCTCCAGTTCGAGCCGGAGCCGGGCCCGGCACCCCACCCGAACGCGAAGGCCGGCACGTACCTCAAGCCAGTCGCCTCGACGGATGCCTCGTGAGCCCGGACGAACGTAGGGCGAGGGCGTGTCGCATCCTGCGTTGGTATCGGGTCCGCGGCGACGGTGGTCGGGTGGCGCCTTCCGGAAGCCTGTCGATCGAGACGTCGTGCCGTCGACGAGCGCCGGAAGAGCGTTGCGGCTACCTCGGGTGATTCGTGGAAAGTGACGTTCGGGCCGATGTCCTTCCGTGATGCACTCAGCGACGGCTCCGGGGCCGCCTTAGGCTCGAGGTCCCGCGACCGGAGCCGGGAGACCCGATGAGTCAGGAACGAACGCGCGTCATCCGCCAGCTCGCCGAGGGTGGTTGCGTCGCACCCGAGGCCGAAGCCGACAGCCTGCTCATCGCGGCGCGAGACGGCGTCGGTCCGATCGAGGAGCTGGTTCGCCGGCGGCTCCGGGGTGAGCCACTCGCGTGGATCACGGGCTCGGTGGCGTTCTGCGGTCATCAGGTCCGGATCGACCCCGGCGTGTTCGTGCCGCGTCCGCACACGGAGGCGCTGGCTCGGCGCGCGATCGAGCTCCTGCCGGACGACGGCATCGCCGTCGACCTCTGCACCGGGAGCGGGGCGGTGGCGGTGGCGCTCGCCGCCGCCCATCCAGACGCCACCGTTGTGAGTACGGACGTCGACCCTCGGGCGGTCGCGTGCGCGGGCCGGAACGGCGTGGCGGTCTCCGAGGGCGACCTCGACGTGCCCTTGCCCTTCACGCTCCGTGGGCGAGTCGACCTCGTGACCGCCGTGGTGCCCTACGTGCCCACCGAGGAGCTCCACCTCCTGCCGAGAGACGTGCTCGCGCACGAGCCACGCCGCGCCCTCGACGGAGGATCGGGCGGAACGTTCGTCCTCGTTCGCGCCGCAGGGGCAGCCGACAGGTGGCTCCGTCCGGGCGGGAGCGTGCTCCTGGAGCTCGGTGGCGACCAAGCTGCAGACATGACCGTGATCCTCACCGATCTCGGTTTCACGGACGTCCGTGTGCACACGGACGCGGACGGTCAGGATCGCGCGATCGAGGGCCGACTCGGGCCGCTACCTTCGGGCGCGGTCGGGCAGGGTTGAGTCGCCGACGTTCGACTCGAGCCAATCGACGAGCGGCTTCGACCGCTCGAGGAACGTCACGATCCGGTCCTTCGCTCGTTTCGTTCCGAGCCATGCCCCGGCCGGCCATTCCTGCCACGCGATCAATCCCTTGAACCGAAGGAGCTCGATCCGTGGATGGTCCTTGGGATAGCCCTTCGGCGCCGTCTTCAACATGTCGTGCCCGTGGACGTCCATACCCTGCGTTCGTGCGTCCGCCACGATCCGCGTCAGATCCTCGCCCGACCCGTCTCGCGCGACGCTCTCGCGATAGCGCTCGAGCTGGTCGGGGGCCATCTCCCACTTCCCGCTGCCGACGGCGAGACCGCGGGCGTCGAGCTGGACGTACCCGTCACCGAGCGTGGCCCCGATCGCGGTCTTGTACGGCGATTTGTCGCGGCTGAAGCGGATGTCGCGATACGGGCGGAAGATCCGGCCCTCACCGAACTCCGGCTCGAGCTCGGCGAGCAGCTCCTCCATCGGTGCGCGCACGATCGTGTCGTACACGTCCTTGTGGCGCTGCCAGTACGCCTTCGAGTTGTCGGCCTCTAGGCCTTCGAAGAACTCGAGCGCCTCCACCTTCCAACCGTGGAACGCCATCGGATCCGAACCTCCTCGACCCCTGATCCCCGGATCAGGTGCAGGCTACCGTCCTTGCTCCTTGACGAGGAGACCGGTGGCCGCGGCCAGCGCGATCATCGCAGCGGGGAGGGGGAGCCAGCGGGACGAGCGGCGCATCGGAACTCCTTCCAAGCGGGGGCGCGTATTCAAGCATGCCGAGCACGGGGATGGGAACGCCTCCGGGCGTGCATCCGACCTCGATCTCAGAACGAGCCGTAGAGGTCACTCGCGGGGTCGAAGAAGCCGCCAGCCGGGCGGGCGTGCGCGTGCCAGTGCTCCGGGATCCGGCGTCGCTCGGGATCGATCCAGTAGCCGTCCGGCCCGTACCGATCGCTGGCGATCCGCTCGAGCCGCGTCAACAGGTCCGTCTCGAGCTCGGCCTCGGGCAGCCCGTGCGAGCGCCACACGATCATCGGTGTTCGGCACACGAGGCACTCCGCGACCCAGCACTCGTCGTCCTCGTGGAGCCACGCGGTGACCTGTTCCGCGGCGCAGAGCTGGCAGTCATCCATCGAGGGCCCTGTGGAGCTCCGCTCGGTCGCCGGCACCGACACCGTGTTCGGCGAACCATCCCAGGTTCGCTTCGATCGCGAGGACGAATGGCTCGTTGATCCCGTACGAGGGGCAGGCGTCCGTCTCGCACGGCTGCATGTCCAGGACGTCGATCACGTACCCGGACTCATCGACGAAGGCGACCGAGAGCGGCACGAGCGTGTCCTTCATCCAGAACGTGCTATCGACGGGCCCCGGCCACACGAACGCCATCCCCTGATCGGCGGGAAGCTCCTCGATGCCCATCAATCCTTTCCGGCGTTCCTGCGGATCGTCCGCGAGGTCCACCGCCAGGGTCGCGTCCGTTCCTCCGAACGTCATCGTCGACTCCGGAGTGGTCTCCGAGGGCTCGGGTGTGTCGTCGGTGCACGCCCCCAGGAGCGTCAGTGTGACGATGGCCACGATGATCTGCCGCACCACCTCATCGTGCCACGGTCCGCGGCCGACCCATTGCTATCATCGAGCGCTGCCGCCGGAGTAGCTCAGTCGGCAGAGCGCCTCCATGGTAAGGAGGAGGTCAGGGGTTCGATTCCCCTCTCCGGCTCCCGAAGAAGCCAGGTTCCTCGGATGCCGAGGTCGGCCACCGTCCACCGTCCTGCCGGTGCACGCTCAGGTCTCATGGTGGTTCCCGTCGAGTCTCGGCACGAGGGAGGGATGGGGGTGTGGCGGTCCTGGCGATAGGGTTGTTTCCTTCGAGTACCCGAGCGCTCCAACGGACTCTGGACAGACGGATGGGTGTACGCACAGGACAGCGCCATGGTCGGAGACCCGTCCTCATCGCCCTGCTCGCTGCGCTGCTGATCACGCAGATCTCCTGGGATGCACAGGATGCGCTCGCCTCCACGGCCGACGAGACGCCGTCCCCTTCGCCGGATCCGAGCCCGTCAGCCGATCCAACCCCCTCAGCGGATCCGAGCCCCTCATCGGATCCGAGCCCCTCACCGGATCCGAGCCCATCCCCGGATCCCAGCCCCTCATCCGATCCGTCACCCTCGCCATCCGAGACCATACCGGTGCGGGGTGTTCGGATCGTGCCTTCCGGCCAGGAGTGGGGATCGGGAGAACCAGCTCCCTCGGTGAGTGGATCCCCGGACTTCGACCAACCGCTGGAGGGTGGCTCGCCGAACGACACCCCAACGCCAGACCTTTCGACGGAGCAGCTGCTGGGCGGCACATACGCGACCCACGACCTCGTGGCGGCGGCGGAGCTGCTCAGAGCGGCCGGCTGGTCGGAGGAACGCATCCGGCGGGAGGTCTACGCGCCATTCATCGTGGTCGGGCCGGCGAGCTGGACCGACGCCTGGCACGCCGTGCGCTATGGGCCGGGACCGGTCGTGCGGCAGCACGAAGGGCAGGATGTGCTCTGCAGTTCCGGCAGTCCGGTCCTGGCACCCGAGGACGGCACGATCGAATTCGACGCCAGCTTGCTCGGCGGGCGGTCGGCCCGCCTCCTGCTTCCGGGCGGTGGGCACTACTACTTCGCCCACTTCAGCGACTGGAACGATCGCGAGTTCTCGAACGGAGACGACGTCCAACGCGGTGACGTGATCGGGTTCTGCGGCGACACCGGGAACGCCACCGTCGCGCACGTCCACTTCGGCTGGTACGGCTCGGACGGGGTCGCGATCGATCCGATGCGACGCCTGATCCGATGGCTCCGGGAAGC
>DASSDW010000237.1:0-19153 GCA_035696925.1 Actinomycetota bacterium
GCTCCACCGCTCCGACGGGTGGGCGCCCGCGAGGGTCGGCGTGCTCCCACCGGAGCGCGACACTCGCTGCGAGCCGGAGCGCTGATCGTGCTCGGCGCTCTGGAAGTCGAGCGCCGCATCGGCCAGCCGTTCCTCGATCGCCCTCGTGAGGGCGATCACGGCATCACGATCCGTCTCGTCGGGCGGCACGGCCGGGTTCGTGGCGAGGTCCTCGTCCATCGCGATCGGGTTCCCGACGCGCACGTACGCGCGCGACCGCGCACGCTGCTTGTCCTCGTAGATCAGGCCGACCGGCACGATCCGGACACCCATCGCTCCACGTGCGTGCGCCCCGAGCGCGATCCGCGCGGCGCCGGTTCGGACCGGGAGGAGGTGTGGCTCGTCGCTCGCCTGCCCCTCGGGGAAGATCCCGATCGCGCCCCGGCGCGCAGGTGGGCGAAACAGGCGGCGAACGCATCGACGTTCCGACGCGGCTCCGCTCCGTCTCCGCCCGCGTCCTGGGCGCGATGGACGGGGATCGCTCCGGCCAGCGCGAGCAGCGGCCGGAGGGGGAAGATCCGGAAGAGCGAGGCCATCGCGACGAAGCGGACCGGTCGTGGGACCGTGGCCAGCAGGAGGGCCGGATCGACGAAGCCTCCCGTGATGGTTCGCGACGAGCAGGACCGGTCCCGTCCGTGGGATCCGCTCGAGGCCGGTGACCTCGACGGCCCGGAACCAACCGAGTGTGACGGTCCGCGCGATCAGTCGGACGAACCGGTCCGCGAGTCGCCGCGTGGGCCGATGGTCACACCTGAGGCGCCTCTACCATGTCGGGATGTCGAGGAATGGTCGCTTCGGGGCTCTGTGTGGCGTGCTCGGGCCGGTTGCGTTCACCGCCGCCTGGCTGCTGGCTCAGCGGCGGCAGGACGAGTATCAGGTGCGGCACGAGCACATCAGCGGGCTCGCGGCCAGGGATGCGACGGACCCGCACGTGATGACGGCCGGGTTCGCGGCGCTCGGTGTGAGCACGTTCTTGTTCGCGTCGGCGTTGGAACGCCGGCTCGGCCCGCGTCCCGGCATCGGGCCGGCTCTGATCGGGGTGGCGGGCCTCGCCACGATCGCCGCCGGCGCGTTCCGGCGCGACAGACGATCCAACTTCCCGGCCCCCGGCGAGCCCGAGGGTCAGTCGTGGGTGAACGACGTCCACGACGCGTCGGCGGTTCTCGGCGGGGTTGCGGGGACGATCGGGTTGGTCGCGCTCGCGCCGGCGCTTTCCCGGGACAAGGCACTTGGCGACCTGGCGAAGCCCGCCCTGAGCGCCGCCGGCGCGAGCGCCGGGATCTCGGCATGGTTCCTCCGCGACGTGGTGAGGCCGGGGAACGGTCTCCTCCAGCGAGTGAACGTCACCATCCCGCTCGTATTCATGGTCCGACTCGGCCTCCGGATGCTGTCGAAGCCCTCGGTCGCTAGCCCTGAACGGTGACGATCGAGCGGGTGCGTTCGACGTCGTCGGCGATCGCCGCGATGAGCTCATCGATCGAGTCGAACTTGACCTCGTCACGTAGGCGCTCCCAGAACTGCACGATGAGGGTGTCGCCTCGGAGCTCGTCGTCGGGGAAGTCCAGCAGGAACGCCTCGACGTGGAGGGGTTCCGTCCCGAACGTCGGGTTCGTCCCGACGTCGATCGCAGCGAGGTAGCGACCGCCGCCCTGCAGCTCCGCGATACCGGCGTAGATCCCTTGGCCCGGCAGGAGGAGCCGCGGCCAGGTTCGGAGGTTCGCCGTCGGGTAGCCGAGGCCCTTCCCTCGGCCGGCGCCGGCGACGACCTCCCCGTCGACCGCGTACCTCCTGCCGAGCGCCGTGCGTGGCCACGCGAGGTCGCCCCGTGCCAGCGCCTCCCGGATCGACGAGGACGATACGACGCGGCTCTCGAGCTGGAACAGATCGACCTCGTCCGCGGTCATGCCCAGCGGTTCTCCGACCTCACGCAGTGTCGTGACCGTGCCCGCGGCACGGTGCCCGAACGTGAAGTTCGCGCCGACGCGAGCGTGGATCGCGTGCAGCCCACCGACCAACACATCCCGGACGAAGTCCTCGGCCGAGACCTGCGAGAACTCCTTCGTGAACTCGAGAACCAGGAGGACATCGACCCCGCACCCCTCGATCAGCGACGCCTTGCGCTCGACGGTGGTGAGCAGGCGGGGCTCCTCGCCCGGCGTCAGCGTCTCGCGAGGATGTCGATCGAACGTCACCGCCACGCTCCGTGCGTCTCGCTCCCTCGCGGCGTCGACGGTGCGGCGGAACACCTCCTGGTGACCGAGGTGAACACCGTCGAAGAATCCGATCGTCACGACCGACGGGCCGTCGGTCAGCGGGAGGGCGTCGAGACCGCGGACGATGTCCATCGTCGGGAGGGTACCGGCCGGTCAGCCGACCAGGATGACCTGCGGACGTGCCCTCGGACCGTCGTCCTCGTAGACGCCGATCAGACGCCCGTCCGGCCCGAACACGCCGTACGGCCCTTCGATGTCGGCGGGGCCGAGCGGCCTCCCATGGGAGGCGGCCTCGGCCTCGTCGGCCTCCAGGTCGAGCCGAGGGAGATGGCCGACGGCTTCCTCGATCGGCAGGGGCTCACGCACCGCGTCCGGCACGACCGCGTCCTCCGCCCGGTAGGGACCGATCGCCGTGCGGCGGAGCGCCGTCAGATGCGCTCCCGTCGACACCGCGGCACCCACGTCGGCGGCGAGGACCCGCACGTAGGTTCCACCGGAGCAGGTCACGCGGAACGCTACGTCCGGTAGATCGAACGACAGGAGGTCGAAGGCGTCGACCCGGATCGCGCGCGGCTCGGCCTCGAGATGCTGGCCCGCCCGCGCGGCCTCGTAGAGCTTCCGGCCGCCCACCTTGACCGCGCTGTACGCGGGCGGCCGCTGGAGGGATTCCCCCAGGAATGAGCGCATCGCTTCGGCGACCTGCTCGTCCGTCACGTCGACCGGCGACTCGCGCACGACGTCACCATCGGCGTCCAGCGTGTCCGTCTCGACCCCGAGCCGGAGCGTCCCCTCGTAGGTCTTCGCGAGATCGCCGAGGAAACGGAGCAGACGCGTCGCGCGACCGACTCCGATCAGCAGCAGCCCGGTGGCCATCGGATCGAGCGTCCCCGCGTGCCCGACCTTCTTCGTGGCGAGGATCTGGCGCACGCTGTCGACGACGTCGTGCGACGTGATCCCCGCCGGCTTGTCGACGAGGAGCAGTCCCTCGACGTCCTGCGCGGTCACGATGGAACGGGCGCCTGGCGCAAAGCCGCGACGAGCCGTTCGATCGTCCCCTCGGGGCCGTGCTCGGACGTGTAGCCGGCGGCGAGGCGATGACCACCGCCACCGAACGCCGAGGCGACGGCGGACAGGTCGTGCCCGCCGCGGGAGCGCACGCTCACCTTGAACCGCCCGTCCCGCTGCTGCTTCAGCACGGCGGCCACGTCCACGTCACGTGCCGTGCGGAGCACGTCGATCACGTCGTCGGTCTCCCCCGCCGCGACGCCGGCGTCGGCGAGATCCGCCTGCGTGAGGTAGGTCCAGACCACGCTCGCCTCGGGCACCTCGGTCATGCGGCCGAGCGCCGTCCCGAGCAATCGGAGGAAGCCCGGGTCGTTGTCCTCGTACATCGCGCGGACGAGCCCGGCGTGGTCGAAGTCCTCCTCACGCAGCCGGGCGGCGATCCGGAGCGTCTCCGGGGTGGTCGCCTGGTACTGGAATCGCCCGGTGTCCGTGACCAGGCCCGCGTAGAGACAGACGGCGACGTCGCGATCGAAGTCGCCCCCCATCGTCTCGATCAGGCGGAAGACCATCTCGCACGTTGAGGACGCGTCGGGATCCACGAGGCGGACGGTGCCGAAGCCGTCGTTCGATCGGTGGTGATCGATCCAGATCAGCTCGCCGGCCCGCGAGGCCGCCTCTCCGAGAACACCCAACCGGTCGAAGGAAGCGCAGTCGCACGTCACCACGACGCCCGGAGCCGTCGGGAATCTCGCCGGAGGGACGAGATGATCCGCGCCCGGAAGGACGGAGATCCACCGCGGCAGCTCGAATGGGTCGTTCGCGAACGAGCCCACCGTCCGCTTGCCCCGCGCCCGCAGGAAGTTCGAGAGCCCGAGCATCGACCCGAGCGCGTCCGCGTCCGGGTTCAGGTGGCAGGCGATCGCCACTTCATCGGCTCCCGACAGGATCTCCGCCGCCTTGCGGAGCCCTTCGCGCTCGCTCCCGTCAGGCATCGGATCGCCCCTCCCGATGCAGACGCTCGATGATCTCCTCGATGTGCTGATGCTGCGCGAGCGTCTGGTCCACCTGGAACTCGAGCTCCGGCAGGTTCCGTAGCCGGACCTGCCGACCGAGCGCCTGCCGGAGGTGCGGCGTGGCCGACCGGAGCCCCGCAGCCGTCGATCGCTGCTGCTTGTCGTCTCCGAGGACCGTGTAGGAGACCCACGCGCGCCGGAGGTCTGCCGTCACCTGGACGCCGGTGACCGTGACGAATCCGATCCGAGGGTCCTTGAGCTTCTGGATCTCCTCGGCGAGGACCTCGCGGAACTCCTCGGCCACCCGAGCGGTCCGAGCTCCCTGCGTCATGTCTGCATCCCGCCTTCTACGGTCTCAGTCCTCCGGCGAATGGAGCGTCAGATCGAAGTCGATGATGTCGACCTCCGCCCACCGCTCCACGAAGCGCTCGACGCCGTGCATCACCTTCTTGAGGTGGTGGCCCTCCGACCCGACGGCCGCCACGCCCAGCTCCGCACGCTGCCACATGTCCTGATATCCCGTCTCGGCCACCGCCACCTGGAAGGTGGACCGGATCCCGTTCCCGAGGGTCATGAGCACGTGACGCTTCTCCTTCAACGATCCGCACGCCGGGATCCGGAGATCGAGCCGGAGGGCGGCGACCAGCATCAGGAGGAGATCTGGCGGGCGACCTCCTCGACCTCGAAGGCCTCGATCACGTCGCCCTCCTTCACGTCCTGGAAATTCTCGAGCCCGATGCCGCACTCGAATCCCTCGCGTACCTCGGCGACGTCGTCCTTGAACCGGCGGAGCGATCCCACGCGGCCCTCGTAGACGACGACGCCGTCGCGGACCAGGCGTACCTGCGAGTTCCGGCGGATCGTCCCTCGGGTCATGTAGCACCCGGCGATCACGCCGAGCCGCGGCACGCGGAACGTCTGGCGAACCTCCGCCTCGCCGACGATCGACTCGCGTTCCTCCGGCTTGAGCATGCCGGAGAGCGCGGCCTTCACGTCGTCGATCGCATCGTAGATCACCCGGTACAGCCGGATGTCCACGCCCTCCTTCTCGGCGAGCTCGCGCGCGTTCGCGTTGGGCCGGACGTTGAACCCCACGACGATCGCGGCGGCCGTCTTGGCGAGGTCGACATCGTGCTCGGTGATCGCGCCCGCGCCGGAGTGCACGATGTTCACGCGGACCTCGTCCTGCGGCAGCTTCAGGAACGCGTCCGTCAGCGCTCCGAGCGAGCCCTGGACATCGGCCTTCACCACGAGGTTCAACTCGGGGATCTCCTGGCGCTCCTGGCGCCGGAGGAGCTCCGTGAGCGACGCGGGCCGCTGGTTGACCACCTCGGCCGATCGAACGCGTGCTTCGCGTTCGGAAGCGATGTGACGCGCCTCGCGTTCGTCGTCGACCTCCCGGAACTCGTCCCCGACGTTGGGGACGCCGTTCCAACCGAGCACCTGTGCGGGCTTCGCGGGCCCGGCCACGTCGACGGGCTGCCCGTTCTCGTCGACCATCGCCCGGACCTTGCAGTGCGTGATGCCGCACACCAGGGAGTCCCCGACCTCGAGGGTTCCCTTCTGCACGAGGACGGTCGCGACGGGCCCGCGACCCTTGTCGAGGTGCGCCTCCAGGACGGTCCCCCGCGCGCGCCCGGTGGGATCGCCTTTGAGCTCCGCGAGGTCGGCGACGATCAGGACGGTCTCGAGCAAGCCCTCGAGGTTCGCGCTCGTCTTGGCCGAGACGTCGACGAACTCGGTGTCGCCTCCCCACTCCGAGGGCACGAGACCCCGCTCGACCATCTGGGTCCGCACGCGGTTCGGATCCGCCTCCTCCTTGTCGATCTTGTTGACCGCAACCACCACGGGCACACCGGCCGCCTTCGCGTGGTCGAGCGCCTCGACGGTCTGTGGCATCACGCCGTCGTCGGCGGCGACGACGAGCACCGCGATGTCGGTGATCTGGGCGCCGCGGGCGCGCATCGCGGTGAAGGCCTCGTGGCCGGGCGTGTCGATGAACGTGATCTCCCGACCGTTGACGTGGGCCTGGTACGCGCCGATGTGCTGGGTGATCCCGCCGAACTCGCCGGAGACGACGTCGGTCGTACGGATCGCATCGAGGAGCTTGGTCTTCCCGTGGTCGACGTGCCCCATCACGGTGACCACCGGTGAGCGGGGGACGAGCTCGGACTCGTCGACCTCTTCCCCGAGCTCCTCCGCCTGGAGCTCGTCCTCCATCCCGACGATCTCCACGTGATAGCCGAGCTCGGAACCCAGCGTCTGGAGGGCTTCGTCGGACAGCGACGTCGTCGCGGTGACCATCTCCCCCGCCATGAACAGGATCTTCACGATGTCCGCCGGCGATCTGTTCGTCTTCTCCGCGAAGATCTGCGGCGTCGAACCGCGAACCACCTGCAGGATCGGCCCGGCGGGGGCAGCCGGAGGTGTGGCGGGAGCCGCTCCATCGGGGACGGCGGCCAAGGGAGCGGGCGTCGCCGGCACATCGGCGGCCGCAGTCGCCGGCTCCGGGGCGCCCTCGGGCTCCTCGGTCGGAGCCACATCCGCGTCGGGGACGGCGGCGACCTTCGGGGTCGCCTTCGGCTTCGGCTTGGCCTTCGGACGAGGCTTCGGCGGCGGCTCCATGACCTGGCGCGGCTTCGCGGGCTTCGTGACCTTGCCACCCGAGGCACGGAGGCGAGGCACGAGGTCTTCGGGCACGCTGGAGGAGGCGGACTTCCCCGCCACACCCATCTTCTCGAGCGTCTCAAGCAGTTCCTTGCTCGAGACGCCGAGCTCCTTCGCGAGCTCGTGGATCCTCATGTCGCTCCTGACGCCTCCTCGATCTCGTTCCTAAGCCTAGCGAGTTCCCCTTGGGTCAACCCCGAGCGCAGCGCGCTCGCCACCGCTCCGCGCCGGACCGCTGCGTCGGCGCACGCCGGGTCTCGATGGACATACGCCCCGCGACCGGGCGCCGAACCGATGGGGTCGACCCGCGCCCCCGTCTCCGATCGGACGATGCGGAGCAGATCAGCCTTGGGTGCGCGCTTCCGACACCCGACGCACGACCGCTCCGGCTCGCGCGCCATGGTTCCTCATTCCGTCTCCGCGGGCGCGGCGGGGACCGCTTCGATGGGCTCCGACTCCTCGGGTGTCGGCTCGGCGCCGGCGCCCGTGGCCACCTCCTCCACCGTCGCTGCCTGCGCCTCCTCGGGAGCCTCCGCCGGTCCCGTCTCGGATGCCGCCGCCCCGCTCTCCGGCGCAGGTGGTTCCTCCGGTGCCGGTTCCTCGGCCGAGATCGAGGCCGGCGCGGGGGTGGGCTCGGCCGCCTGGCTCTCGGACTTGATGTCGATCCGCCACCCCGTCAGTCGTGCCGCGAGCCGGGCGTTCTGGCCCTCCCGGCCGATCGCGAGCGAGAGCTGGTAGTCGGGCACGATCACGAGCGCCGTCTGGGTCTCGGGGTTCACGGTCACCTCCCTGACCTTCGCCGGTTGCAACGCGTTCGCGACGAACGTCGCCGACTCGTCGGACCACGGGACCACGTCGATCTTCTCGCCGCGGAGCTCGTTCACGACCATGCGCACGCGTGAGCCCTTGGGCCCGACGCAGGCGCCGACGGGATCGACCGCGGGCTCGTTGGAGGCCACCGCGATCTTCGAGCGATGGCCCGGCTCGCGAGCCACGGCCATGATCTCGACGATCCCCTCGTTGATCTCGGGCACCTCGAGTGCGAACAGCGACTTCAACAGTCCGGGGTGCGTCCGCGAGACGACGATCTGCGGACCCTTCGTCCCCCGACGGACCTCCGTGATGTAGGCCTTGAGCCGCTCCCCGTGCCGCAGGGGCTCCGACGGGACCTGCTCGCCCTGCGGCAGCAGCGCCTCGACCTTCCCGAGATCCAGCAGCGTGTATCGACGCTCCTGCTGCTGGACGATCCCCGTGACGACGTCGCCCTCGCGACCGGCGAACTCCTCGTAGGTCATCTCTCGCTCGGCATCGCGGAGCTTCTGGAAGATCACCTGCTTCGCGGTCTGGGCGCCGATCCGTCCTTTGAAGTCGTCCGTGACCTCCACCTCGGCCTCGGAGATCACCTTCATCTCGACCCCCGGCTCGTCGCTCCCTTCCGCGGGGGGGACGTCCACCTCTTCGAGCTCCTGCTGCCACATGCGGAGATCGCCCGTCTCCGGATCGATCACGGCGCGGAACCCGACGAACTCGTCGTCGGCTTCGGGATGCTCCTGCTTCCAGTGTGCCTTGTAGGCCGACGCCATCGCCTCTTGGAGACCCCCCAGGATCGTCTCGAAGGCGATGCCTTTCTCGCGCTCGAGCTCCCGCAACGCGGCGATCATCTCCGCGTTCATCGGTCGCCCCCTTTCTTCAGCTCTTCGTCCCAGTCGACGACCGTCTTGGCCCCGGCAACCTCCTCGAGGGACACGAGCCGCTCACCCTCGGCGGCCGCGATCCGGATCGCGTCGTCCTCCGCCGCGCGGAGCTCCCCGACCAGCACGCCGTCCTCGGTCTTCACCCGGACACGCTCACCGACGGCTCGCCGGAAGTCCTGCGGGCGTCGGAGGGGTCGCTCGATGCCGGGCGTCGATACCTCCAGCGCGTACGGACCCGGTTCGAAACCCTCGAGATCCAGCCGGCGCGACACCTTCTGAGAGATCTGCGAGATCGTGTCCAGGTCGACACCACCGTCGCGATCCACCGTCACGCGGAGGATCCGGCGGCCGCCCTCACGGCCGAAGGTCACGTCGACGAGGTCGAGGCCTTCGCCCTCGATCACGGGTCTGACCAGCGCCTCCGCGTCCACGTTCCCTCCTCTCCCTGTCTTCGAGCGGCTTCGCCCCTCCACAAAGAAAGTGGGCGGGGAGCCCACTTCCGGCCGTGCAGTTGGTCCTCGACCAGCCAGTATAGACAGGCCTCCTCAGATCGGAGGAGCGCAAACCCTCAGGGAGCCGTGGTGAGCAGGTCGGCGGCGGCCTCGGCCGCGTCCGCCAGTGGCGCCTGCGACCGTTGACCGGTGGATCGCAGCTTCAGGTCGACGGTCCCGGCCTCGATGCCCCGCGCGCCGACCACCACCTGGACGGGGTAGCCCACGAGGTCGGCGTCGGTGAACTTGACCCCCGCCCGCTCTTCCCGGTCGTCGAGCACCGCGTCGATGCCGCGATCCGTGAGCTCGCGGTAGATCCGCTCGGCGTGCTCCGTGACCGCCGGGGCGTCGGCGTTCGCCATGATGATCGCGACCTCGAACGGAGCCAGGAGCTTGGGCCAACGGATCCCGGCGTCATCGTGGTTCTGCTCGACGGCCGCCGACATGATCCGCGTGATCCCGATCCCATAGGACCCCATCACGAACGGCTTCTGCGAACCATCTTCGTCGAGGAAGTTCGCCTTCAGCGGCGCCGAGTAGTACGTCCCGAGCTGGTAGATGTGCCCGACCACGATCGAGCGCGCGATCTCGAGCCGTCCACCGTCGACCGGACAGCGATCGCCCTCGCGGAACTGCACGAGGTCCTGCCATCGGTCCACGCGGAAGTCCCGCTCGAGCGTCGCGCCGGTCACGTGCACGTCCGGGCGATTCGCGCCCGTTGCCCAGTGCCCGCGGCCGCGGATCGCCGGATCCGCGAAGATCGTGACATCGGAGCCGAGGCCCTGCGGACCGACGAACCCCTTCGCGAACCCTCGCTCGGCGAAGTCGTCGTCCTCGAACGGCCGGACGCGCGCGGGGAAGTGCAGGCGGGCGAGCTTCTCCTCGTTGACCTCTCGGTCGCCGGGCACGAGCACCGCGACCGAGCGGCCCTCGACATCGAACAGGATGCACTTCATCGTTGCCTCGGCCGGCAGCCTCATCTGCTCCGACATCAGCTCGATCGTCACGGCGCCGGGCGTCTCGACCTCGGTCAGGGGCGGCGGCTCCTCGTCGGTCGCCTCGTCCGGAGGGCGAGGGGTCGCCGCCTCCGTGTCCGCGAGGTAGTCGCCGTTCTCGCAACGGACGAAGAGATCCTCGCCCACGTCTGCGAGCGCCATGAACTCGTGGTTCACGCCGCCGCCGATCTGACCAGGGTCGGCTTCGACGATCACGTAGTCGAGGCCGAGCCGGTCGAAGACCTTGACGTAGGCGTCGTACATCGCCTGATAGGACTCGCCCATCCCGACCTCGTCCCGGTCCAGCGAGTACGCGTCCTTCATCAGGAACTCGCGACCGCGGAGGAGTCCGTACCGCGGGCGGAACTCGTCCCGATACTTCCATTCGACCTGGTACACGTTCGAGGGCAGGTCCCGGTACGACGGGAGCTCGTGCTGTGCGAGCTCGGCCACGACCTCCTCCTGGGTAGGGCCGAGCACGAACTCGCGACCGTGCCGGTCCTCGAGCCGGAACATCAGGTCGCCGTAGGCGTCGTACCGACCCGTCGCCCGCCAGGGTTCCGCCGGCAGGACGATCGGCATCCGGAGCTCCTGGGAACCGGCGGCATCCATCTCCTCGCGGACGACCCGCTCGATCTTCGCCGTCGTGCGAAGGCCGAGCGGCATCGTCGTGTAGATCCCGGCCGCGGTCTTGCGGATGAACGCGGCGCGGAGCAGGAGGCGATGGGAGGCCACCTCCGCCTCCGCCGGGTCGTCCCGGAGGGTGCGCGCGAACAACGTGGATACCCGCATGGCCGCAAGGATACCGGCGGACCTTCGCGCTCCCGGTCGCCTACGCGTCTTCGACCGAGGCGATCACCTGTCGCCAGAGCCGTGTTGCCGCCCCGCCTCCGTCGTCGAAGGGGTAGGCCCCGTAGGTCGCCACCCGGGTGGGGGTCACGGGATCCCGCGAGACGGCCGTGTAGTCGCCCCACCGCTCGACGCCGGACGAGAACTCATACCGGCCGAAGCCGGGCTTGATGAGGATCGACGCGGCGGCGCGCTCCCCCGGCTGCACGACGCCGGCGTAGGCGGCGAGACACTCCGCCGTGCCCCCGCGGGCGTAGTTGATCCAGAGCTTCCCGTCGCCGTCGGTCGTGATCGATGGCCATGCCAGATCGCGACCGACCGCCCCGATCGTGCCGGTTCGGGACACGTCGGAGTCCTTGAGCTTGCCGGCGGGGTTCACCTCCCACCAGCGGATCACCGACTCGGCCGCTCCGCCGCCGACGTTGCCGTCGCGCGCGGTCGTCGTATAGAGCCGTCCGAGGTCACCGTCCCAGAAGGAGGATGTGAGCCGGAGGTCGCCGGTGTCCCAGTTGTCGTTGAGACCGGGAGCATCCCCGGGACACTGTCGTCCGAAGCGTGGATAGTCCATGGGTCCGCCCTTGACCTGCGCCTTGGTCAGCTTGAGCACACCCTTCTCCGCCCGCAGCCGCCAGAGGATCAGCTTCCCGGTCGAACCGTTGAAGTCCATCGAGGTCATGTACTGGACGGACGGCGAGCCTCCGAAGGAGACGGTCGGCACGATCGTGAACGCCCGCGATCCGTCGGGGTCCCTCGTCTGGCTCCGGCTGAAGACCTTGATCGGCACCGGGTCGACGCTGCAGTCGAAAAGGTGGGCCTTCCGCATGGAGAGGATCTGCGCGTACTGGAAACCCCCGATCAGCGGCGCGCGCGAGAAGTCGAACTGGTTCGTGGTCAACGTGAGCCGGTCCTCCGTGAACCCGACCATCGGATAGTCCGCGAACTGCTTCCCGTTGGCGCCGACCTGATCGCCCGACATGTGGAGGACGCACCAGTCGTTGGTCGTGTCCTCCGATCCCTCCGGGATCACGACGACGGAGATGAAGGTCTGGTTGTCGGTCGCGGACAGGAACACGAGGACGAAGTGCTGCCGGTAGGGGTCGTAGACCACCTTGGGATCGAACGATTCCGCCGCCCCCGGCAGGGCGCCGTCGAGGCTCTCGAGGAACCTCGGCGGATCGAGGGGGGCGCCGGCGCGGTCGAAGAAGCCCATCCTGATGTTGACCGCCGCCAGGTGATAGTCGACGCCCAGCGCGCCCGTGGGATCTCCCGGTGAGACCGGGTTCCCCGCCTGATCGGGAACACCGTCGAACGCCGGCACCGCGACGATCGGAGCGAGCGGCGAAGCGGGCGGTCGCGTCGCTCCGCCACCGCCGCCGCCGGTGAGTCGTCGATCGCTCCCCGGCCGCACGAGCCGCGGGATCTGGATCGGTCCGGACCCGGGCGTCACCGACCGATCGATCCCGGCGAAGTGGATCTTCGGTGCACCGTCGGCGGGAGCCCCGGACGATGCGGGGACCGGGAACGCGAGCCCGGTGGCGAGTGCGGTGAGCCCCCAGACGAGGCGACGACGCATCGAGACATCCCTCCTGATCGGGTGCGACGCCCTCCCGCCGCATGAGCCGCTCAACGTAGCAGGCTCCGTTGACTGATGGGGAATCCGGGTGGGACCATCGCCTCCACGATGTCGAGGGCTCGGATCGCCTGGACGTGGCCGAGCGGCTCGAGGGGGTTGTGGCGCCCTCGGGCCCCGGGACCGCCGCGCTAGTTCCCCTCGACCGATCGCGACGAGCCCCGGGCATCCCACCCGGGGTTCTTCCGTCCCCAAACACGATGAGGAGCGAACACTGAGACCGAACCTCCGGATCCGGCCGGACCGAGCCTCGTTCGACGCGTTCGCGCGTGACTGGGAGATGGTGCCCGTCTGGGCGGAGCTCCTCGCCGACGTCTCGACACCGGTCGGCCTGTTCCCCGCGGTCGCCGGCGACGGGCCGGGGATCCTGCTGGAGTCGGTGGAGCGCTCGGAGCGGTGGGGACGATACTCCTTCGTCGCCGGCGACCCGGCCGCGACGGTCGTGCTGGACGCCGACGGCCTGCATATCGACGACGCCGTACGAGAGGTGCCTTTCGATCCCCTGCGCTCGGGTTCGCCGCGCGACGCCCTGGTCGCGGCGGCGGACGCGCTCCGCGGCCCTCGTCTCCCCGATCTTCCCCCGCTCACCGGCGGGCTGATGGGCTACCTCGCCTATGAGGCGGCCACGCTGCTCGATGGGCACCCGGTGCCACATCCGACCGAGGCGCCGTGCCCGCCGGTCGGCCTGCTCGTGATCGACCGAGCTGTGGTGTTCGATCACTGGCGGCAGCGCCTCATCCTCGTGGCCCACGTCCCGGGGGGCGACTACCGCGGGGGCGTCGCGGCCCTCGAGGAGCTCGCCGGGCGGATCGCGGAGGCCACGACGCCCCCGCTCGCGGCCGTTGACAGCCCAGACGCCAGAGGGACCGGCGACCCGAACATGTCGGACGAGGACTACCGACAGATGGTCGCGGTGTTCAAGGAGCACATCCGAGCGGGAGACATCTATCAGGGCGTTCCGTCGCGACGGGTCTCCTTCGACGCCGCTGCCGGGGGGTTCCCGATCTACCGGCGGTTGCGAGTCTCGAACCCGGCGCCCTACATGTTCTTCCTGCGGATGCTCGGTATGGAGCTTGCCGGCTCATCCCCGGAACCGCTCGTTCGTGTCGAGGGACGACGTGTGTTCGCGCGTCCGATCGCGGGCACCCGACCGCGGGGGCAGACCGACGTCCGTGATCGTCTCCTCGAGCACGAGCTGTTGGCCGATCCCAAGGAGCAGGCGGAGCACGCGATGCTCGTCGACCTCGCCCGGAACGATCTCGGCCGCGCGTGCGTGCCGGGGAGCGTCAGCCCGACGGAGCTGATGCAGGTCGAGCGCTTCTCGAAGGTGATGCACATCGTTTCCACCGTCGAGGGTGAGCTCCGCGAGGACCGCCATCCACTCGACGCGCTGGCCGCGACGTTCCCGGCCGGCACCGTTACGGGGGCGCCGAAGCGCCGGGCCATGGAACTGATCGCCGAGCATGAGCCGACCGCTCGAGGTCCCTACGCCGGCGCCGTGGGCTACCTCACGTTCGCCGGCGACCTCGACTTCTGCATCACGATCCGGACCGGTGTGGTCTCGGACGGACGGGCCTACGTGCAGACGGGCGCGGGGGTGGTGGCCGACTCCGATCCCGAGACCGAGCTCGCGGAGACGAAGGCGAAGGCCGAGGCGCTCCTTCCCGCGGTCGGCCCGCTCGACCTCGAGGAGGTGCCGACCTCGTCATGATCCTCGTCGTCGATCACTACGACAGCTTCACCTACAACCTCGTCCAGTTGATCGAGGGACTCGGGCACCTGACCGAGGTCGTGAAGTCGGACGAAGCGCCGGCCGCCGACCTCGTGGCCCGCGAACCGGAAGCCGTCGTGCTCTCGCCCGGCCCCGGTCACCCACGCGACGCGGGCTCCTTCCCGGACCTCCTTCGCCTGCTTCCCGAGCGGATCCCTGTCCTCGGCGTGTGCCTCGGGCACCAGGCGCTGGGCATCGCGAGCGGCGGGACCGTGGATCGCACCACGCCGTTCCACGGGAAGGCGTCCCTCGTCCATCACGAGGGACACGGGATCCTCGACGGGGTCCCGAGCCCGTTCGAAGCGGGCCGCTACCACTCCCTCGTGGTGCTCCGGGACGACCTGCCCGCCGACCTCGAGCTCACGGCCTGGACCGAGGACGAGCTCGTGATGGCGACCCAGCATCGCGAGCTGCCCCGGTTCGGTGTCCAGTTCCACCCCGAGTCGATCCTCACGCCGGAGGGACCCAGGATCGTGGAGAACTTCCTGCGTCTGGCGAGCTGACTACGGAGCCGGGCATCCGGGGCCGTAGGCGAACACCGCGGAGTTGGGAGCCGCCTTGCAGTCGGACGCGTCGACGGCCACGAAGGCGCCGGCGGGCACGCGCTTGAGCTGATCGACGAACCCGTATGTCCACCTCGGATCGACCTCTCCCTGGAAGTACCAGTCGCTCCCGTTGTCGGCGACGATCATCCCGTAGCGCTTCATCGCTCGCAGCACGATCTGCGCCTTGGAGGAGTAGCCGGTGATGTCGTAGCCACCTTTGAGCCGGAACCGCGCTCCCATCGGCGGGCAGTCCCGGTCCGCGACACCGGCCTGGTGCCGAGCGGGCCAGACGTAGGCGCGGCGGGTGCAGGAGACGGTGAACCGCAGCGCGTGATGGATCCCGGGGTCCGATCCGAACACCTCGTCGTAGCGGACCAGGCCCGGGAAGATCGGGAGTCCGGCGGCGTCGGCGCTCGTCCATCCCGCCGGCCGGAGCGCGTTCGACACGAGGTCGAAGATCGCACCGCTGCCCGCGGTGGGATGCCCGCCGTTGCGGTGGACGCCGAACAGCTCGTAGAGCAAGCACGTGCCCTCGTCGATCATGATCGCGTGGCGGTCGGAGCCGCCTTCGATCTGCACGTCGTCGCCGAACGGGTACGGCCCGGGATCGCTCTCGTCGTCGTAGAGGAACTCGACCGAGACCTTCGGATGCGACGACGGCACGACATCGAACGGGATCCCGTACGAGGGAGGGCCGAAGTCAGGATGCAGCCGAGTGGAGCCGGCATGCGTCGCGCGCTTCCAGGTGCCGTTCTTGCGATGGCGAGGCAGCTTGCGGATGTCCATGTTCCACGCGTTGTCCGCGGGGAAGACCGAGCACGTGGTTCCCGGGACGTCGGCCGCATGCGTCGGCGCGGGCAGCCAAGCGATCGACGCGGCGACGATCACCGTGGCGATCGTGGGCTTCATGCTTGAGGTATCGGCACAGGCACGGGCTTCGTTGACCACCCTCTCACTCGAGACTGCTGACGGGGATCCAGGTGACGCCACTCTCATCCGGCTGGCATGGAGGGCGCGTCGGAACGCCCACCGTCCACTCTGCTTCCTCGAAAACGTTGTAGCAGAGCATCTGGCCCGCGTGGGGTCCCCCCTCTGCCTTCCATCCTCCTCCATCCCAGGACTCGCGACCTTCCTTGAACCAGATCGGCAGCGCGAAGCCGAACCGGCACGCTTCGTCATGATCCCCGGTTCCGATGACCAGGAGCTGCGTGTCGGGGAACGAGCCTCGCGTCGTGACCTCCTCGGCGAGGAACCACGCCCACCAGGTGCGCTTCTGACGCGACGTTCGGTCGAGGCGGACGTCGGTGAGGGACCATGGATCCGTGAGGTAGTGGCGAGCACGATCGGCGAACAGCCGTTCGAACTCTGCCGCAGCCTCGGCCGAGGCCACGCGTTACTCGGGCGATGGCGTCGCCGACGCCATCTTCTTCGCTTCCGCCACGAGCCGCGTCACGAAATCGGACTCGGGGATCTTGTCGATGACCTCGCCCTTGACGACGAGGAACCCTTGGCCCTTGCCCGCGGCGATCCCGAGGTCCGCCTCCCGCGCCTCGCCCGGGCCGTTCACGACGCACCCCATCACCGCGACGCGGATCGGCACCTTGAGCCTCTCGCGTTCTAACGCCACGTTCACCTGCTTGGTGAGCCCGAGCACATCCACCTCCGCCCGTCCGCAGGAGGGGCACGCGACGAGATCGAGGCCGCGCTTCCGCAGGCCCAGCGACTGCAGGATCCCCGTGCCGACCTTGACCTCCTCCACGGAGTCGTCGGTCAGCGAGACGCGGATCGTGTCGCCGATCCCCTCTGCGAGGAGCGTCCCGATCCCGACGGCGCTCTTGACACCGCCCATCGGCATCGGGCCGGCTTCGGTGACGCCGAGGTGCAGCGGATAGTCGCATTTCTCCGCCAGCTGCCGGTACGCCTCGATCATCACCATCGGGTTCGAGTGCTTCACCGAGATCTTGATGTCGAAGAAGTCCTCGTCCTCGAGGATGCGCGCTTCCCCGAGCGCCGACTCGACGAGGGCCTCGGGCGTGGGCGCGCCGTAGCGAGCCAGCAGGTCCTTCTCGAGCGATCCGGCGTTCACGCCGATCCTGATCGGGACACCGCGGGCCTTCGCCTCGCGCGCGATCACTCGCACCTTGTCCTGGTACTTGATGTTCCCCGGGTTGATGCGGAGCCCTTGGATCCCTGCTTCGAGGGCAGCGATCGCGTACTTCCACTGGAAGTGGATGTCGGCGATCACCGGCACCGTGGACTTCGCGGCGATCGCCTCCAGGGCCTTCGCGTCCTCCCAGTGAGGCACCGCCACCCGGACGATGTCCACACCGGCGGCGACGAGCGAAGCGATCTGTTGCAGCGTCGCGTTGATGTCCGCGGTCTGCGTGGTGGTCATCGACTGCACGGAGATCGGCGCGTCGCCTCCCACGGCGACGGTGCCCACCATGAGCTGGCGCGTCGAGCGACGTTGGATCATCACCACGAGTCTCTCAGCTCCCGAAGACCTGCAGGGTGATCGTGCGGTCCTTCGGCTCGTCCATCTCGAAGAAGAGCAGCCGCTGCCATGTGCCGAGGGACGGCTCGCCGTCGGCGACGGGGATCGCGTGCGAGGTGGCGGACAGGAGCATCGCCTTCACATGCGCATGACCGTTCCTGCGCTCGTCGGGATGGAGGTTCTGCGTCCGGAGCTCGAAGTCGTCGTGCCGGTAATACGCGCCCTCGTGCGGGACCAGCTCGGTCAGGTGACGACGGAAATCGTCGAGCGCGCCGTCCTCCCATTCGTTGATGAGCAGGGCGCAGGTGGTGTGCGCGCAGAACGCGACGACGAGACCCTCCGTGATGCCCGCATCCTTGACAGCTCGGCGGAGGTCGTCGGTGAGGTCGAGGAACGCGTACCGCTCGGGCGGCCGGACCGTGAGGCTCGCGGTGACGGTCTTCAACGGTCGCTCCCGTCCGCGGCCGGGAGGTCGAACGTGAAGATGCTGCCCTGTCCTGGCCGGCTCTCCGCCTTGATCTGCCCGCCGTGCGCCTCGACGACGGAACGCGCGATCGCGAGCCCGATCCCGGTCCCTCCCTCCTCGCGTCCTCTGGCCGGGTCGGCGCGGTAGAAGCGCTCGAAGAGCCGCGGGAGGTGTTCGGGAGGTATGCCGGTCCCCGTATCCGAGACGGCGACCTCGACGGAGCCGTTCCGGCGACGGGCGGAGACGGTGACGCTCCCTCCGTTCGGCGTGTACCGAACGGCGTTGTCGACCAGGTTGAACAGCACCTGATGGACGCGCTCGCGATCGGCCGACAGCGCCGGGAGGTCGAAGGGAACGTCGTTGCGCACCTCGACGCCGCGTCCCGGGAGTGCGACGTCGATCTCGGAGATCAGATCGGCGACGAGGGGCTGCAGCGGCAGCTGCTCGATCCGGAGGGGGACCTCGCCGGACTCCAGCCGCGAGAGATCCAGCAGCTGATCGACGAGACGCCCGAGCCGCTCGACCTGCGAGAGCATCACGCCGAGGGTCGCCGGCTCCGGCCGCTCCACACCGTCCAGGAGGTTCTCCAGGTGAGCCCGGATCGCCGTGATCGGCGTCTTCAGCTCGTGCGATACGTTGGCCACGAGATCGCGGCGGCTCTGCTCCAGATGCTCCAGCTCACCGCGCATGCGATCGAAGGCCGTGGCGAGCTTGCCGACCTCGTCCCGACTCCGTGTGTGCACGCGCACGGAGTAATCGCCCGTCTCCATCCGCCGGGCGGCGGCCGCCATGTCCCGCAGCGGCTGCGTCATGCCTCGCGCCATCAGCCGCGCGACGACGAGGGACACGCTCGCCGCGACGACGCCCACGAGGAGGAACTGCCACCAGACGCTCTGCAGGAAGCCGGTCGTCGCGGAGAGGCGGCCGAGGAAGCCTCGCGAGGGGGATCGTGTGAGCGCGGTCACCGAGCCACCGTCGGCGGTCGGCACGGTCGCGAAGACGTTCGCCCCGAGCACCCCCCAACGCGGAGCCCCCACACGCAGGCGAGGCAGGTCACCGAGATCCGTACCGCGGGTCTCGGTCGATCCGTCGGGGTGAAGGATCACCACCATCGTGTCCGCCGGCACGGGGCGCAGCCCCCCTCTCGCGGCCGTCCGCGCGAGACTCAGAGCGTCGATCGCCTCGGAGTCGCGCGGGGAGTTGCGCAACGCGAACGCGATCAGGAGGTAGCTGATCAGCAACGCCAGGCCGACCGCGATCACGACCGTCGATCCGAGCTTC
>DASSDW010000238.1:0-6678 GCA_035696925.1 Actinomycetota bacterium
CCCGGAAGGCCCTTCCCGCCGCCCATCATCGTCCGCATCATCTTCCTCGCGCCCTCGAAGTCCTTGAGGAGCGTGTTGACGTCGGAGGTGGTGGAGCCCGCCCCGCGGGCGATCCGCAGGCGGCGAGACCCGGAGATGATACCGGGATTCCGGCGCTCGTCCGGCGTCATGGACAGGATCAGTGCCTCGGCCTGCCGGAGCTTGCTCTCGTCCACCTGGTCCGCGAGGTCCTTGAAGGCGTTCTTGCCTCCCGGCATGCCCGGGAGCATCTTGAGCAGGTCCTGGATCGGTCCGAGCTGCCGCATCTGCCGGAGCTGCGCGAGGAAGTCCTCGAGGGTGAACGCTCCCTGGAGCATCTTCTCGGCGGATGCCTTCGCTTCGTCGGCGTCCAGGGTGTCCGTGGCCTTGTCGATCAGGCTGAGGACGTCGCCCATCCCGAGGATCCGGCCGGCCATCCGGTCGGGATGGAACTCCTCGAGGTCCGCCGGCTTCTCCCCCACCCCCGCGAAGAACACCGGCTTGCCCGTGACCGCCGTGATCGAGAGCGCTGCGCCGCCCCGCGCGTCGCCGTCGAGCTTGGTGAGAATGAAGCCGGTCGTCTCGACCTCTGCCAGGAACGCACGCGCTTGGATCACCGCGTCCTGTCCGGTCATCGCGTCGCACGCCATCAAGACGTGATCGGGCTTGGCGACGTCGCGGATCCGCCGTGCCTGCCGCATCATCTCCTCGTCGACATGCAGCCGACCGGCCGTGTCGACGATCACCACGTCGTACCCCCTCCGGTCCGCCTCCTTCAGGGCGGCCTTCGCGACCTTGACCGGGTCGCGGCCCTCGGACACCACGGGCACGCCGATCTCTCCCCCCAGGGTGAACAGCTGCTCGACCGCCGCCGGACGCTCGAGATCCGCCGCGACCAGAACCGGCCGGCGGCCATCCTTCTTCAGGCGGAAGGCCAGCTTCGCGCACGCCGTGGTCTTCCCCGAACCCTGGACCCCCGCCATCATCACCACGGCCCTCCGAGCCGAGGGCACCACGAACCGCACGTGCTCGCCACCCAGCGTTGCCTGCAGCTCGTCACGAACGACCTTGATCACCTGCTGCGCCGGCGTGAGGCTCTTCATGACCTCTTCGGAGAGCGCACGGGTCCGGACCCGGCCGAGGAAGCCATCGGCTACCTCGAGCGCCACGTCGGCCTCGAGCAACGCCGTCCGCATGTCGTCGAGGGCGTTGTCGACCTGCTTCGGATGCAGCTTGCCTCGGGAGCGCAGCTTCTTGAACGTGCCGTCGAGCTTGGCGGTCAGCGTGTCGAACATCGAGAGAGATCTTCCTTCGGGTGTCCTTGACGAGCCGGCGGCCGAGCCGCGTTCCCTGCCGAGGCGCCGGCGCGAACCGGCATCCTACCCGTCGAGCCCGTCCGTCTCCGTCCCCATGACCTCCTCGACGGCCTGGAGGAGAGCGATCGGACTGAACGGCTTCGTGAAGTAGTGATCCGCGCCCACCGCCATGGCGGCGGACCTGCCCTCCTCGCCGGTCGCCGTCACCACGATCACCCGCACCTGCGACGTCGAGGGATCGCTCTTGATGGCGGCGAGCACCTCTGGGCCGGCCGTGCCCGGGATGCTCATGTCGAGGAGGACCAGGTCCGGCGGGTCGTCGCGCACCGCGGCGAGCGCTTGATCGCCGTCCGAGGCGTCGTCGATCTCGAACCCCTCGCGCTCGAGGACGAGGCGCATCGCCTCCCGCATCGTCGGGTGGTCCTCGACGATCAGGATCCGCCTGCTCACGACGCCAGGATCCTGTTCGCGAAGATCTCCGCGCGGAACGGTTGGATGTCGTCCGGACCCTCACCGGTGCCCACGAGCCGCACCGGCACACCGAGCTCCTCGCGTACCGCCAGCACGACGCCGCCCTTCGCGGTTCCGTCGAGCTTCGTCAGGACGATCCCGGACACATCCACCGCCTCGGTGAACGCCTTGGCCTGGGCGATCCCATTCTGCCCCGTCGTGGCATCGAGCACGAGCAAGGTCTCGGCGACCGACGCGCCCGCTTTCCCCACCACCCGTCCGATCTTCTGGAGCTCATCCATCAACGGTGATTTCGTATGGAGCCGCCCGGCCGTGTCGACGATCAAGACGTCGGAGCCCCTTGCGACGGCCGACTTCACGGCGTCGAACACGACGGAGCCGGGGTCGGCACCCCGTTCCTGCGCCACGAGGTGCGCACCCGCACGCACCGCCCATACCTCGAGCTGCTCGCCGGCGGCGGCGCGGAACGTATCGGCGCCGGCGATGCTCACGGTCCGGCCTTCGCCGGCCAGACGTCTCGCCAGCTTGCCGATCGTGGTCGTCTTCCCCGACCCGTTGACCCCCACCACGAGGATCACGCCGAGCCCTTCGTCCGGCAGGGAGAGCCGCGAATCCGGACCGAGGATCTCGACCATCTCCTCGCGGAGCAGCGATTCCGCATCGGCCTCCCGCGACCACCGCGCCCGGACCCGTTGCACGAGCCGGGCGGCCGCCGAGGGACCGACGTCCGCCTTCAGCAGGAGGTCATGGAGGGTCTCCCACGCCTCGGTCCCGCCGCGGGACAGGAGTGTCCGGACGCGCGTCCCGAGGCGCTCCCGCGGTTCCGGCGCGGGCGTCTCGATCGTCGGGGCCGGGATCTCCACCTCGGGTTCGTCGCGGAGTCGTTCGGCCTCCTTCCGTGCGGTGGAGAGTCGGACGAAGACGATCCCGACGGCGAGACAGACGAACAGGACGGCGACGACGATCTCCACGCCCGGACGCTAGCCGACCCGCTCGCTCTCTGGCATCTCGACCAGCTCGGGAGAGGCTGCCGCGCCCGGATCCGGCGGTACCTCCGGATGCTCAAGGCGCTGGCAGAGGATCTTCGTGGTTCCGTCCGTGTTGAGGGAGACGCCGTACATCATCGAGGCGATCTCCATCGTGCGCTTCTGGTGGGTGACGATCATCACCTGCGCGTCGCGCGCGAATCCCGCCACCAGCCGGAGGAACCGGTGGAGGTTCAGGTCGTCGAGCGCGGGCTCCACCTCGTCCATCAGGTAGAAGGGTGAGGGTCGCGCGGTGAAGATCGCGAAGAGGAACGCCAGGGCCGCCAGGGACCGTTCGCCTCCCGAGAGGAGGGAGATCCGCTTGACGCGCTTGCGGCCCGGACTCGCCTCGATCTCGATCCCCGCCTCCAGCGGGTGGGCCGGGTCCGTGAGCACGAGACGTCCTTCCCCGCCCGGGAAGAGCTCCTTCACCAATCGCTCGAACTGGGCCGCCACGTCGCGGAACGCACCGTCGAAGCTCTCCTGGATCTCCCGATCCACCTGCGCGACGAGCTCCAGCAGGTCGCGGCGCGCCGCGCGGACATCGTCCAGCTCTCGCTGCATGAAGTCGTGGCGCTCCTGGACCGCCTCGAACTCCCCCGTCGCGAGAAGGTTGACGCGCCCGAGGAGGCCGAGCCGCCGTTGGACGAGCTCGCTCGCCTTCTCCAGGGACTGCACCGAGTCGTCCTCCGTCACCATCGAGAGCGCTGCCTCCGGCTCGAGCCCGTGCCCTTCGCGGAGCAGTCGCTCGGCGTCGCGGACCCGTCGCTCGATGTCGCCGCGGAGCCGGTCGTCGTCCTCGTAGGTCTCGCGGAGCCGGTCGAGCTCGGTCGACGCCTCCCTCCAGGCCTTGTTGATCTCGGCCTCGGCGGCGGCGGCGGCTCGCTCCGCGGCCCCCGCTGCGTCCCGTTCGTCGGCCACCGCGGCCGCCCGCTCCTCGGCGGCGGCGGCGGCCTGCTCGGCGGAGATCCTCGCCTCCTCCGCGTGCTCCAGCGCCGAGCGGAGCTGGAGCGGGTCCTGCGCCGTCGCCTCGTCTCGCTCGGCTCGGAGCCGCGCGAGACGCGCGTCGAGCGAGGCCCGGTCGCGTCGGAGCGTTTCCACCATGACCCTGGCTTGGACGGGCGGCTGGGGAAGCGGCGGCAGCTCCGGGATCGACTCGGGACCGGCCGACCCGAGCTCCGCGAGGCGGCTCCGCGCGGCCGCCTGGGCGTCGCGCACGCCGCTCAGACGCTCGGAGAACAGATCCTCCTCGGTGCTCGCCGCGGCCAGATCTCGCTCGATGGCCGCCAGACGCTCGGCCGCCGACGTGATGTCGGCGTCGGCCGCCTCGATCTGCTGGTTCAGGAAGTCGATCTCCTCCGACGTCTCCTCCATGCGCTGCCGCTGCGGCTGCAACCGGCTCCTCGTCCCCGCGAGATCGTGTGCGAGGACCTGCAGCTCCGCGCGGATCTCGCGGGCGAGGCCGTCGGTCGCCTTCGGCGTGTGGATGACGGCCGGCCCCACGAGGGTCCCGTCGGACGTGACGAACGACGCCCCCGGATGTGCGTCCTGCTTCTTGGCCGCCTCCTCGGTGGAGCTCGCGAGGTAGACGTCGCGCAGCACGGTGCTGACGATCCCCCTGGCAGCCGGATCCGCATCCACCGCGGAGAGCAACGGTCGTTCCCCCGACAGTCCCTGGGGGACGGGCCCGCCGGCGGCGATCGCGAGGATCGCACCGTCGCCGTCCGGCGTCGCGGCGAGCGCGTGCTCCCGATCCTCGAAGACGACGGCGTCCGCGAGCGGCCCGAGTGCGGCGAGCAACGCCCGCTCCAGGCCAGGCTCCGCCCGGACGAGATCCTTCAGCACGCCGGCGGCGCGACCACGGTGTGTCTTCAGGAAGCGAGACCCCGGGGTCTCCTCGATGTCTCGCCGGCGCGCGTCCAGCAGCTCGAGGCGAGACTGCTGCCGCCGCTCGACGTCGTCGAGCTCCTCCACCTTCTCGATCGCGCGGCGCCGTTCGTTCTCGAGCTGTGTGCGACGCTCGGCGAGCGGGGACGTCTGGCCGTCGAGGCTCTCGATGTCCGCCTCGATCCCTTCGCGTTCGGTCCGGAGCGCGGCGAGCCGATCGCGCACGCCAGCGAGCTCACCCTCGAGGCGGTCTCCTTCCCGCTCGCCCGAGGAGATCGCGCGCTCCAGCGCCTCGACCTCGACCCGGCGTCCGACGGCCTCCTCGCCCGCTCGGCGGCGGAGCTCGTCGATCTCCCGTCGATGCTGGTCCGCGTCGCGGAACGCCGTCTCCGCCTCCTCGAGCTCGCGCTCCCGGTCGACGAGCTCCCCCACGGTCCGCTCGAGGTCCGTCTCGACGCGGGCGAGCTCGGCCTCGATCGCGTCGATCCGGGCCGCGCTCCCTGCCTGGGAAGCGAGCGCCTGGCGCGCCTCGCCCTCGAGATCGAGAGCTCCGCGGAAGGCCTGCTCCGCTTCGGTCCGGTCCGCCTGCGCGTCCCGGAACCGGAGCTCGACGTCGGCCAGACGGCGAGCTGCGGCCGCCCGGGCGTCGGCGCCGGCGAGCACCTCGGCGTCCAGCGCATCGAGCCGGGCGCGGGCCTCCTGTCGCTGGGCCAACCCTTCGTCCCAGCCGCCCTGCCTCCGCTCGCGCTCGGCCAGCAGGCCCCGGAGCCGGGCGGCCGCGAGCTTGCGGGAGAGCTCCTCCGCCTGCGCGGTCAACGTCTCGTGCTTCTTGGCCATCTCCGCCTGCTGTCGGAGCGGCTTGAGCTGTCGGCGCAGCTCGGTCATCACGTCCTGGAGCCGGAGCAGATCGTGGTCCAGACCCGCGAGCTTGCGCTCCGCGCGTTCCTTGCGGCGGCGGTGCTTCGCGATGCCCGCCGCCTCCTCGATGTACTTCCGGCGGTCCTCCGGCCGGGAGAGGAGGACCTCCTCGAGCTGGCCCTGGCCGACCACCGTGTGCAGTGCCCTGCCGATCCCGGACTCGCTCAGGAGCTCCTGGACGTCCAGCAGGCGGACGAGCTTCCCGTTGATCCGGTACTCGCTGTCGCCCGAACGGAAGATCGAGCGGCTCACCTCGATCTCGGACATGGGCACCGGGATCAGGCCGGCCTCGTTGTCGATCACGAGCTTGACCTCGGCCATCCCGAGCGCGGGCCGGCTCGGCGTCCCCGCGAAGATCACGTCGGCCATCTGACCGCCGCGCAGCGCCCGGGGGCCCTGCTCCCCGAGGGCCCAGCTGATCGCGTCGACGAGGTTCGACTTCCCGGAACCGTTGGGACCTACGATCACGCTGACGCCGGGCGTGAACTCGAGGATGGTCTTGTCCGCGAAGGACTTGAACCCGCGGATCTGGATCTGTCGCAAGAACATGCGGCGCGATGCTAACAGTGGTCCTGGACGCGACCGGGTAACCGCTCGCGTGCTTTTCCAGTGCTCGATCAGTGCTCGATGCGGAACCCTGTCTCGCCGACCGGGGCCTCGTCGACCCATCCGACGCGATCCACGCGCGCGAGCGGCGGACCCACCCGACACCACCTCAGCATCGCTTCGACGTCTCGATCGTCTCCTTCGAACACCGCTTCGACGGTCCCACCAGGCACGTTGCGGACCCACCCGGAAACATCGGCGGCTCTGGCCGCATCGGCGCAGGACGTACGGAAGAACACCCCCTGAACGTTCCCTGAAATCTTCACTCGGGCTCGACGCATGGGCTATGGTCTCATCGTGGGGCGTAGGGTCTAGGGCCAAGGGAGGGTGTTTCCCATCGGATACATGGGTAACGTCGCTCTAGGTCACGCTTCCTACAGAAGACTCACCATGAGGAGGATGGGGTGAAGAAGCTGCTAGTTGCACCGATACTGCTC
>DASSDW010000239.1:0-3705 GCA_035696925.1 Actinomycetota bacterium
GCTGCTGGCGACCGCCGACAACGTGATGAAGTACAAGTACGTCGTCAAGAACACGGCGTGGGCGGCCGGCAAGACCGTCACGTTCATGCCGAAGCCGATCTTCCAGGACAACGGCTCCGGGATGCACACCCACCAGAGCCTATGGAAGGACGACGAGAACCTGTTCTGGGACGAGGTCGGCTACGCGGGCATCTCGGACATGGCCCGGTGGTACATCGGCGGGCTGCTTCAGCACGCGCCGGCCCTCCTGGCGTTCACGAACCCCACGACGAACTCGTACCGCCGGCTCGTGCCCGGCTACGAGGCGCCGATCAACCTCGTCTACTCGCAGCGGAACCGCAGCGCGTGCGTCCGGATCCCCGTCTTCTCTCGGCAGCCGGCCACGAAGCGTCTCGAGTTCCGCACCCCGGATGCGGCCTGTAACCCGTACCTCGCGTTCAGCGCGATGCTGATGGCGGGGATCGACGGGATCAAGAACAAGATCGAGCCGCCGGAGCCGATGGACAAGGACCTCTACGACCTGCCGCCCGAGGAGAAGGCTTCGGTCAAGCAGGTGCCCGGTTCCCTCGAGGAGGTGCTCGACACGCTCGAGGGCGACCACCAGTGGCTGCTCGAAGGCGGCGTGTTCACCCAGGACGTGATCGACACCTGGATCGAGTACAAGCGCGCCCACGAGGTCGACGCGATCCGCCTCCGGCCGCACCCGCACGAGTTCCACCTGTACTACGACGTCTAGGACGCCGATCGTCCCTCGGCGCGAACGAGCCGGCCCGCTTCCCCAGGGGGCCGGCTCTGTTCACCTTCGGTTCCGAGGATGGCCCTCGGAACCGAGAGGATGATTCCCTCCTGGTCGGTCGAGCAAACCGGGACGTACGGTCCGGGTGATGTCGAGAACGGCGAGACCGCTCCGACCCGATGATGAATGCCCCAGCGAGGGGCCGAAGAGGAGGAGACGGGAGATGTCGAAGATCACTCCGTTCCTGTGGTACGACGACAAGGCCGAAGAGGCCGCCGAGTTCTACGTCAAGGTGTTCTCCGACTGGAGCGGAGCCACGGGCGGGACCAAGATCCACAGCGTCGCTCGCTATCCCGAGGGATCGCCCGCGCCAGGGACCGCCATGACCGTCTCGTTCCAGGTCGAGGGGCAGGCGTTCACGGCCCTGAACGGGGGTCCGGACCATTCGTTCACGGACGCGATCTCTTTCGTCGTGAGCTGCGCGTCGCAAGGAGAGGTGGACGAGCTCTGGTCCGCGCTCACCGAGGGAGGCGAGGAGAGCATGTGTGGCTGGCTGAAGGACCGGTACGGCCTGTCCTGGCAGATCATCCCCACGGAGCTCTACGACCTCCTCGGCGACCCCGACCCCGGGCGAGCACAGCGAGCGACGCAGGCCATGCTCCAGATGCAGAAGATCGACATCGCGGAGATCCGTCGAGCCGCGGACGCGGCCTAGCGCGCGGCGGCCGGACGGAGCAGCAGCTCCTCGGCGTCTCGGTACGAGGGATTCGCGGTTCCGAGGCTCCCGTCCGCGATCGCGGGGTGTGCCCGGTGGGCGTCGGCGACGACGCCATCGGGCAACGCCTCCGTGTCGTAGGTGCAGATGATCGTGGCCGGCGCCGACGCGAACGCGAGGTTGACGATCGACTCGTAGCGGGTCCAGGCCGCGATCTCCGCCCGGCTTCGACCCACGAGCGGGAGCTCGCCGACGACTCGGACCCACACGGCGCCGGCGACGAGGCGCTCCTTCAAGAAGACGCGATACCGATCCAGTGCGGCACCCGGCGATGTGTACCAATCCGCTGCGTCGACGAACTCGACCTGCGAAGAGGCGCCGTCCAGGTTGTCGCGGATCAGCCCGTTCCGCCCCTTGGGCATCACGGTCATGAGGGCGTCGGAACGGTCGATCCCTTCGGCGAGGAAGGGCACCGCGGTCGAGAGCAGATCCTCTTCGGACGCGTATGGAAGGACGCGGTGTTCGAAGAGCGGGTGCCCGATCGTTCCCGCGTTCCCTATCAGGTAGTCGACGCTCACGCCGAGCGCTTCCGCGAGGGCCGAGAGGGTGCCGAGCCGGACGTCCTTGCGCCGCCCGGACTCGATCTGCGCGATCGCCGACCAGCTCACGCCGGAGTGGTAGGCGAGCGCTTCGCGACTCCAAGCGAGTCGGATCCGAGCGGCCCGCAGGGACTCAGCGATCTTTGAGGTTGCCATCATGCGCCCAACCCTTGGCGGTCGAAGTGCTTCGAGGACACTGTGACTCTGTCATATGACACGGTCAGTTGACAATATCTCCGGCTCGGAGGCAAGATGGGGGCCATCGGTCGAAGAGAACGGGGGGACCGGTGGCGAACGTCGAGCTCCGCCAGTTCAGGTACTTCATCGCGGTCGCCGAGGAGCTCCACTTCGGGAAGGCGGCCGAACGGCTCCGCATCGCACAGTCGGGTCTTTCCCAACAGATCGGGAAGTTGGAACGTGCCCTCAACGCCCGGCTCCTCACCCGCGACCGGCGGACGGGCGTCCAGCTCACCGAGGCGGGCCGCGCGTTCCTGGGTCAGGCGCGGTTGACTGTCGAGCTCGCGGATCGAGCCGTGGCGAGCGCGATCTTGGCCGAACGCGGACGGAGCGCCCTCCTGAAGATGGGCACGCCCATCCTGGGGATCCCCGTGGCGGCGGAAGCCGTGCTCCGGGAGTTCGAGATCCAGCATCCGGACATCGAGGTCGAGATCCATCCGCGCTTCAACCCCGATCTCATCGCGGGGATCAGCACCCGCGCGCTCGACGTGGCGGTCGTCCTGTCGCCGTTCCGATCGGTCGAGCCCGCGCCTCGCTACCAGCAGCTCGGAACGTTCGAGCTCGTCGTGATCGCCCCGGAAGGGCATCGATGGGCCGGGCTGGAGCGCGTGCCACGCGAGGAGCTCCTGCAGGAGCCCTTCCTCGATTGGCCGCACAACATCGACCCGGAGATGATCGACCACATCCACCGGCTGCTCTTCGGCGGCACCCGGCACCCCTTCGCGCTCTCCGTCCCCGAGATCGAGGATGCGCGTCGGCTCGAGCGCGTCGCGAACGGAGGAGGGTTCGCGATCGGCGTGCTGCCCGCGGGGTTCGAGCGCGGCGCTCCAGGGGTGGTGTTCCGCCCGGTCGAGGAGCCGACTCCGCTCGTCGGGTACGGGATCGTGTGGAGCGATGACAACCCCTCCCCGGCACTCGAGTCCTTCCTCGACGTTGCGAAGGGGTTCGCGGACGCGACCGTTCCCACCGCGGTGAGCTAGGCGTCTCGCGCACGGGCACTGCTACGGTGCCCGCCATGGCACGCTCGCCTCGCTGGGCCTGGTGGGCGGCGGTCGTCGGGCCTCTCCTGGTGGGCGTCGCGGGCGCCGCCCTCGGCCTCCAGGCCTTCGCGAAGACCACCGTCGATGCGGGTCCGTTCCAGATCCAGGTCGAGGCGGATTTCGGCCGGAGCGTCACGGACATCTCGCTCCCCCCGCTCGGTCGGGTCCGCGCCGATACCCACGGCGCGCCGCTCCATCTGCGCGCGTCGCTCCGGGAGGTCGACGTCGAGCAGCTGCAGGAAGGACTCCGGCGTGGGATCGACTCGGTCGCCGCCGAGGTGGAGCGGAACACGCTCGACGCCGCGGGTCGCTTCGCCGCCTGGGTGGTGCTGGTGGGGATCGCCGGCGCGGCGGCCCTCGGACTGCTCGCGTTCCGGA
>DASSDW010000240.1:0-5768 GCA_035696925.1 Actinomycetota bacterium
GCGGTGGCGCGTCCATTTCTCGACCATGATCTCGTTCATCGCCCACTGGGTCGGGAACCGGTTCCCGTCCGCGGGCTCGGCCATCACCGCGAGCCGCTCCTCCACCTTGGCGCGCCCGTCGAGGGCGGCGCGGATCAGCACTATCGCGTCGGGTCCCGGCTCGATCTCCGTCAGGAAGCCGAGCCGGCCCACCTTGACGCCCAGGACCGGGCAATTCGCCTCCGCCGCGACCCGCGCGGCTCGCAGGAACGTCCCGTCCCCTCCCACGGAAACCACCAGGTCCGGTCGCTCCTCGCGCACGTCGTCCGGCCCCCGGGCGATCCGGGTCTCCACGGACTCCGCCTGCAGGTCGCGGCGGAGCGACTCAGCGGTCTCGATCGCCGAAGCGCGACCCTCGTGGACGACGAACGAGACGACGCTCACGCGTTCGTCAGCTCCCGGGCAGCGCCGATGGCGGCGTCGACATCGAGATGAGTTCGCTCGCGGCCGATCGTGGCGCGCAGGAGGAACTCGACGTTGCCGGCAGGACCCGTGATCGGGGACGGGATCACTCCGGCTGCGGGGGCCCCGGCCTCCGCCGTCGCATCGGCCACCACGCCGATCGTGCGACGCCAGACGTCGGGATCCGTGACCACGCCACCGGCTCCCACCTCCGCCCGTGGCGCCTCGAACTGCGGCTTGACCAGGAGGACGAGGTCCGCCTTTCGATCCGCCACGTCGACCAGCCTCCGCACCACGGTGCGGAGCGAGGTGAACGCGAGGTCGGCCGTCACGAGCGAGGCCAGGTACGGGAGCGCATCCCGGTCGAGCTCTCGAACGTTCGTCCGATCGAGCACCGTCACACGCGGATCCGTCCGGAGCTCCCAGGCGAGCTGGCCGTAGCCGACGTCGACGGCGACGACGTGACGCGCGCCGCGCTGGAGCAGGCAGTCCGTGAAACCTCCCGTTGATGCGCCCGCATCGAGGCAGTCACGCCCCGAGGGGTCGATCGCGAACGCGTCGAGGGCCGCGGCCCGCTTCGCCCCGCCGCGGGAGACGAACGGCCGCCCGGGGCCAGCGACCGCGAGCGCCTGGTCGGCACCCACGAGAGCGGTGCTCTTCGTCGCCGGCGCGCCCTGCACCGTCACGTGACCCGCCCGGACCGCTTCCTGGGCTTCCGCCCGGCTCCCGGCCAGCCCTCGACGGACGAGCTCGAGATCGAGGCGGCGACGGCCCACGCGCGGGCTCCGCTCAGGAAGCGCTCGACGCCTTCCGGCGAGCGCCCGTGGTCTTCCGCGCGGTCGCCGTCCGGGCCGCCGTCTTCTTCGTTCGCCCTTGGCGGGCGGTCGACGAGCGAGCGGCCGTCTTCCGACCCGCCGTCGACCGGCCGGACGCCGTCATCCCCGCGGCGCGCTCCAGGTCGCGGACGCGCTTGCGGAGGGCGTCGAGCTCGTCCTGGGTGGCCCCGCCCATCGAACGGAGCTGCTGCGAGACCTCCTTGCGGACCGTGTCGCGGAGACGCTGCGACAGGTCGACCAGCTCTCCCGCGGTCTTCGCGACCTGCTCCTTGGCCGCGCCGGGCTCCAGGTACCGCTTGGCGAGCTCCTGCGCCTTCGACGGGCTGAGCTGACCGATCAAGGCTTCGAACGTCCTCCGGATGTCGTCGATCACCATCGTGCGAACCCTCCAGTGTGGTTGGGCACCTCCTTTGGCAGGATACCCCCGCCCTCATGCGCCGGGTCCGTCAGCAGGCCGCCGACGTCGTCCACGATGAACGTCGGCTTCCACGAGACACCGTCGACGTCCGCTCGACGAGCGGCGCCCGTGAGCACGAGCACCGAATCCCAGCCCAGCCGCCCGGCGCCCGCGATGTCCGTGTCCAGGCGATCGCCGACAACCAGGGGGCGTGCCCCGCCCGTCGAGGCGAGGGCTCGCTGGAACAGGGATGGCTCCGGCTTGCCGAAGACCTCGGCCCGCACGCCGGTCGTGGTCTCGATCGCCGCCAGGAGCGCGCCGGCGCCCGGCCACGACTCTCCTCCGGACGAAGGGAAGGAAGGGTCGGCGTTCGAGGCGAAGAGCGGCACGCCTCGCTCCACCAGCACCGCCGCATCCTTCAGCTTCGCGTAGTCGGCCCTGCGATCGAACCCCACCACAACGGCGTCGGGGAGAGGATCGGATGGCGGGACCGCCCGGATCCCGGCGCCGGCGAGCGCGTCCAGGAGCCCTTCCTCCCCCACCACGAACGCCGATCGGACTTCGCGTTCGGCCAGGATCGACGCGGTCGCGAGCGCGGAGGTCACGACCTCCTCGGGCATGGCATCAACCCCCACCGAGCCCAAACGTTCCACCACCTGCGCGGGCGTCCGGCTGGAGTTGTTCGTGACGAACGCGAGGTACTTGCCGGCCTCACGCAACGCGGCGACGGCTGCCGCGGCGCCCGGGACGGCGTCCGGCCATCGGTACAGGACGCCGTCCAGATCGAGCAGGATCGCGTCGTACGGATCGGCGAGCACGCGTCAGGCCGAGAGCCGCTCGAGCACCCGGACGTAGTCGGGTACGTCGGGCCGAAGGACGACCGCCAGCTTCGCGTGCCCTCGGGCCCGCGAGCGCTGGCCGGTGCGCTCGCACGCCAGGGCGAGCGCGAAGTGGGCATAGTCGTCGGACGGGTCGAGCTGGACCGCCTTCGCGAACTCGCGCCGCGCGCGTGACGCTCGGCCACACGCGTAGAGGGCGCGTCCGAGCGCCTCGCGGATCGACGCCTTCTCCGGCTCCAGGAGCTTCGCCTGCGACAACAGCATCACGGCCTGATGGGGATGGCCGCCTGCGAGCATCGACCGGCCGCGCGCGTACAGGTCGTACGCCGAGCGTTGCTCGTTGTCCGCGTGCACCGTCTCCGTCCTTCGGCCCGACCGGACGCGACGGGAGTCCCCGTCGTGTCCGTTCGACGTTAGCAGCGGGGAGGCGCAACGTGGCCGGACCGGACGATCCCGTCGTCAGGCGGCGGGCTGCTCGAGCTTCTTGATCCCGGTGGCCACCACCTCCGTCAGGCTCCGCGCTCCTGCGCCACTCCGGTAGAACCGTCGAACGAGCTGCCCGTGCACGAGCACGGCGTCTCCCTTGGCGATCCCGTCGACGGTGCGCGCTCCGACCGTGGCGTGCCACGCCGCGACCGGGAGAGGGAGGAGGCGTCGTCCCGCCTCCGGAACGGACAGTCGGAGCTCCGTGACCTCGTCTCCCGACGGCATCCGCCGCTGCACCGGATCCGCGGCGACCGTGCCCGCGAGCACGACGACGTTCACCGTCACCATGTCTGCCCCCACTTCGTGCCTCCTTCCGGGGGAACGGCGACGGTATCCCCCGCCACCGACACGGCCTGCGACACTGGTCGGATGGAGCGTCCCCCGCCGGTCGTGTTCCCGGTCGCGGACGGGATCACCGCGATCGACACGTTCATGGGGGGCCGGGCGCGCTACACGGCCGCCTACCTCCTCGAGGCCACGGAAACGGCGCTGGTCGAGACGGGACCGGGGACGTCGGTCGAACCGGTCACCGAGGCGCTCCACTCGCTCGGCGTGGCCCCCGACGAGCTCGCCCACATCGTGCTCACGCACATCCACCTCGACCACGCGGGCGGGGTCGGCCGGCTCGCGGAGCGCTTCCCGCGCGCCACGGTCTGGGTGCACCAACGTGGCGCACCCCATCTCGTCGACCCGGAGCGCCTGGTGGCGAGCACCGCGCGCGTCTGGGGGGAGGCCGAGATGCGCGAGCTCTTCGGTCCGACGGAGCCCGTCGCGGGCGGCCGCGTTCGCCCTCTTGAGGACGCGGACACGATCGCCCTCGGCGGCCGCGACCTCCTCGTCCTCGCGACGCCGGGGCATGCGTCGCACCATGTGGCGCTCGTCGACTCGCGCACCGGGTCCGTCTTCACGGGCGATGCCCTCGGGATCCACGTGCCCGACCTCCCCGTGCTCCGCCCGGCCACACCACCTCCCGAGTTCGACCTCGAGCGGTACGTGGACTCGATCGAGCGGATCCGTCGGGCCGCCCGCTCTGTCCTCCTGTTCGCGCACTTCGGGCCCCTCGGGGAGGTGGACGCGACGTGCGACCTCGCGATCCGGCGGGTGCGCGACTGGGCGGGCGTCGTACAGGAGGGCGTAAAGGAACGGAACGACCCCGACGAGCTTGTCGCTCGGCTCGAGTCCGCCGCCCTGGCCGACATCGAGACGGGAGCAGAGGCGGCTCTCGACCTGGAGACGCTCGAGGATCGGCTCCGACTGCTCTCCAGCATCAGGATGAACGCGCAGGGCCTCGCTCGCTACTGGGAGAAGCGCCGCGACCGAGCACCGCACGAGCCCGATCCGAAGGGGGCTAGCTGACCTCGGCCAGGCGCTCCGCCGCGTCGTAGGCGCTCGGGTCGTGCTGCATGATCCTGCGGAACTCCTCCGCCGCCTCCTGCTTCCTGCCCGCTCGCGCGAGGATGTCGCCCTTCACGTACCAAAGACGCAGCGTGTACCCCTCGGATCGGTCGTCCCGGGTCTTCGCCCGGCCCAGGAACGCGAGCGCCTCGGCGAATCGGCCCTGATCGGCCAGGGCCGACGCGGCGACGATCACGGCCTCGGCTTTCGCCTCGTTGGAAACGCCCTTGACCCGGAGGACCTCCTCGGCCAGAGGCACCGCCTCCTTCGGCCGGCCGAGCCCTCGCAGACTGTCGGCGATCAGATGGTTCTGGTCGGTGCGGCCGCTGATCCGCTTGTACGCCTTCAGCTCCGTGAGCGCTTCCTGCCACCTCCCGAGCCCGTACATCGCGAGCCCGAGCACCTCTCGCACCGCGCCGGAGCGGGGCGCGAGGGCTTTCGCTTTCTCGGCCTCGGCCGCCGCGCCCTTCGGATCATCGCGATCGAGCAACTCGATCGCCCGTCCCAGGCGAGACATCGCCTCGCGATCCTTGCCCGGCGGCGCGGTGCGGCGAACCTCGTCCTGGATCGGCCGGGGGAGCGCGGTGATCGGCGTGGCGGCCCGAGGGCCCCCACGCCCCTTCTGATGGAACGCGCCGGACATGCGGCAAGCCTACGGAAACGCGAACGGGCCGCCCCCGCGGGCGGCCCGTTCGTACGAAGTCTCGGCAGCGACCTACTCTCCCACTCCGTCTCCAGAGCAGTACCATCGGCGCTGGAGGGCTTAACTTCCGGGTTCGAGATGGGACCGGGTGTTCCCCCTCCGCCATGGCCACCGAAACAGCCTGTCCCGACCGCCGGATCGCCCTCGGGAGGGTCGTCGTGCCGTCGGGACGGAAGCGAGGATGCGCCCCGAGCAGAGCTCGGAACACGATAGCGAGCGCGAGCGAGAGTCAAGTCCTCGGCCTATTAGTACGGGTCAGCTCCACACGTTGCCGTGCTTCCACTTCCCGCCTATCAACCTCGTGGTCTGCGAGGGGCCTTACCTGGTCGAGCCAGTGGGAGATCTCATCTCGAGGCGGGCTTCGCACTTAGATGCTTTCAGCGCTTATCCCTTCCGAACGTGGCCAACCAGCCATGCCGCTGGCGCGACAACTGGCACACCAGAGGTTCGTCCACCCCGGTCCTCTCGTACTAGGGGTAGCTCCTCTCAAATCTCCTGCGCCCACAGCGGATAGGGACCGAACTGTCTCGCGACGTTCTAAACCCAGCTCGCGTGCCTCTTTAACGGGCGAACAGCCCGACCCTTGGGACCTGCTCCAGCCCCAGGATGAGACGAGCCGACATCGAGGTGCCAAACCCTGCCGTCGATATGGACTCTTGGGCAGGATCAGC
>DASSDW010000241.1:0-5445 GCA_035696925.1 Actinomycetota bacterium
GGTTCAGATGCGTCTTCGATCGATCCTCGCCCTCGCGCTCGCGACCGTCCTGCTCGCGCCCACCGCGGCCGTGGCGACGCCCAAGGAGGTCGTCTCGCAGCCTTCCTGCAGGCTGCCCGAATCGAACGCTGAGAGCCTTGAGCTGCTGAGTACGTACTACCAGGGGTACTGGTGGGACCACGCCGACCTGACGATCGCCGTCCAAGCTCACCCGAAGGCGACCGATGAGCAGCTTGATGCGGTCCACGAAGCCATCGAGATCTGGGCGGACGTGTTGCTCAGGTGCTTCGACGGCGCCATCACGCTGACCGACGTCACCGGAACGGAAACCAACAACCAGCAGGTCGCCGACATGGTGGTGCACTTCGTTCCACACTTCGGCGGCGCCGCGTTCGGCGGGATCGCGCTCTGCGGCCGGCAGGACTGCGGCAATGTCATCGTTGGTTCCGTACCGCCGCCGGGTTCCGAATTCGAGGAGTACACGGCCCAGGAACTGACGTGGGTGGCCCTCCACGAGATCGGCCATGCGCTCGGGCTCGGACACGCCACGAACCTCGAGGAGAGCACCGACCTGATGGGCTACGGCTGGCCAGATCTAGGCGACCCGGTCCTCTCCGATTGCGACATCGACGCGCTTGCTGTGGTCTTCGCGTGGGTGCTCGAAGGGGGAGCGCCGCACCGGCCAGAAGATGGCCCCTACGATTGCTCGTTGGACTGAGTCGGAGGCCGCATGCAGCGAGTTTGACAGGACGAGCGGCGGTGTTTACCGTGCCCCTTGAGAAGCCGCTGGGGCCTTCGGGTTCCGGCGGCTTCTCACGTTCCTGGGAGCTCGTCGAAAGGAGCGGAACATGGGCCGTGATGTGGCGAGGGTGTTGATCGTGATCATGACGGCGATCACGTCACTGCCACTATCGGTATCGAGTTCGCTTGCCGCCGAATGCACTGAGACGGGAACGAGTGGAAGCGACGTGATCGTTGGGACGCCGCAAGCAGACGTGCTTTGCGGACTGTCAGGCAATGACTTCATCCGGGGTGTGCGCGGGAATGACATCATCAGGGGTGGCACGGGAGCCGATGATCTCGACGGAGGACCTGGCGCTGATGTCGTTCGTGGCGGCCGTGGAAGGGATTCCTTGATCGGTGGGATCGGCGGCGACACGTTGTTGGGCCACCGGCACGCCGACTCGCTCAATTCGGTGGATGGAACCACCGGGAATGACACGATCGACGGCGGACCCGGACCTGATACCTGCCGGGTGGATGACGGAGATACGGTATCGAACTGCGAGAGCATCATCCGGGTGTAGCTGAACCGATCCTGCACTCGCATCCCCAACTCGGGGGCGGCGCTGGATCTCCGAGCTTGGACATCCGGGAACGGATCTGCAATCTGTTCGGCCACCCGTGTGGCGAGGCTCGGATCGGTGCGTGGGCACTCAGCGACGTTCGTTGGAGGAGCGTCTGACATTCGGGGGTGATCCTGGTTTGGCTCAGCCCCTTTCTGCGCCAAGCCAAGCGTGCGGCCTCGCAGTCGGGGCAGTAACCCGAATGCGTTCGTCGTGAGAGTCCCGCACATTCGGCCCGGCCGACACACTGCGAACGCTTGACCAGCTGCTCGGACCACGGTTCGCGGGGGTCCAGCTGAATGGGCGTCCGGGCGATCCGCGACCTCAGCGCCTGGATGGTGGCTCTTTCACGGGCGCGGCCAGCTCAGCGTAGCGGTAGCAGCTCGCTACGTGGTCCATGACCAAACCGCACGCCTGCATGAACGCGTAGCACACGGTCGGCCCGACGAACCGGAACCCGCGCCGCTTCAGATCCTTCGACATGGCCTTCGACTCCGGGGTCTCCGGGGGGATGTCCCCGAGGCTGCGGAACCGGTTCACCTTCGGCGAGCCGCTCACGAAGGACCACAGATACGCGTCGAGCGAGCCGTCCTCCTCCTGGACGGCGAGCACCTGCCGGGCGTTGTTGATCGTCGACTCCACCTTCATGCGGTTGCGGACGATCGAGGGGTCCGCGAGCAGCCGCTCGACCTTTCGCGCGCCGTACCGCGCCACGGCGCTCGGGTCGAAGTCCGCGAACGCGCGACGGTAGCCCTCGCGCTTGTTCAGGATCGTGGACCACGACAGGCCTGCCTGCGCGCCTTCCAGCGTCAGCATCTCGAAGAGCCGCCGGTCGTCGTGCACCGGGACGCCCCATTCCTCGTCGTGGTACGCGAGGTAGGAGGCGTTGTCCACAGGCGCCCACGAGCAGCGCTTCACGTGCCCGAGAGGCGTCGGACGACTTCGTCGTGCACGACCGCGTTGGACGTGAGGATGCTCGCGCCGTCCGCCGGCTCCTCACCCTCGAACGTGGTGACGACGCCGCCGGCTTCCTCGACGATCACGACGATCGAGGCCCAGTCCCAGATCCGCAGGGACGGCTCGATCATCACGTCCACGGCGCCACGCGCCACCAGCATGTGTCCCCAGAAGTCCCCGAATCCTCGGCTGCGGCGCGTGTCGCGGACGAGCGCGACGAAGGCGTCCTCGCGAGGCCCGCCGAGCCAGTCGTCGACGCTCGAGAACGCCAGGAACGCATCGTCGAGCTTCCGCTCGCTCGCGTGGAGCTCGCGGCCGTTCCAGCGGGCGCCGCCCCCGCGCACGGCCTCGTACCGTTCGCCGAGCGCGGGGGCGCTCGCCATGCCGAGCACCGAGCGCCCGTCCACCTGGAGGGCGAGGAGCGTCGCCCAGATCGGAACGCCGTCGGCGAAGTTCCTGGTGCCGTCGATCGGATCGACGATCCAGACGCGGTCGCCGGCGCCCTCGCCGTGCTCCTCCCCGGTGATCGCATCGGCCGGGAACCGCGCCGCGATCATCTCCCGGACGGCGGTCTCCACCTCGAGGTCCGCCTGGGTGACGGGCGACAGGTCCGGCTTCTGCCTGATCTCGAACTCCCCGAGGAAGTACGACATCGAGATCTCCGCCGCCCGGTCGGCGATCTCGTGCGCGAAGGCGAGCTCCTTCTCGAACACGGCTCGACCGTACCAGTCGCGCACGGGTGCTCTTCCGACGCCGATCGACGCCGCGACGAGCCGAGTGTCACCCCGGGTCGAGTAGCCTGGGTCCTCCATGGAAACGACAGTCGAAACCGTCGAACCGCACACCGTGAAGCTCACGATCGAGGTGCCTCCGGAGGAGTTCCGCAAGGACCTCGACCGCACCTATCGAGCGATCGCCAACGAGATCAAGGTCCCCGGGTTCCGCAAGGGCAAGGTGCCGAAGCAGATCATCGACACGCAGATCGGCCGGGACGCGATCTTCGAGCAGTTCGTGAACACGTCCGTGCCCGCGTACTTCCGGCAGGCCGTCACGGACGAGGATCTCGCGCCGATCACCGATCCCGACATCGACGTGCAGCAGCTGGAGCCGGGTCGGCCCTTCCTGTTCACCGCCACCGTGGAGGTTCGGCCCCGACTCTCCTTCGAGGAGGGCGACTACACGGGGATCAGCGTCACGAAGCCCCCGATCGACGTGACCGACGAGGAGATCGACGACTGGATCGAGCGCCTCCGGGAGCGGTTCGCGGAGCTGGAGCCGGTCGGGAGGCCCGTCCAGCAGGGCGACTTCGTGACCGTGGACCTGAACGTGATGAGGGGGAGCGAGAAGGTGGAACAGGCCTCGCGCGCCGACTACCTCTACACCGTCGGCTCCGGCGAGGTGGGGGAGAAGCTCGACGTGGAGCTCGTGGGCACGAAGCCCGGCGCGATCCTGAAGGTGGTCGACACGCTGCCGGAGCGCTTCGGCGAGGAGCTGGCGGGCGCGTCGGTCGACATCAGCGTGATCGTGAAGGACGTGAAGGCGCGGCGCCTCCCCGAGGTGGACGACGAGTTCGCCAAGACGGCCTCGGAGTTCGACACGATCCCCCGGCTCCGCGACGACCTGCGCACGCGGCTCACCGAGGTGAAGGAGCGCGAGGCCACCGCCGCGCTGCGCGATCTCGCGCTGCAAGCGATGATCGAGAAGGTCGACGTCGACCTGCCCGACAGCCTGATCGAGGAGGAGACCGACCACCGGGTCCACCACGCGCGCGACCAGGCCGAGCGGATGGGGATCGGCCTCGAGAAGATGCTCGAGCTGCAGGGATGGGACGAGGCGCGTCTCCGGGAGGATTCCCGTCAGCACGCGATCCGGGCCATCAAGAGCGACCTCGTCCTGGAAGGCATCGCCCGCAGCGCATCCCTGGATGTCACGGCCGAGGAGATCGGCGCGGAGATCGCCGTCCTCGCGCAGGCATACGGCAGGGAGCCGAAAGCCGTCGCCAAGGATCTCGAGCGCAGCGGTCAGGTCGTAACGCTGGCCGGGGATATCATCAGGAGCAAGGCCCTCGACCTCCTGGTCGAACGTGCCGATATCGAGACGGTTGGGACGGACGACACCGAACACGCGCCAGAGCAGGCAACGGAGGAGGCGAACACGTGATGGACACCCCTGAGAGCTACCTGGTCCCGATGGTGGTCGAGCAGACCAGCCGAGGCGAGCGCTCGTTCGACATCTACTCGCGGCTGCTGAAGGAACGGATCATCTTCCTCGGTACGCCGATCGACGACTCGGTCGCGAACCTCGTGATGGCGCAGATGCTCCATCTCGAGTCCGAGGATCCGGACAAGGACATCAACCTGTACATCAACTCGCCGGGTGGTGACGTCGCATCCGGCTTCGCCGTCTACGACACGATGCAGTACATCAAGCCCGACATCACGACGATCTGCATGGGCCAGGCGGCGTCGTTCGCGGCATTCCTCCTGCTGGCCGGTGCGAAGGGCAAGCGGTTCATGCTCCCGCACGCACGGGTGCTGCTCCACCAGCCCCACGGCGGAACGCAGGGCCAGGCCGTCGACATCGAGATCCAGGCCCGCGAGATCCTGCGGTACCGACAGCTCCTCGACGAGCTGATCGCAGAGCACACCGGCCAGTCCGTCGAGAAGATCACGAAGGACACGGACCGGGACTTCATCCTCACCTCGGAGCAGGCGAAGGAGTACGGGATCATCGACGAGGTCCTGACGAACCGTCGCGATATGCCTTCGGAGTTGACGGCGGCGGCCGCCGTAGGGGCGTAGAATCCCTACCACGACCGGGCGATGCCCGGTCGGTGGCGTTTCACGAGCATCACGGGAGTCGCGGCCACCAAGAACCAGACCACCAAGAACCGGCCACCAGGAAAGGGAGTCGGATGGCGAAGTTCGGCGAGTCGGACCTGCTGAAGTGCTCCTTCTGCGGGAAGAGCCAGAAGCAGGTCAAGAAGCTGATCGCTGGTCCGGGGGTCTACATCTGCGACGAATGCATCGAGCTCTGCAACGAGATCATCGAGGAGGAGCTCTCCGACACCGCCGAGCTGAAGCTCGACGAGCTGCCGAAGCCCGCGGAGATCTACGGCTTCCTCGACGAGTACGTGGTGGGA
>DASSDW010000242.1:0-5770 GCA_035696925.1 Actinomycetota bacterium
GGTCACCGCCGCCTTCTCGCGGAGCCGCCGGATCAGGTCCTCCAGGTCACCCGTCGTCTTCGTCCGGACCTTCAGCACGTAGTTCGCCTCACCGGCGACCGAGTAGCAGTCCTCGACCTCCGGGAACTCCCGGACCCTCGCAGGCAGGTCGTCGGGCTGATGCGGATCGAGCGGGATCGCGGCGATCAGCGCCGTCACGTACAGACCGACGGCCTCCGGATCCACGACGGCCCGGTATCCGCGGATCACCCCTTGATGCTCGAGCTTCCGCACGCGCTCGTGCACGGCGCTCGCCGAGAGCCCCACCGTCGCGCCGATGTCCGCGTAGGTGGCGCGGCCATCCGCCTGCAGGGCCGTGAGGATCGCGAGATCCCGCTCATCCAGCACGGCGGCATGGTCCCACACGGGGGACCGAGGAATATCCCCGCGACGGCCGATTGCTCGCACCCGGGTCCAGGTACTACGGTCGGCGTCTCCTCCTCCCTGTCTCCCCCGGAGGAGCGAACGCGATGCAGCGGCGTCCCACGCGGCCGGCGGGCAGGGGAGACACCCGCGGTCCTCGATCGATCCCCATCTCGAAGCCCGACGGCGGAACCCGCTGGCTGACCGTGCTCGGTCCGGCGGACGACGCGGCGTACCGAGCGGCCGTCGGCCCGCTCGTGGGCCGGATCGAGCGTTCCCTCGGGACCGAAGTGATGGCCGTCCGCGCGAGGCCAGGCGATGCCGGATGGACGCTCGCGCCCTGGGGACCGGCACGTGCCACGTGGCGCGGCACCGTCCGGCGGGCGATCCTCGACGCTCCGGGGGCGACGTTCGCGGCCGCCGACGTGCGCGACTGCTACGCCTCGATCTCGCTCGAGACGATCGCCGCGCTGCTGGGTCAGGAGGGCGCGCAGGCGGTTGCCTTCCTCGGCCGGTTGCACGAGCGAGGCGTGCGCGGGCTCCCCGTCGGCCCGGAGCCATCCGCCGTCCTCGCGAACGCGGCCTTGTCCCGATTGGATCGTGCGATCCGGAGTGCCGGCGTCCGGCACCTCCGTTGGGTCGATGACGTCGTCCTCTGGGGTCATGCCGACGAGGTCCGGACCGCGATGGCCGCGATGCGCACGGCCGGGGAGGCGATCGGCCTCGAGCTCCATCGGGACAAGACGAGGGTCTTCGAGGATCGCGAAGAGGCGGCGATGGTGCTGCTCGGGGAGCGGGACTCCTCTATCATCGCGGCGCCGTGAGGACCCTCTACCGCGCGTCGCGGGTCGTGACGCTTTCGCATCCCACGTTGGGGGAGTGGATCCTCGTGGACGATCGCCACGTCCAACGCGTCGGCACCGGAGAGCCCCCCGATGCGGAGCTCACGATCGATCTTCCCGGGACGACGATCGTCCCGGGCTTCATCGACAGCCACGTCCACCTGACCGCGACGGGTCGTTCCCTCGCGAACGACGACGTGCGGGAGTCCCGCTCCAAGCAGGACTTCCTCGCCCTGGTCCGCGGGCGCGCCTCCGACGACGTCGCCGTCGTGCACGTCGAGGGGTTCGACGAGACCCGATGGGACACGCACGAGCTCCCGACCGCACAGGACCTCGACGCGATCACGCCGACACCCGTGGTTGCGACGAGGGCGGACGGGCACATCTCCGTCGTGAGCTCGTCGACCCTCGCCGCGATCGACCTCGCCGATGCGGATGGGGTCGAGCTCGACGCCGAACGACATCCGACCGGCCGCCTCACGAAGGAGGCCAACCGCCGGGCGGTGGCGTGGGTCGAGGCCTCGTACGACACGCGGAAGATCGAGGGGTTCCAGCTGCAAGCCGCCGGGCTCGCCGCGTCACGGGGCGTGACGTCGGTGCACGAGATGTCCCTCGACGCCGCGGACCTGGAGGTGCTCCTCGGACATCGGGCCCGGCTGCCGGTCGACGTCGCACCGATCCTCGCGTCGATGTCGCTCCCCGAGGCGATGGAACGGCGGCTCACCGCGATCGGCGGGGACCTCCCGGTCGACGGCTCGATCGGCGCCCGGACCGCGGCGCTGTCCCACGCTTACGACGACGGCGCGGATACGGGCGAGCTGTACCACGACGACGATGCGATGGCGGAGTTCTTCCACGCGGCCCACAACGCGGGACTCCAGGTCGGCGTGCACGCGATCGGAGACCGCGCGATCGAACAGGTCCTCGCCACGTGGGAGCGCGTCTACCTGGCGCTGGATTCCCGTGAACGACGGCACTTCCGCGCGCGTCGCCATCGGATCGAGCACTTCGTCCTGCCCTCGGCGGATCAGATCGAGCGGACCGCGATGCTGGGTCTCGCCGTGTCCGTGCAGCCCGCGTTCGATCGTCTCTGGGGCCAGGGAGGCGGGATGTACGAGGAGCGCCTCGGACCCGCCCGGGCCATGGCCGCGCATCCGATCCGCACGATGCTCGAACGCGGGATCGAGGTCGGTGTCGGCTCCGACGCACCTGTCGCACCACTCGACCCGATGCTCGCGATCGCCGCGCTCGAGGAACATCACGAGCCGACCCAGCGACTGACGCGGCTCGAGGGGCTCAAGCTCCACCGGGTGGGGAGCGCCCGCCTCGGGCGGCAGGACGGCAAGAAAGGAGCCCTCGAGCCCGGGTGGCACGCGGACTTCGCCGCCTACGACGCCGACCCGCTCGAGGCGTCCACCGTGGAGGGGCTCCGTCCGGTCCTGACGGTCTCCCTCGGCCGCGAAGTGTTCCGCGCCTGACGCTGGGTGGTCTTGTCACTGTTTCTCCCGACGCCGGGTTGCTCTCGCGCTCGGCCGTCGGTAACGTCCTGCCTGCGTCGCCGCCCCGGCGGAGACGCGCAGCGGAGCCCGAGAGGCTGAGTAGAGAACGTGGCGCCCCGGCGTCGCGGCCCCAAAGGTCTCTCGGGCTTCCGCGTTTCCAGGCTCCGCGCTCGGGGAACATCCTGAGCCTGCGAGGCGTCCTTCCCCTGCGACCGAGTCGCACGAGGCACGCGGGGGAGCGAGCGCTAGAATCCGCGGCCGGATCGAGGACCCGAACCCGGAGGAACCAGGTGGCCGAGCGCACGGAAGAGCGCGAAGACGACGACGTCGGAACGGACCAGGAGCTCGACGAGCTCGAGCCGACCGAGGAGGACCTGGACGAAGCCGCCACACCGGCGGCTGCCGACGTCGAATCGATCCACGAGGTCCTCGAGAAGCAGGAGGCCCGTGACGACGAGGACGAGGCCGACGAGGAGGAGCCCGTCGTCCCCATCTCGACGACGAAGGCGGACGACCGTCTCGAGCCGATCGAGGCCCGGGTCGTCCCCATCCAGGCGACCGAGTTCGTATGCAAGAACTGCTACCTGGTGAAACATCGCAGCCAGCTCGCGGACAAACGGCGGATGTTCTGCCGCGACTGCGCCTGATCGATCCCAGGCTGCCGGTCGCGCTCACCCTCTCCCTCGTCGGGGGCGTGCTGTCCTCGCTCGCGTTCCCGCCCGTGGCCGCCTGGCCGCTCGCCTTCGTCGCCCCCGCGTTGCTGTTACTCGGGCTTCGGAACGCCACACCGGCTCGGGGCTTCGCCCTCGGGCTCGTCTACGGACTCGTCGGGTTCGGACTCACGCTCTCGTGGCTCCAGCTCTTCGGCACCCTCGCCTGGAGCGCCCTGACGGTGCTCACGGCGGCGTCCGTGGCGTTGTTCGGCGCCTGCCTCCCGTTGGTGCGTCGGTCGGGCCATCCGCTGCTGAACGCGCTCGGGGCGGCGGCGTTGTGGACATCGATCGACTGGCTCCGGGGACTCTGGCCGCTCGGGGGCTTCACGTGGGGCTCCCTCGGCGCCTCGCAGGTGGCCAATCCGGCCACGGTTCGCCTCGCCGTCCTCGCCGGGGTGTTCGGGGTCACGTTCGCGGTCGCGTTCGCGGTCGCCCTCGTCGTCGAGGCCGCCGGGGCGGAGGGGACGCCGACGCGGCTCACCGCCATCGGCCTGGCGGCCATCGCGACGCTGGGGCCGGCGGTGATCCCCTTCGCGGAGGCCTCGGGGCGGCAGATCGACGTGGCCGCGATCCAGGTCGACTTCCTCGAAGGGGTCGCCGGACGGTCGAGGGAGGAAGGAGACGTCGCGGTCACGAGGCTCAACCTCGAGCTCCACGCGACGCTGAGCGGCGATCCTCCCGATCTCGCCGTCTGGGGAGAGAGCGCCCTCGATCCGGGCTCGCTCTCGATCCTCGACGAGGTGCAGAGCACGATCGCGGACATCGGGACGCCGGTCCTCAGCGGGGCCACCTCGGCGGACATCCGATCGGGGGAGGGAGGCGATGCCCTGTTCAACCAGGCGGTCGTCTTCGACGGCGGGGGAGCGGTGGTGGACGTGTACAGGAAGACCCACCTCGTCCCGTACGGCGAGTACATCCCCTGGAAGCCCCTCGTCGGGTGGATCTCCGCCCTCGAGCAGATCGCTTACGAGCTCACTCCGGGGGCGCGACTCCACACGTTGACGGCGCCGGGGCTCCCTCGGTTCGGAGCGCCGATCTGCTTCGAGAACAGCTTCCCGGCGCTCGATCGCGAGCTCGTCCGCCAGGGCGCGGAGTTCCTCGTGGTCCTCACGAACAACGCGTCCTACGACCGCACGGCCGCATCGGCCCAGCATCTGCAGATGTCGCGGCTCCGTGCGATCGAGGACGGCAGGTGGATCGTCCACGCGGCCGTCTCGGGGATCAGCGCGTTCATCGACCCGACGGGCCGCGTCCACGATGAGACCGAGCTGTTCGAGCCGGCGCTGATCCGGCGCACGATCCGGGCCTCGTCGGAGCGGACGTGGTCGGTGCGACTGGGGGACTGGCTGCCCATCCTCTCGTTGGTGATCGTGGCGGGTCTCGGCGTGGTGCCCCGGCGTCGGCGTCGCGAGCGGCCCGACCCCGAGCCGCTCGCCGAGGACGTTCGTGCACTGGTGATCCTGCCCACCTACGACGAGGCGGCCACGATCCGTGACGTCGTGGCCGGCGTCCTCGAACACCCGGGCGTGGACGCGCTCGTCGTCGACGACTCCTCACCGGACGGCACCGCACGGATCGTCGGGGAGCTGATGGCCGGGGAGCCCCGGCTCCGCCTCGTCGAGCGACCCACGAGGTCCGGGCTCGCGAGCGCCTACCAGGAGGGTTTCCGCACGGCGCTGGAGGAGCGGTACGACCTGATCGTGGAGATGGACTCCGACCTCTCCCACGATCCTGTCCAGCTCGGTGCCCTCCTGGCCGGCGCCCGCGACCGCTTCCACCTCGTGGTGGGGAGCCGGTACGTACAGGGAGGCTCCGTGACCAACTGGAGCCGGTCGCGCCTGGCGCTCTCGAGGGTGGGCAACACGTACGCGCGTGTGATGCTCGGCGTGCCGGTGCACGATGCCACGAGCGGCTACCGCGTCTACCGTCGCGAGCTGCTCTCGGACCTCGTCGCCGAGCCGTTCCACGCCGACGGATATGGCTTCCAGGTCGAGCTGGTGATGCGCTCCTGGCTCCGGGGTTGGTCGATCGGCGAGGTGCCGATCACCTTCCGCGAACGGGAACACGGTCATTCGAAGCTCTCGCGGCGGATCGTCGTCGAGGCGCTGTGGCTCGTCACGCGCTGGGGCATCGCCCTCCGGGCGACCAGGAGGCCGTACAGAGGGGGCCCGCTCGCCGAGGGTGTTCGCTCGCTCGTGATCCTGCCCACCTACGACGAGGCGGCGACCATCCGTGACGTCCTGGCCGGTGTCCTCGAACACCCGGGCGTCGACGCGCTCGTCGTCGATGACTCCTCGCCCGACGGTACCGCACG
>DASSDW010000243.1:0-11184 GCA_035696925.1 Actinomycetota bacterium
GTCCTCGCGCTCTGTCCCTCCGGGTTCCGGCGGGTCCCGATCACCTCGGGCGACGAGTTCTACCTCTCCCTGCAGGGGTTCACCGCGCGCCAGCCGGCCTATGCGCACACCCACCCGGACTCGGAGGAGTGGGTCGTGGTGCTCGAGGGCTCGGGGAAGGCGCTGCTCGCCGACAACCCGGTCCCCCTGGAGGGGAGCCTCGTGATCGGACGGGCGACCGCGCACCCCCACGGCTTCGTGAGCGGCGACGGGCCGATGACGCTCCTGTCGATCCAGCTCCCGCGTCCGTCGGAGCCCGCGACGACGTGGGACCAGCCGGGTGAGACGACGGATCCGATCGACTGCGCGTCCGGCGGGACGTGCCGCCGCTGCCACCGCTGCGGCGGGCACAGCCTGAACCATCGAGCCACGCATTTCGTCTGCGAGAACTGCACGCTCGAGTTCTGAGCTACCGGCCCGAACGCTCCTCGGCGAGCCTCGCCAGGTTCTCCAGCTGCTTGCGGTCCGCGCGGTTCACGTAGACCTTGAAGATCGATCGCACGCCCGGCTGGAGCCAGTAGGGGACGTAGTTCACGCGCTCGATCGTCTCCGTGTACGTGATCCGCGAGCCCTCACCCTCGGGCGCCACGTCGTAGCGATGGACGAAGTGCGCGTCCCACGGCCTCCCCCGCTTTCGATCCAGATGCGCGTCGGTCTCGATCACGAAGGCGCTGGGAGCGGTCGCGACCGTCACCTCGGATCGGTCATGGAAGGTGCCGTTGTCGGCCGCGCCCGACGAGGTGAAGGCGGTGCCCACGGCGGCCGGCCCGTCGGGCGCCTCGATCGACAGGAGCTTGAACGTCTGACTGCTGGCTCGCTCGCCGGACCAATCGAGATGGTTCCGGAGGTCCGAGATCGTCTCATAGACCACTTGCGGCGGCGCGGACGAAGCCGCCGATGTCTGCGTCACGTAGCCGAGTGAACGGTCCGCCGCCATCGACGTGAGCTACGAAGAGCCGCCGCGGGGGAGCCGGACGTGATCCTCCTCGGACTCCTTCCAGACCTCCTCGACGTTCTCGACGTTGAAGCCGTACTCGAAGACGAGCGTGCCGCCGTACGCGGCCCCGAACGTCACGAGAGCTCCCGCGAGGATGGAGAGCACGAGCCACGAACCCTGCGTCTGGCCCACGTCGAAGTCGGAGATTCGCAGGATGACGTCGATCAGCGTGATCGCGGTGACGGTCAGCATCACCGTCGCGTGCCAGTTGATGGTACGCCAGACCTGGGTGTGCTTGGCCGTACCGATCGGCCCGCTCGTCCGGTCGCGGGGGATCCCCTTCCACCAGTCCATGAATCCGGTGAGGGCGGCACCGAGGCTCACGATGAATCCGGCGACCATCACGAAGGTCGCCGCCGCGAAGAAGTCGTGCGCCTTCGGGTCCATCTCGTCCGAGAAGAACGAGATCAGGTCGAACACGACGGCGAGCGTGTAGCAGACGATCGGGAAGTCCGTGAGCGGCGGATGGAACGGCTTGCCCGTGAACCCTCGCAGTCCCTGGAAGCGACGGCCCTTCAACGACCAGGTCGGACGGATCGAGAACAACCTCGCCATGCCTCCTCCTCCTTCGGACTCGTGTCGTCTACCGGACTCCCTCGATGGGCCGCATCATCGCACGGTGGTCGAGGCGTTCGGGCTCCCCGTCCGGACCTGATCGCGGGAGATCGTCAGGTTGTGGCTCCCGGAGCGGAATCCCTCCAGATCGAGGGTGACGTACCGGAAACCGCTCTCGCGCATCGCCTCGACGATCTCCTCCCGATGGGCGATCAGGTCATCGAACCGGTCCGTCGGCACCTCGATCCGGGCCAGATCGGTCCCCTGATCCCTGACCCGGACGTCGCCCGCGAAGCCGAGGCTCCGCAGAGCCACCTCGGCCCGCTCGATCCTCCGGAGCGCTTCATCGGACACGGCGACACCGTACGCCAATCGCGACGCGAGGCAGGCGGCCGCGGGCTTGTCCCAGGTCTCCAGGCCGAGCTCTCGTGCGAGGGTACGGACCTCGTGCTTGCCGAGCCGCGCTTCCACGAGCGGGAACCGGGCGCCGCGGTCGCGCGCCGCCCGCTGGCCCGGCCGATGGTCGCCGAGGTCATCCAGGTTCACACCCAGCAGGAGCGTTCGGTTCCTCAGTGACGGATCCGATACAACGGCCGCGACCAGGGCTTCCTTACAGAAGGCGCACCGATCCGATCCGTTCGAACGGTATCGAGGGTCCTCCAGCTCCGTCGTGCGGACCACGCGGAGGGACAGATCGTGGGACTCACCGAACCGAAGCGCCGCCGCGAGCTCGTTCCGCGGCAGGGAGGGCGAGGCAGCGATCACCGCACCCGCCGCCTCTCCGTGGACCTCGCGAGTGACGACAGCAAGCAGCGAGCTGTCGACGCCTCCCGAGAACGCCACCACCGGATCTCGAACCTCGCCGACGATCCGCCGGAGCTCGGCGAGACCGTTCCGTCCGGCGGTGCGGTCGTGGGCCATCGCCGGAGTGTAGCGCCGGCCCTCGCGCCGCTCCCGTTACCATCCGAGCCTTGGAGGAGCCACAGGTCCACCCCGACACGGGGCGTGAGACGCGGACGGGACAGCCCGAGGTGATCTACGGGCCGGGGAAGACCGCCGAGCAGATCCTGGCCGTCGCTCGCGACCTCCACGAGGCCGGCGTCCGCCCGATCCTGGCGTCACGGGTGACCGCGGAGCAGGTCGAGGCGTTCAACGCCGCGTTCCCCGACGCCCGGTACCACGAGACGGCGAACCTGCTCGTGCTGGATCCCGCACCCAGGCGGCGAGGGACGGTCGCCGTCGTCGCGGCCGGCACGTCTGACTTAGCGGTCGCGGACGAAGCCGCCGCGACCGCGGAGGCGTTCGGACTGTCGGTCGAACGGATCACGGACGTGGGCGTCGCCGGTGTCCATCGTGTCCTCGAACGGGCGTCGACACTCGAGCTGATGGACGCCGTGATCGTCGTCGCCGGCATGGAAGGCGCGCTCCCGTCGGTGGTCGCGGGTCTCGTCTCCGCGCCCGTGATCGCCGTGCCGACGAGCGTCGGCTACGGAGCGACGTTCGAAGGGCTCGCCGCGCTGCTCGGCATGCTCAGCTCGTGCGTCCCCGGCCTCGTCGTCGTCAACATCGACAACGGCCTGGGGGCCGCGATGGCGGCGCACCGGATGCTCTCCGGATGAGGGTCGCGTACTTCGACTGCGGACGCGGGATCAGCGGCGGGGCGGCGTTCGCGGCGCTCCTGGACGCCGGCGCCGATACCCGTGCGCTCGATGCAGCTCTCACCGCGCTGGGATCGGACGGCAGGCGGGCCCGGGTCGAGGAGGCGATGGTCGGCCCTTTCCGCGCTCGACGGGTCTCGGTCGACCGCGGCGACGAGCAGCTGGGATCGGGGCTCGCCCACATGGAGGCGCTCCTCACGAGGGCATCGCTCCCCGATCCGGCCCGGGCCATGGCGATCGGCGTCTACCGACGCCTCGCCGAGGCCGAAGCACGCGTCCACGGATCGGATCCCGATTCCGTTCGGCTCCACGAGGTCGGCTCACTCCGCTCGCTCATCGGGGTCCTGGGCACTGCGCTCGCACTGGAGGAACTCGGGATCGAGCGGATCGTCGCGTCGCCGCTCCCGTTCGGGAGGGGGAGCGTGGACACGGCGCACGGCCGGATCCCGGTCCCCGCGCCCGCCACTCTCGAATTGTTACGCGGGATGCCCGTGGAACCCCCGGATCGCGAAGGGGAACTGGTGACACCGACCGGGGCGGCGTTCCTCGCCGTCGCCGCCTCAGGATTGGGCGCACCGCCGGCGATGACGATCGGACGCATCGGCTATGGAGCCGGCGGATCCGGTCGTGACGGGATCCTCCTCCGCGTGGTCTTGGGTGAGGCGGACCCTGACCCTTGAGGTTTGGCCCCGGGTCCGACCGGACATCTACCGGACATGGTGCGGATCGGCTACACCCTCTCCAGCGAGGAACACGGCCCCGGCGACCTCCTCCTCTACGGGCGGATCGCCGAGGAGTCCGGCTTCGACTTCCTCACGATCTCGGATCACTTCCACCCCTGGACCTCGCGACAGGGGCAGAGCCCCTTCGTATGGAGCGTGCTCGGCGGCCTCGCCGTGAAGACGGAGGAGATCCCCGTCATGACCGCGGTGACGTGCCCGACGATGCGCATCCATCCGGCGATCGTCGCGCAGGCCGCGGCCACGACCGCGTCCCTGCTCCCGGACCGATTCACGCTGGGCGTGGGCACCGGCGAGAACCTGAACGAGCACGTCACGGGGACGGCCTGGCCGGAGTCAGGAGAGCGGCTCGACATGCTCGAGGAGGCGATCGAGCTGATCCGCCGGCTCTGGACCGGCGAGGTGGTCACCGAACGAACCCCCCACTACACGGTCGACCGGGCCCGCCTGTTCACGGTCCCCGAGACCTCTCCTCCGATCGCGGTCGCCGCTTCCTCGCCGGCCGCGGCCAGACTCGCGGGGCGAGCCGGTGATGCCTTGATCTCGACCGCCCCGGAGGCCGAGATCGTGGAGGCGTTCCGGGAAGCCGGCGGTGAGGGACCCGTCTACGGACAGTTGACCATGTGCTACGGACCGGACGAGGCCAAGGCCAAGGACGAGGCACTCGAGTGGTGGCCGAACACCAGTGTCCCGGGCGAGGTCGGTCTGGAGCTGGCCGAGCCACAGCACTTCGAGGAGGTCGCCGAGCTGATCACGACGGAGCAGGTCGGCGAGAAGGTGGTCTGCGGACCGGATCCGGACGCGATCGTCGAGATGGTCGAGATGTTCACCGACGCCGGCTTCGATCAGGTGTTCCTGCATCAGGTCGGCCCTCGACAGGAGGAGTTCCTCGCGTTCGCGAAGGCCGAGCTGCTCCCCTCGATCGATCGCTGAGGTCTCCCGCGTCGGACGGGCTTGCCCCGTGGAACGGCGCCCGGTAGCGTCCGAGCGGGGATGGACACCTACCTGGTCGTGCTGCGGATCGTGCACATCCTCGCGGGCGTCTTCTGGGTGGGCGCGGTGTTCACGACGATCCTGTTCCTCCAGCCGACCGCTCGTGACGTCGGCCCGGCGGCCGGCCCGTTCATGGCCCACCTCGCCGGGAAGCGACGACTCGTGGACTGGGTGCTCGCCGCGGGCGGTCTCACGATCCTCGCGGGCCTGCTGATGTACTGGAAGGTGTCGGGCGGCCTGGAGCGCGATTGGCTCACGTCCGCGCCGGGCGTCTCGCTGACGATCGGCGCCCTCTGCGCCATCGCGGCCTTCGCGCTCGGTCTCAGCGTGGTCCGGCCGACGATCCTGGCGACGCTCGCGATCGGCCGTGAGGTCGCGGCGAGCGGAGCACCTCCCACGCCCGAGCAGGGCGCGCAGCTCCAGGCGCTGCAGAAGCGGGGCACGGCGGTCGGGCGGGTCGTCTTGCCGCTGCTCCTCGTTGCCGTAGCCGGGATGGCGGCGGCCCGGTACCTCTAGAGGCTCATCCCCTCCTCGTCCGCGAAGTCCCAGACCCGGAGCTCGCCGGGCTCGAGCCTGATCGTGATGTCGTTCCCGCCGACCTTCCGGACGTAGGCCTCCCCCTTCCCGGGACCGAGGTACCTCGTCGCGATCCTGACGGCCGTCTCGAAGGCGTCCTCGGTGCGGATCTCGGCCGTGCCGCGAACCTCGATGCCTCGCAGCGGGTGGGTCGACTCGGCGACCACGATCGAGGCCCGAGGTTCGCGGCGCAGATGTCGGGTCTTCCCGTCGTTCGGGCCCGACCAGACCTGGAACCCGCCGTCAAGCCATTCGTGCCACACCGGCGAGAGCAGCACGCTGCCGTCGTGCCGGATCGTCGCCAGCACGGCGACGACGGGCGCCTCCAGGAAGCCGTCCAGATCCTCGATCGTGAGATCCGTGCGCACGGGCGAACGATACCCGCCGCTAGGAGCGGCGGAACCGCGAGATCTCGACCTCGACCGGGAGCCCGACGAAGCGGCCGAAGCGCTTGGTGGCCGACCCCAGCGCGCGCTCGTCCGCGGCGGTGGCATCGGCGTAGGTGTGGATCGCGACGCGGATCCGTTTCGCATCGAGCCTGCGTCGCCAGTGGCCGAACACGCGCCCGCGCAGGAGGAAGACGCCGGTCGGGTACGTGCGGTCGTTCCACGCTTCGCGCGCGAGATCGCCGACCGCGTCCCCGTGGAACCGTGACTCCGTGTAGCCCACGACGAGCTCGTCGTAGGTCTGGAGGAGGTGGGCGCCGCCCACCGCAGGTGGCCGCGCGCTCCGCTCCGACGATGCCGACACGAACGAGAGCCCGTCGACCTCGTCCCTCGCCACCTCGTCGCCGAGCACGTCGATCGCGTGCCGGATGTCGGTCATCGTGAGCCCCGACCACCAGCTCATGTCCTTCACGGTCGCCGGCCCGTGGCTCCCGAGGTACCGGCGGACCAGCTCGACGAGGGTGTCGTCCCGATCCAGCGGGCGCGGGTCCGCGGGCACCCGTTCGTCGAGGAGCGCGTACGTGTGCTGCTTGCCCTTCCGCCCGCCGCTGCCGATCAGCCCGACGAGCTCGCAGTGCATCAGGAGATAGGGCATACGCTGGCCGCCGCGATCGAGCTTCCGCCGATCGAGCTCGGTGGCGAGCTCGTCCCGGGTGAGGCGGTTCCCACCCTCGAGGATCGAGGTGACCACCTTCTCGGCGCGCGTGAGGGTGCGAGCATCGAGTCCGAGCTGCCGGTTCCTGCCCGCGTTCCCCCGCCGCACACGCGGGCCGCTGAGCGCGAGGAGCCAACGGATGTCGTCGCGCGCGACGAAGTGCCACGTGGGCCGGAGCACGTGCGTCCGCACGATCGTGCCCTCGGTGAGGGCGGCGTCCACGTCCGCGTCGTCCAGGCCCGAAGAGCGCTGCCCGATCGACCACTTCGCCGGGCCGTACTCCTGCGACTGCATCGCGAGGTGCCACCGGACGACGTCGTCCGGGGCCGCGAACCGCTCGCCCGTGAGGCGGGAGTTGCCGATCCGCCGGCGTGCGATCTCCTTGGAATCCATCGGCGCGCAGCCTACCGAGGGCCTCCGACCAGCCGAGGATCAGGTCGCCGGCACGTCGCGACGCCGGAACCGTGTCCGGAGCTGCCGCCACTTCCGCCAGAGCAGGAAGACCGCCACCAGCACGATCACGGCGAGCACGGCCGTGACGACGGGCCAGAACAGCGCCGTCACCGAGAGAACCCCCGAGACGCCGTCCTCGGCGAGGCTCACCGCCGGGTTCCCGCCTCCGCCCGTCGTGGCCGTGGAGAGGGGCCGAGCGGCCGTGCGGCCCGCCTGCGTGGCCAGCGCCGCGACGATCCCCATGCCCGCCGCCAGCCCCGGATCGAGATCGAACGCGCTCGCCGACGCGAGCGCCAGCATCCCCCCGGCGATCGGCGCGATCGCCAGGCCGATCGCGTGGAGCACGTGATCCACGACCGGGACCTTGTCCCCGATGAAGTCCGCCACGCCGACGACGCCCACGATCCCCAGCACGATCGGATCGCCCAGCGCGTCCCACGGGGCAGGCAGGTCGATCAGGTCGGTCGAGCGGGAGAGCAGGCCGACGCTCAGGATCGGGATGTAGGCATTGAGCCCGGCCGCCGTCGAGAGCCCGAGGGCCGTGAAATATCCCGCGATCCCTTCCACTTCGAGCACGATATCCGCAGCGCGCCGGTCGCAATCAGCGTACGGTTGCACCCGCGACCATCCGGGTATCCGCGGTACGCCGACAGCACGACATCTTGGGAGGGGAAGATGAAGGACAGCAGACCCCGACGCGCCGACGCCTGGGCGCTCGGCATGGCACCCAGCCGCCCGCGCCGCCGGGGGCGGGGAACGCTCGCATCACTGCTCATCTTGTTCGCGTTCTCGCTCGGACAGGCGTCGCTGACCGCCGGCGCGGATCAGCCTGCCACGGAGTCCGAGGCAACCGACGGTGCGGCTGCGGAGGCCACCACCTCGGAGGAAACCCTCCCGCCAGAGGAAGCGGCGACTGAGGAGGTGGTGACGGAAGAGGTTGCAGCCGAAGAGGTTGCGACGGACGAAGATGTCAGCGCGGAGGATCCCTCGGCCGACGCTGAGGGCACAGGGAACGTCGAAGCGGAGGGACCCGCGGAGACCACGGTCGACGGCTCTTCGGGCGAGTCCGCCCCCGGATCAGCACCCGAAGCGGCCGCCGTCGACACCCCGGGACCCCCTTCTGGCGACGGCGTGCAGCCGATCCTCAAGACCGGCAATCCCGATTGCTCGGACGTGATGACCTCGGCCCAGTTCCTGTTCGAGCACAAGCAGGATCCACCGAAGGATGCCACGATCAACCTCACGTTCGGCGCTCTGAGCGGCACGCTCGTCGTCTCGGTCAACGAGAACGCCGAGACCTTCCGATTCACGCTCACGGGTGACTTCGTCGCCGCCGGCGTGATCGTGAAGGGTGGCTCGAACGCCAACTTCTACGACTACCGGCCGGATGGCAACCCCGCCGACACCTTCCTCCACGCCCCGCTCAACCAGAACACCGGGAAGTTCCACGGCCTCTCGCACATCTCGTTCTGCCTCATGGAGGACGTCCCGCCGCCACCGACACCCGTGATCGACGTCGAGAAGTCCTGCCCGGGCTCCGTCGATGCCGGGGCCGAGATCGAGTACACGATCACGGTCGAGAACACCGGCGACGAGCCGCTGGTCGGCGTCTCCGTCGACGACACCCTGCTCGGCGACATCACGGGTGATTTCCTTCCCGCCCTCAGCCAGGGGCTTGCGGTCGGTGCGACCGCGACCGCGACCCTCACCCACACGGCGCCCGGCGCCGGCTCGGTCACCAATACCGTGACCGCGACGGGCACGGGCGCGGTCTCCGATACGGACGACTCGGACACCGCCTCCTGCCAGACACAGGTCATCCCGCCGGGTCCGGCGATCCAGATCGTCAAGGGCGGCTCGCCGGAGCTGGTGCACCGGGGTGACACGATCACCTACCAGTTCGAGGTCACGAACATCGGGGACGTCGCGCTCTTCGACGTAGAACTGACGGACGCGCGGTGCGACGCCGGGACGATCGACCCCGGGGCCGACGTCGACGGGGTCCTGGGGGTGGGCGAGATCTGGCACTTCTCGTGCACGCACCTGGTCACCCAGGACGATCCCGACCCGATCCCGAACGCCGCCACCGTGCGAGGCGACACCGTGGAGGGTGAGGGCGGGGTCGAGGTCACCGACCAGGACACCTTCCAGGTGGACATCATCCATCCGGGTATCTCGATCGTGAAGACCGTCTCGGACGAGACCGTCCCGCAGGGCACCGAGGTGACCTACACGTACCTGGTCACCAACACCGGCGATACCACCCTGTTCGGCATCAGCGTCAACGATGACGTGATCGGGCCCATCGGCACGATCGCCAGTCTCGCGGCCGGTGCGTCCACGACGCTCACCGGGACGTTCATCGTCGGGGACTCGCCGACCATCAACATCGGGACCGCGTCGGGGGACGACATCCTCGGCCGGACCGTGACCGACAGCGACGACGCGGTCGTCACGCCGATCGCCGGCTCGGGCGGCGATGGCCCCGGCTGCTGCATCGCTGGTGGTGGCGGCGGCCTCGGCGGCGGGACGCCGTTCACCGGATCGGAGGTCGGGCTGTGGTCGCTGCTCGCGGCCGCCCTCACCTTGATCGGCGGGCTCACCCTCTGGGCGACCCGCAGGCGGCTCGACGGTCCGACCGTCTAGGGCTCAGAGCAGGGACGAACGCGGCCCTCCGGCTACGGGGGGTCGCGTTCATCTTGTGAGCACGGCGTTTTCAGCTTCAGCAGCGAAACCGATCAGCCGATAAGCGGTGGATGAGCGCCGAGCGTTCTCCGACCGACGCAGCGGGAGCCCCTGAGGGGACGCCCATGGATCCGGAGCGCGCGCTCGCGGAGTTGCGTGTGAGCGAGGAGCGTTTCCGGACCTTGCTCTCGAACATCCCCGGGGCGATGTACCGCTGCGGCCTCGACTCGGACTGGGACATGGAGTTCATCAGCGACAACATCGAGTCGATCTCCGGATATCCGGCGTCCGAGTTCATCCAGAGCAGCGTTCGCACGTTCGCGTCGATCATCCATCCGGACGATCGGGAGGGCGTCGAGCAGACGGTGGGCGACGCCGTCGCCCGCGGAGAGCCGTACATCCTCGAGTATCGGATCGTCGGAGCCGACGGCGGGGTCCGCTGGGTCTACGAGAAAGGTCAGGGCGTCTTCGGTCCCGAAGGAACCGTCCTCTGGCTCGACGGCGCCATCTTCGACGTCACGGAGCGGAAGCTCCTCCAGGAGCAGCTCGCGAAGCAAGCGTTCTACGACTCGCTGACCGGGCTCGCGAACCGGGCCCTGTTCCACGACCGAGCCGATCACGCGCTCTCCCGCGTGGCCCGTCACGGCCACGGGATCGCCATGCTGCTGCTCGATCTCGACCGGTTCAAGGTCATCAACGACAGCCTGGGGCATCACGCCGGGGACGAGGTGCTGGTGGCCGTGGCGAAACGCCTCCTGACGTCGTGCCGGACGAGCGACACCGTGGCGCGGTTGGGCGGCGACGAGTTCGTGGTGCTGCTCGATGAGCACGTCACGGAACAGCGGGCCGTCCAGGTCGCCGAACGCATCCTCGAGATCCTGCGGCAGCCGTTCATGGCCCTGGGCCGCGAGGTGTCGATCGGCGCCAGCATCGGCATCGCCTTCGGCGAAGGAACCAGCGCCACGTCCACCGACGATCTCCTCCGGGACGCCGACGCGGCCATGTACGCCGCGAAGGCGCGAGGGAGGAACCGGTACCAGCTGTTCGAGCCGTGGATGCACTCCCGGGCCGTCCAGCAGCTCGAGCTGACCACCGAGCTGCAGCACGGTCTCGACCACGGGGAGTTCGAGCTGCACTACCTGCCCATCTGGGAGCTCGCCGACCGAACGATCACCGGCGTCGAGGCCTTGATCCGCTGGAACCATCCGAGCCGCGGGACCCTGCCGGCGAACGACTTCATCTCCGCAGCGGAGCAGGCGGGGGTGATCGTCCCGCTCGGGAACTGGGTCCTGGAGGAGGCCTGCGGTCAGATGCACGCGTGGAAGGAGGCCTCCCCCGACCAGCGTTTATCGGTCAGCGTGAACATCTCCTCCCGGCAGCTGCTCCA
>DASSDW010000244.1:0-2771 GCA_035696925.1 Actinomycetota bacterium
TCGTCCGGCGGGGTGGCCGAGTGGTTAGGCAGAGGCCTGCAAAGCCTCGCACACCGGTTCGATTCCGGTCCCCGCCTCGAGGCCCGCTACGATGAGGGCTCGGGCGCTTAGCTCAGGGGGAGAGCGCTTCCTTGACACGGAAGAGGTCGGAGGTTCAAATCCTCCAGCGCCCACCATGGCTTGGCTTACACGACAAGCGTTCTAGTCGGTTCCGTCTCGCTCGCCCTGGCCTCAGATCGGCTTCGTGGTCAACACACATCTGGGTTTTTGCTGGACGAGGTGATAATGGAAACTGCAGATCAAGCAGGGCGACATCGGTCTCTGAGGCCCTCACTGGCGCCGTCTGCCCGAAAGGAACGAGCTCTCGCTAGGTGCCAGCGCGTCGCCCGGGTAGGGTCTCGCCGATGAGCGACGAGGACCAGGAGAAGGAGCGGCTCAATCGCAAGTTGATCGAGCTCCTGAACGAGCTGCGAATCGTCATTCCCGGCGTGCAGGTCCTGTTCGCCTTCCTCTTGATCCTTCCCTTCAACAGCGGTTTCGTCGAGACCGACGATCTCGACCGGGCCGTGTACGCGGGTTCGCTCGGTTGCGCAGCCGTCGCGTCGGCGCTGCTGATCGGCCCTGCGGCCTACCACCGACATCGCTTCCGGCGACTCGAGGAAGAGACCGCGTCGGAAAAGAAGGAGATGATCATCACCCAGGATCATCTTGCCGCCGGAGGCATCTTGTTCCTCGCACTCGCCATGACAGGCTCGGTCTTCATGGTGCTCGATGTCTTGTTCGGGTCGGGCACGGCGACGATCGTCGCCGTGAGTCTCGTGCTCACCTACACGTGGTTCTGGTACGCGCTCCCCGTGTCGCGACGGATCCGTCGCTCCCGTTCGCGTCGCTGATCGCCGGCGCCATCGGCGGAGGCAGGATTGCAGCCACGTCGAACCCCATCGTGGCCTGGCTTAGACCTAAGGCGTTTCACCTGCCCGGAAGGGCGCCCTCGGGCAGCCGGTTTTGATGCGACCATCACAGGGCAAGCGCCACAAATGAGCGACGAACACCCATCGCCGGGGCGGATTCAACCTCGCGACGTTTGGACGGTGCTGTGGGTGACGCTCACGTTCGCCATCAGCGTGCTGATCCTGTACGAGATCCGTCGGATACTACTCTGGCTCTTGATCGCCATGTTCCTGGCGGCGGTCATCGGCCCAGCGGTCTCGTTCCTGATCCGACGAGGATGGCGGCGGGGGCTCGCCGTCGCCGCCGTCGTTGTCACACTGACCTTGTTCGTCGGCGGTGGCGTCGCCCTCTTCGTTCGGCCGCTCGTGACACAGTCGATCGAGTTCGCGGAGGACCTGCCGGAGAACATCGAGCGTCTACGACAGGCTCCGATCGTTCGGCAAACCCTGGACCGGTTCAACGTGGAGGACCGGCTGGAGCAGGTCTCTGACGACCTACCCGATCGATTGCTCGGGCTCTCTGGGCCGCTGTTCTCGATCTTCAAGACGATCGGTGAGACGATCATCGCACTCGTCAGCATCCTGGTGATGACGGTGTTCCTCTTGCTGTACGGGCCTCAGTTCGCCCAGACCACTCTCCGAATGATCCCGGACGGACGGCTAAGGCGCCGTGTCGATCGCCTCGGGGTGAGATCTCTGGGAGCGGTCTCTGGATGGGTCGTTGGGAATGTCCTCACGAGCGTCGTCGCCGGTGTCGCGGCCCTCGTTCTCTTCCTCGCCCTCGGCCTGCCCTACGCCGGGCTCCTTGCGCTGTGGGTTGCCGTCGCCGACCTGATCCCGCTCGCGGGCGCGACGCTCGGTGCGATCCCCGGGATCGTCGTTGGGTTCCTCGTCTCCCCGATCGCTGGGATCGTGGTGACGGTCTTCTTCGTGCTGTACCAGCAGCTCGAGAATCATGTGCTCCAGCCCGCCGTGTATGGCCGGACCATCAGGCTGAACCCTTTCCTCGTCCTGCTCGCCATCCTCGTGGGCATCGATCTCGCGGGATTCGTCGGGGCACTCCTGGCGCTTCCCGTCGCGGGGATCATCCAGATCGTCGTTCTCGATGTGCTCGAAACGAATGGTCATCCAGCGGCTCCCGTGACCGGAGCGTTTCATCCTCGCCCGCCCTCGCCTGGTCACCGCGACCCTTCCTGACGCGGAGGAGGGAAGAGATTCCAGATCCTCTTGCGCCCACCCGCCGGGTCACAGCTCGCCAAGTGGAAGGACTCATGACGCGCCACGTCTCGGGTCAGCGCCTCCTCAGCCACCGCAGGTCAGACCTCGCGAGCCGTCGAGCCGTACCTCGATCCTAGAGTCGGGATCCGACACCATCTCGTTACGCTCTTCGGCTGAGCGCTCCGAGGGTGGCCCCGTATACGGCGTGCGCCGCGATCATCACGAGCGTGCCACGCCTGCCAGGATGCTGTTCGGCGGGAAGGATGTTCATCGCCGGGATCCACCCTCGGTAACTCGCCGCCCAGATTCCGAGCCTGAAGGCGATCCCCACGGGGACGTTTGCTGGTATCGACGCAACCCATCGCAGCAGGGCATAGAAAGGCGCCCCCAGCGGCGCCGAATGCGAAGTGGTTCGCGGTCGCGAAGACGTGGACGGCTTCCGTCGACTTCCCATCGAGGAGGCCCGCGCGCAACAGGCCCTCCTCGGTAAGGATCTCTGGAGGTTGCTCCCTCATCCACCGCAGCCGCTGGCCGACGACCATGACGGCGGACATCGGGACGGTAGCGATAAGGCCCCAGACGGCCCCCCGGGCCGCTGGCTTC
>DASSDW010000245.1:0-12712 GCA_035696925.1 Actinomycetota bacterium
GCGACCTGGAACAGGGTGTCCGCGTGTTGCTGCGGATCGATCATGAGCTTCCCCGCGACCCCGACGTGCGCCTGCCAGTAGGCGTAGATCCGTTCGATCGGCCAGCCTCGTGACTGCGCGCTGCGGAGGTTCCGGACCATCTCACTGCCGGCCCAGATCGCTTCGGGACAGACGAAGAACCCGCCCTTGCTGCCGTCGATCGTCCGCCAGAACGCGCCGATCGAGCCCCACGTTCGGTCGTCGCGTTCGCCGGCGAACAGCAGGTAGCGAACGGGGCCGTCCGACAGGACGTACGCGGACGGCAGGAACTCGCGGACGGTCGCCAGCGGCGATTCGTCGACGGGGTTCCAGGGCGCCCTTTTCTCCATCTCTGCCATCGTCGGTCGATTCCCTCCCTGCGGGCCAACTGTAGTCCCCCGTGCGAGGCGCTCCACCCATCGGATGCCCGATTCCGAACGCGACGATGGACCTAGTTCGGTCGGCGCGAGCCGCGGCGATCCTCGATGGTGATCGCCCAGTGCTCGTGATCCCGCCACCTGCCGCCGATCTTCAGATAGCGGAGCGAGAGCCCTTCCTTGCGGAAGCCCGCCGATCGCACGAGGGCGATCGAGCGCTCGTTCTCGGGCTGGATGCTCGCCTGTACCCGGTGGAGCTTGAGGCCGCCGAACGCGTGACGGAGCACCAACTCCAGCCCCTCCCGCATGTATCCGTGGCCCGCGTACGGCTCGAAGGCGTAGTAGCCGAGGTAGGCGTTGCGGAAGTGACCGTAGAAGATCTGGCCGAGGGCGAAGTACCCGACGATCGCCCCGTCGTCGTTCCGGCAGATCACGAGACGAGCGTCGCCGGGTCTGCTCGCCGCGAGCTCATGGAACCCGTCCGGCGTGGCGGGTGGGTGCGACCAGGGTCGGTGCAGGGTGCGCGACCGGCGCACGAGGCGGAGGAACTCTGACTCGTCGGCGGGGTCGAGTGGCCGGAGATGGACCCGGGGTCCGCGCGCGAGGGCGTCGGGCATCGCGGGAGTGTAGGTCCGTGACGGCTATCCTTGCGTTCTCATGGCCGGCTCTGTGACGGATCCCCGACCAGGGGTCGGCTCGGCCCTGCAGCGTGCTCGCGAGGTGCGAGGGCTCTCGCTCGACGAGGCGGCGCGCGACACCAGGCTCCGGGTCGATCAGCTGGATGCCCTCGAGCGGGAGGACTTCGACGTGCTCCCCGGCGAGGTCTACGTCCGGGCGTCCCTGCGCACGTACGCCAACTACCTCGGGCTCGATGCGGACAAGGTGAGCGGCGCCTACGCTCGCACGGCCGTCGAGGTCGAACCCGCGCCACCGCCGGGGAAGCTCGGCACGGTGGAGCGGATGATCGCGGCCAGCCGGATCCGGGATAACCAGCGGTTCCTGCTCGTCGCGGCGATCACGATCATGCTCGTCCTGTTGGCGCTCGGCGTCCTGTCGCGCGGGGAGGCGGCCCCACCGGCCGGGACGATCCCCGCGGCGACGGCCTCACCGGTCCCGACCGACCCCACGATCAGGGTCGTGGTGGTGGCCAGGAGCGATGTGACCGTGGGATCCGAGGCCGACGGGGCGCGTGATGCCCAAGTGCTCCGTCCGGGAGAGACCATCACGCTCGTGGCGCTGGAGCGCCTCGTCGTGACGGTGAGCGACGCCGGTCTCGTGGAGGTCAGCCTGAACGGGAAGGACGTGACCGCAGGCGTGCCCGGTTCGCCGTACACCTACCCGTTCGAGGCCGGCGACGTCGGAGGGGACCCATCGTCGAGCGGGTGAGACCTCTCGGGCTGGGATGGCCGAACGTCCTGTCGATCGGACGGATCGCGCTGATCCCGATCGTCGTCGTGCTCCTCGGCACGGATCATGCCGAGACGCGGTGGCTCGCGGTCGTCGTGTTCGTCGTCGGCGCGCTCTCCGACCTCGTCGACGGGTACCTCGCCCGCCGACACGAGATGACGACGGCGGTGGGGGCGTGGCTCGATCCGTTGTCGGACAAGCTCTTCGTGATCGTGCCGGCCGTCGCGCTCACGATCGGTGATGAGTTCCCGTGGTGGGCGACGGCGGTGATCGTGTTCCGCGAGCTGGCGGTCTCGTTGCTCCGGTGGCGGCTGGATCGGGCGGGCGTGTCGATGCCCGCCTCCCGAGCGGGGAAGGCGAAGACGTTCAGCCAGATCCTCGCGGTCGGTCTCGCGATCGCGCCCCTCTCGACGGACCTCGATCCCTTCGTGCTGGCGGCGACCGTGGTGGCGGTGGTGCTGACCGTCGCAAGCGGGCTGGAGTACCTGTTCACCGAGCGTCACCGGCAGGAGACCGCGTAGTTGAGGGTCGAGATCCTCGCGGTGGGGACCGAGCTGCTCCTGGGTCAGATCGCGAACACGAACGCCCGGTGGATGTCGGAGTCCCTCGCCACGATCGGCGCCGACGTCCTGCACCATCAGGTGGTCGGAGACAACCTCGACCGGATCGTGGAGGCGATGCGTCTGTCGGCCGGCCGCGCCGACGTCGTGATCGTGACCGGCGGGCTCGGGCCGACCCAGGACGACATCACCCGGGACGCGCTCGCCGTCGTGATGGACGCGCCGATGGTCCGCCATCGCGAGCTCGAGGGCCTGCTCCGCGAGAAGTTCCGGTCGTTCGGCAGGCGCGAGATGCCGGAGAGCAACCTCCGTCAGGCCGATGTCCCCGAGGGAGCGCGCTACCTCACCCCGTCGAGAGGAACCGCGCCCGGCTTGGTCGCGGATCTCCCGGGGGCGACGCGGATCTACGCCGTGCCGGGCGTCCCGGAGGAGATGGTGGAGATGATGGAGGGCACGATCCTCCCAGAGCTGGCGTCCCAGGGCGCCGGCGTGGTCCGATCCCAGGTGCTCCGGTGCGTGGGGATCGGCGAATCGGCCCTCGCCGAGCGCGTCGACGATCTGTTCTCGGGTTCGGCGAATCCGACGATCGCGTTCCTCGCGTCGTCTGGCGAGGTGAAGGTCCGGATCACCGCGAAGGCGGCCTCGGCGGAGGCGGCCGAGCGCCTGATCGAACCGGTCGCCGAGGAGGTCCGGCGGCGTCTGGGCGACTCGGTGTTCACCACGGACGACGAGACGCTCGAGGCGGCCGTCGTCCGCCTGCTGACCCAGACGGGAGCGACGCTCGCGTGTGCCGAGTCGATCACGGGTGGGGGAGTGGGAGCGCGTATCACGAGCGTGCCGGGGGCGTCCGAGGTCTTCGTCGGATCGGGGGTCGTGTACCGGAACGAGGCGAAGGCGGGCGTGCTCGGGGTGTCGAGGGAGACACTGGAGGGGCCGGGGCCGGTGAGCGAGAAGTGCGCGCTTGAGATGGCGGCCGGGGCCCGACGGGTGTTCGGATCGGACCTCGGGCTCTCGCTGACCGGAGCCGCCGGGCCCGAGTCCCATGGAGGCTCTCCTCCCGGCGTCATCTGGGTGGCGCTCGACGGCGACGAGGTGACGCACGCGCGAGGCTTCCAGGTGCCGGGGGAGCGGGACCGCGTCCGTCGCTGGGCGGAGCAGGCGGCGCTCGACCTCGTTCGCCGCCATCTGGAGGGCCGGCCGCTCCCGGCGTCCGATCGCGCGATCTGATGGGTCGCGATCGGGCCGCCCGTCCCGAGGCGAAGCCGCTCCGCCTCTTCGTCGCGATCGAGATCCCCGACGCGGTGAAGGATGCCGTCGACGCGGCGTTCGCTCCCTGGCGCGAGGCGTTCCCGCAAGCACGCTGGGTGCCTCGCGAGAACCTACACGTCACCCTGAAATTCCTCGGCCGGACGTGGCCCAGGCTGACCGACTGGGTGCCGCAACAGGTGGAGGCGGCGGCCGCCGACGCGTCGCGGTTCGTGGCGCGACTGCGGGGCGTCGGGAGCTTCCCATCCGCGAAGCGAGGGCTCGCGCTCTGGGCCGGATTCGACGACACGGACCCGCTCGCGGCGCTCGCGGCGGAGATCGAGGCATCGCTCCTCGACGAGTTCCCCACCGAGGGGCGTCCCTTCCATCCCCATCTGACCGTCGCGCGCAGCGATCCGCCCCTGAAGCTCCCGGCGGCATACACCGCAACCGAGCTCGAGTCCGACGAGTGGGAGGTGGGCCACGTGGTCCTATTCCGGAGCCACCTCGGGCGGCCCGCTCCCCGCTACGAACCGCTCGCCCGCTTCCCGCTCGGGCGGTGATGCTTGCGTTCGAACACCTGTTCGGCTAGCCTCCCCGACGTCGGAGACAGGCCCGGATGGGTGCGAAGACGCAACGAATGACAGAGGTGTAAGTTATGTCGGAGTCGCGCGCTAATCTCCACTCGTCGCTCGCACATGCACTCTCCCGGCCCCCCTCCGGGCAGGGCCAGAGGTTCAGAGAGGGAACGAAGGAGGGGAACGTGGACCGGGACAAGATGCTCGACGTCACGCTGCAGCAGATCGAGAAGCAGTTCGGCAAGGGCGCCGTGATGAAGCTCGGCGAGCACCCGATGGGGGCGGGGATGTCCATCGTCCCGACGGGCTCGCTGGCGCTGGACATCGCGCTCGGGGTCGGAGGGATCCCGAAGGGTCGCATCGTCGAGGTCTTCGGTCCGGAGGGCTCGGGGAAGACCACTGTCTGTCTGCACATCATCGCGGAGGCGCAGTCCAAGGGCGGGATCGCCGCGTTCATCGACGCGGAGCACGCGCTGGACCCCACGTACGCGCGCGAGCTGGGCGTGAACATCGACGAGCTCCTCGTGTCCCAGCCGGACTCCGGCGAGCAGGCGCTCGAGATCGCGGACATGCTCGTCCGCTCCGCGGCGCTCGACCTCGTGGTGATCGACTCGGTGGCGGCGTTGGTGCCGCGTGCGGAGATCGAGGGCGAGATGGGCGACACCCACGTCGGGCTGCAGGCGCGGTTGATGTCCCAGGCGATGCGGAAGCTCTCGGGCTCGCTGTCCCGGTTCGATACCACCGCCATCTTCATCAACCAGCTGCGCGAGAAGATCGGGGTGATGTTCGGATCGCCCGAGACCACGCCGGGTGGACGAGCGCTGAAGTTCTACTCCACCATCCGGCTCGACGTCCGCAAGATCGAGAACCTGAAGGACGGCACCGAGGTCGTCGGCTCCCGCACACGGGTCAAGGTCGTCAAGAACAAGGTGGCTCCGCCGTTCCGCCAGTGCGAGTTCGACATCATGTACGGCAAGGGCATCTCCAAGGAGGGCTCGCTCCTCGACGTCGGTGTCGATCTCGAGATCGTGAAGAAGTCGGGGGCGTGGTTCACGTACGAGAACGAGCAGCTCGGCCAGGGTCGTGAGAACGCCAGGCAGTTCCTCGCGGAGCACATCGACATGCGGGACGAGATCGAGCGGAAGGTGCGCGAGGCCGTCGGGCTCACGTCCTTCGGCGAGGGCGACGACGAGCCCATCCGGATCGACGACGCCGAGTCACCGCCCCCGGAGGAACCGCCGGTCGAGGAACCACCGGCCGCGGCAAGCAGGTCGAAGACCAAGACGTCGGCATAGCCCCCATGAGCCGGCGTGGAGCGCCGAAGAACCCGAAGAGCTGTCACGACCGAGCGCTCGGCCTCCTCGCGGTGCGGCCGCGCAGCCGCCGGGAGCTCGAGCGACGTCTCCTGGGCGCTCGATTCGAGCCCGACGAGGTCGAGGACGTACTCGTCCGGCTGGAGCGGGTCGGCCTGGTGGACGACGAGGCCTTCGCACGGCAGTTCGCGGAGCACCGTTTCGGGTCACGCAAGGAGGGGAGCCGGGCGGTGATGCAAGGGCTCCGGGCGGCCGGGATCGCCCCGTCCCTGGCGGAGACGGTCGCTCAGGATGCCCCGGGCGACGACGAGGAGCGGGCGGCCGACCTGGCGCGTTCGCGGGTCTCCCGGCTCGCCGGCGTGCCGGCGGAGAAGGCGTTCGCCCGCCTGTCCTCCCTCCTCATGCGACGGGGCTACGGCCCCGAGATCGCCCGCAGCGCAGCGCGGAAGGCGCTCGAGATCCCGCTCGGTGAGTGAGGGCGGCCTTGTTTCTCGTAGGCCCCGGCCGTAGCATCGGGGAAACGAGAGGAATCGATCTCCCGAACATTCAGCGAACCGACCGAAGGGCTTCCGTGACCGAGTTCGATATCGACCCGACCACCCGTTCCGACCCACGTGCTCCGAGAAGGAGAAGGGTCAGGAACCGCTAGCCTCTTCCGTCGCACCCTGATCGGGGACCGAGATCCCTCTCCCGAGACATCGGGAGGAACGATGGACACCGTCATCGCCGGCCTCGTCGGCCTGTTGGCCGGGGGGGTCGTGGGATTCGTCGTCCGGAACACGATCGGAGCGTCCAACGCCCGCTCCGCCGAGGCACAAGCGACGAAGCTCCTGCTCGAGGCGGGGGAGGAGGCCGCCAGGACCCGGGCCGCGGGGCTCCAGGAGTCCAAGGACGAAGCCGCACGGATGCGGCGCGAGACCGAGGAGGACCTCAAGCACCGCCGCGAGGAGGTCGGGCGCCTCGAGCGCCGCATCACCGAGACCGAGGCCGACCTCCGCGAGCGCGGCCAGCGGATCGACGCGCGAACCGCTGAGCTGAAGGAGCGGGAGGACAAGCTCACGTTCGTGCGGGAGCAGCTGGAGAAGGCCACGGACCAACACAAGGCGCAGCTCGAGCGGATCGCGGGGATGACGTCCGCCGAGGCCAGGGAGCAGCTCGCCTCCCAGGTGGTCGACGAGGCCAAGCGGGGCGCGATGGCGCAGGTCCGCGAGATCGAACAGCGCGCCCGCGAGGAGGGCGAGGAGCGAGCCCGCAAGATCGTCACGATCGCGATCCAGCGGGTGGCGTCGGAGCAGACGGCCGAGTCCAGCGTCAGCGTCTTCACGCTGCCGAGCGAGGACATGAAGGGCCGGATCATCGGCCGGGAAGGCAGGAACATCCGCGCGTTCGAGGCCGCGACGGGCGTCAACATCATCATCGACGACACCCCCGAGGCCGTGGTGCTCTCCTGCTTCGACCCGGTCCGCCGGGAGGCCGCGCGCATGACCCTCGAGAAGCTCGTCCAGGACGGGAGGATCCAGCCGGCCCGCATCGAGGAGGTCCACGAGCGCTCCGTGCGGGACCTCGAGGAGCAGATCCGGAAGTCGGGGGAGGACGCGGTGGCTGAGGTCGGCCTCACCGACGTGCACCCCGAGCTGATCAAGCTCCTGGGGAGGCTCCAGTACCGCACCAGCTACGGTCAGAACGTCCTGAAGCACCTCGTGGAGTCCTCCCACATCGCGAGCGCGCTCGCGGCGGAGATCGGGGTCGACCCCACGATCGCCAAGCGGGGGGCGTTCCTGCACGACATCGGCAAGGCGGTCACCCACGAGGTCGAGGGATCGCACGCGATCATCGGCGCCGAGATCGCACGACGGCTGAAGGAGGACCATGAGGTCGTCCACTGCATCGAGTCCCACCACGGGGAGGTCGAGCAGCGCACCGTCCACGCCGTCCTCGCGCAGATCGCGGACTCGATCAGCGGCGGTCGTCCCGGCGCCCGCCGGGAATCCCTGGAGACCTACATCAAGCGACTCGAGCGCCTCGAGGAGATCTGCACGGCGCACGAAGGCGTCGAGAAGGTCTTCGCGATGCAGGCCGGACGCGAGGTGCGCGTGATGGTCACCCCGGGCGACGTCGACGACCTCCAGGCCCAGACGATCGCACGGGACATCGCGAAGCAGGTGGAGGAGGAGCTCCAGTACCCGGGGCAGATCAAGATCTCGGTGATCCGCGAGACGCGCGCCACCGAGTTCGCACGGTAGCCTCGATGGCGTGAACGGGACGTTCCTGATCCGCACCTTCGGGTGCCAGATGAACGAGCACGACTCCGAACGGATCGGAGGGATGCTCCGCGCGGACGGGATGACGCCCACCGACGACGTCGCCGACGCGCGGGTCATCGTCCTGAACACGTGCGCGATCCGTGAGAACGCCGACAACAAGCTCTACGGCAACCTGGGTCATCTGAAGCCCCTGAAGGCCGAGCACCCGGACCTCCGCATCGTGGTCGCCGGCTGTCTCGCCCAGAAGGACCAGGGCGTGATCCAGGAGAAGGCTCCCTGGGTCGACGTCGTGGTCGGAACGCACGCGCTCCCGCATCTGCTCGACCTCCTCCGGCGAGCCGAGGCGGACGGTCCCCAGATGGATGTCGCCGAGTACACCGACCTGTTCCCGTCGGCGCTGCCGTCGGCGCGCGACGACCCCTTCCGTGCGTGGGTCTCGATCGCCGTGGGGTGCGACAACGCCTGCACGTTCTGCATCGTGCCGTTCGTCCGTGGCCCCCAGCGCTCGCGAGCGATCGGTGATGTGCTCGCCGAGGTCCAGGGGCTCGCACGGGAGGGCGTGGTCGAGGTGACGTTGCTCGGTCAGAACGTGAACACCTACGGGCGGGACCTCACCGTCCCGGGGTCGTCCCGGCGATCCGTCTTCGCCGACCTGCTCCGCCAGGTGAACGAGGTCGAGGGGCTCCGCCGGATCCGTTTCACGTCACCGCATCCACATGACTTCACGCCCGACGTGATCGGGGCGATGGCGGAGAGCGACAAGGTGTGCGAGCACATCCATTTCCCGCTGCAGTCCGGATCTGACCGCGTCCTGAAGGCGATGCGGCGCTCGTACCGGCGAGAGCGGTACCTGGGATGGCTGGACGCGATCCGCGACGCGATCCCCGAGATCGCGGTGTCGACGGACATCATCGTCGGCTTCCCCGGCGAGACGGAGGAGGACTTCGCCGACACGTTGGACGTGGTGTCGCGCGCGCGGTTCGACTCCGCGTACACGTTCCAGTACTCCCCGCGACCCGCGACCCGCGCTGCCTCGATGCCTGACCACGTGCCGAAGGAGGTCGTCCAGGAGCGGTTCGAGCGGTTGCTGGCGCTCCAGCAGGAGATCTCGCTCGAGAAGGCGCGCGAGCAGGTCGGCACCGAGGTGGAGGTGCTCGTGGAGGGGGCGGGACCACGACGATCCTCGACGCAGTCACGGACCCGGACGAACAGGATCGTCCATCTGCCGGAACCGCTCGATCCCGGCACGTTCGTGACCGCGCGCATCACGGATGCCGCGGCGCATCACCTCGCCGGTGAGGTCGCCCCGGCGCCCGCTCGCGTGTGATGCGGACGGGCTGAGGGGTGGAGCCGTTCCGCGCCTTGGTCGGCCCGACCGCATCCGGGAAGACCGGTGCCGCTCTCCGGATCGCAGAGACCCTGGGCGCGGAGATCCTCTCGGTCGACTCGATGCTCGTGTACCGCGGGATGGACGTCGGAACCGCCAAGCCCACGGCGTCGGAGCGGCTTCGGGTCCCGCACCACCTCGTGGACCTGGTCGAACCGAGCCAGCCGTTCAGCGTCGCCGCGTTCCAAGCCGCGGCCCGCCGGGCCGCAGAGGACGTGCGCCGTCGGGGGAAGACCCCGCTGCTGGTGGGGGGCTCCGGGCTGTACTTCCGCGCGGTCGTGGACGACCTGGAGTTCCCTGGAACCGAAGCGGGGATCCGCGGCGACTTGGAGGGCGAGGCGACGGCGCTCGGCCCCGACCGGATGCACCGGCGTCTCGCCGAGCTGGACCCGGTGGCGGCGTCGAAGATCGAGCCGGGGAACGTCCGGCGGACTGTACGTGCATTGGAGGTGGCCGCGATCACGGGGAGGACGTTCAGCTCCTTCGCGGTGGCGTGGGATCGGTACGGGCCGGAACGTGTCCGCACCGCCGGCGTCCGGCTCGGGACCCAGGACCTGGCCGCGAGGGTGGACGCACGCGTGCAGGAGATGCTCGCAGCGGGGTGGATGAGGGAGGTCGAGGAGCTCGTGGCTCGCGGGCTCGGCGGCTGGCTCACCGCCTCCCAGGCCATCGGCTACGCTGAGCTCGCCCGCCATCTCGCAGGAGAGCTCAGCCTGGAGGACGCCGTCCAACAGACCGTCAAGCGCACCCGATCCCTCGCGCGGCGGCAGATGGCGTGGTTCCGTCGCGATCCCCGCATCCGGTGGTTCGACGTCGGGATCGGTGGAGCCTTCGAGGCGACCGCTGAGATGGCCTCCTACCTGGAGGGTGCGTGAGCGACGTCCGCGTCTGGAAGTACCAGGGGACCGGCAACGACTTCGTGATGACGCTCGACCTTGAGCAGGAACGACCTCTGGAACGCGACGAGGTCCGGGCGCTCTGCGACCGTCGGTTCGGGATCGGTGCGGACGGCTCGATCCGCGTCACGCGAGGGTCCGACGGCCTCCCCTTCATGGACTACCGGAACGCGGACGGCAGCATCGCCGAGATGTGCGGCAACGGCATCCGCTGCGTCGCCGTGTTCCTCCGAGACCTCGGGGAGGAGGCGGGGCCATCGTTCGACGTGGACACGCGCTCCGGCACGCGGCGGGTGACGTTCGGGTCGGACGATCGCGTCACGGTCGAGATGGGCGAGCCGAACTTCACGAAGGCGGCCATCCCGATGCGAGGGCCGGCATGGGAGACGTTCCTCGACGAATCGCTCGACCTGGGAGGCGGCGTCGTCGTCCGCGCGACGGCGCTGTCGATGGGGAACCCGCACCTCGTGCTGTTCCTCGACGAGGAGCCGGATCGGTTCCACGTCTCCCACATCGGGGCGGTCCTGGAACGGGACGACCGATTCCCCGAGGGCACGAACGTGGAGTTCGCCCGCGCCGGCACCGGCGAGATCGCCGCGAGGGTCTGGGAGCGGGGGAGCGGCGAGACGATGGCGTGCGGGAGCGGGGCGTGCGCGATCGCCGTTGCCGCGCACGAGACCGGTCTCGCCGATCGGCGGTCGAGGATCCGGTTCCCGGGCGGGACGATCGCGGTCGAACGCCTGGAGTCGGGCGCCGTCACCCTGACGGGCCCGGCGGCGCGGGTGTTCGAGACGGCGATCGACATCGAGGCGCTGACGGAGGCCGCCGACCGGTGACGGATCTCTCGGGGCGCCTCGCCGCGCGCACGGAAGCGCTCGTGGCCATCCCATCGGAGAGCGGGGACGAGACCGCGATGCTGGAGGCGGTCCGCGCGCAGCTCCCGGGTCTCCTCACGGTCGCCGACGACGAGGACGCGGTGCTCCTCGCCCTTCCGGCGCGGCGCCCGGGGGCGCCCCTGATCCTGCTCGCCGGCCACGTGGACACGGTCCCGCTCGGCGAGAGCGCCCCCGGGCGCCGGGAGGGCGGCACGATCCACGGCCGGGGAGCCGCGGACATGAAGGGCGGGATCGCCGTGCTCCTGGAGGTGGCCGAGGCGCTGGCCGACCGCCCTGTCCCGTCCGAGCTCGACGTAGGCCTCCTTTGCTTCGGTCGGGAGGAGCTTCCGTTCGCGGAGAGCGCCCTCATCCCGCTGTTCGCGCGACGCCCGGAGATCCGCGACACCGCCCTCGCGATACTCCTCGAACCCACCGACAACACCCTCGAGCTGGGCTGCCTCGGGAACCTGAACGCCACCGTGCGGTTCGAGGGCGAGGCGGCGCACACCGCCCGGCCCTGGCTCGGACGCAACGCGATCCACGCCGCGGTCGCCGCGCTCGGGCCCGTCGCCGACCTCCAGGTCTCGGACGTGGAGGTCGGGGGGCTCACGTACCGGGAGGTCGCTTCCGTCATTTCTATCGAGGGCGGCCTCGCGACGAACGTCGTGCCGCCCCGTGCCGCCGCGCGCGTGAACCTCCGCTACGCACCCACGCGGACGCCCGAGGACGCGGAGCGCTACCTCGCTGAGCTCCTGGCGCACCCGTCAGCGACCGTCACGATCGACGGCAACGCGCCTCCCGGCAAGGTCCCGGTGAAGAACCCGCTGGTCGACCGGCTCCGGGCCGCCGGCGAGCTGGCCGTCGGCCCGAAACAGGCGTGGACCCCGGTGGCCGAGTTCGGCCTGATCGGCGTGGACGCGGTGAACTTCGGACCGGGCGACCCGCAGTACGCTCACAGGGACGACGAGCGCGTCGAGGTCGACGCGCTCGTCCGGTCCCACGACGTGCTGTGCGCGTTCCTGGAGGGGGCGCCCGGAAGGGAAGGTCGCGGAGAGGCGTAGATGGTGCACCTGTCGCCGGGGATACGAACCTCGGATCCCTACCCGTTCGAGGAGCTGGACCGCCGGAAGGCCGCCGCGCTGGCCGCCGGACGTCCGATCGTCGACTTCGGTGTGGGCGATCCGCGGGAGGAGACGCCGGCGTTCATCCGCGAGGCCCTGAAGGACGCGATCGGGCCGACCTCGTCGTATCCGCGCGCCGCCGGGCTCCCGGAGCTCCGCGCCGCGATCGCCGCGTGGGTCGAGCGGCGGTTCGGCACCCGCCTCGACCCCGACGCCCACATCCTGCCGACCCTGGGCTCGAAGGAGCCGATCTTCCATCTCGCGCAGTCGCTCCTCGACCCCGCCGGAGGGAAGCACCTCGTGACCGTGACAACCCCGGGCTACACGATCCCGGAGCGGGGCGCGCGGTTCGCGGGCGGCGACGTCGCCCGCCTCTCTCTCACCGAGCCGAACGGATTCCTGCCCGATCTGGACGCCGTCGACGCATCCACCTGGGACCGCACCGCGATCCTGTGGCTGAACTATCCGAACAACCCGACGGGCGCGACGGCGCCGCTGGACTTCCTCCGGCGAGCCGCCGACCACGGTCGCGCGCACGACGTGCTGTGCGCGTTCCTGGAGGGGGCGCCCGGAAGGGAAGGTCGCGGAGAGGCGTAGATGGTGCACCTGTCGCCGGGGATACGAACCTCGGATCCCTACCCGTTCGAGGAGCTGGACCGCCGGAAGGCCGC
>DASSDW010000246.1:0-2461 GCA_035696925.1 Actinomycetota bacterium
GACCTCGTGCGGCGCGATCGTGATCGAGCTCGATCCGCAGCGCGCCCCCCAGACCGTCAACTCCTTCGTGTTCCTCGCCGAGAAGGGGTACTTCGACGGGCAGTACTTCCATCGTCTCGACACCTCGATCGACGTGATCCAGGGTGGCGATCCGTCGGGGGACGGGACCGGAGGACCCGGCTACGCGATCCCCGACGAGCTGACGGGGGACGAGTCCTACACGCCCGGCACCCTCGCGATGGCGAACGCGGGTGCGAACTCGGGCGGGAGCCAGTTCTTCCTCATCACCGGTCCGGCCGGCACCAACCTCGACGGGAACCCTGCCTTCACGATCTTCGGGAAGGTGATCGAGGGCCTCGACGTCGCGCAGCGGATCCAGAAGGTGCCGATCGTGGACCCCGATTCCGGCGACATCTCCGGGCAGCGGCCTGCGGAGGCCGTCTACATCGAGTCGGTGACGATCGAGAAGTCCGGCGGCGGCGGCGCAGGTTGAGGCGCCGTCAGGCCGCGGGCGGTTCCGTCAGCCACGCGTCGATCCCCGCGAGGAGATCCGCCTTGAAGTCGTCGTCCGCGAACGATGCGCGCACCCCCGTGCGGGCGATCTCCGCGAGGTCGGCGTCGTCGAAGCTCCAGGTGTCGCGTGCGCTCCGAGAGACGTCGGTGAGCCACGCACCGAACATGGGCGGGTCGTCGGAGTTGAGGGTGACGGTGACTCCGGCGTCCCGGAGCACCCGGAACGGGTGCTCCGCGAGGGAGCCGTAGACCCCGGTCGCGACGTTCGAGAGCGGCGAGATCTCGAGCGGGATGCCGGTGGCCGCGAGGTGCTCGACGAGCGCCGGGTCGTCGACGGCGCGGACGCCGTGTCCGATCCGGTCGGGGAGGTAGTGCTCGAGCGTCTCCCACACGTTGCGCGGCCCAGCCCACTCACCGGCGTGCGGCACGGATCGCAGCCCGCCGTCCTTCGCACGCCGGAACAGGGGCCCGAACGGAGCGATCCCGCTCCGCTCGCTCCCCGCGGCGTTGAGCGCCACCACCCCTCGACCCACGAACTTCAACGCGACCTCCAGCGACCGTTCGGCCAGCTCGATGCCCGCATCGCGCACGAGATCGGGCGCGAGCATGGCCGTCACACCGAAGTCGCGTCGGCCCGCCTCGAGTCCGTCCAGCACCGCCTCGATCGGCCCGAACCAGTCGTCGCCGAGTCGGGACGCGTGGTTGCTCGGCGAGAACACGACCTCGGCGTACCGGACGCCGGTGCGGGCCTCGTCCTCGCAGAACTCGTAGGCGATCCGTCGGAAGTCCTCGGTCGTTCTCAGCAGAGCGCACATCGCCGTGTATTGCGAGATGAAGTCGTCGAATCCCGCGAACCCCCACCGGCCGTCCACGAGCCCGGACGGGACCGCCGCGCCCACTCGCTCCGCGAGCTCGCGGACGGTCTCGACGCGCATCGCGCCCTCGAGGTGGACGTGGAGCTCCGCCTTCGGCAAGAGGGCGAGGTCGCGCATCCGCGGATGCTAGCCGGGAGGGACGCGGTCGCGCGAGGACGCGCTCTCAGAGGGTGGAATACACCTGCACGTCGGCGACGCCGCACGCGGGATCGGACGCGAACTGAGGGCCGCCGCCGTCGATCTCTCGCAGGTACCAGCAGGTCCCGAGCGAGCTCATCGCGGAGATGAAGAGGGTGTTCGTGAGGGGGTGGTGGTGGAGGTAGGCCACATGGGTGGCGACAGGGGTGTCACCGTCGACGTACGTGAGCGACGACTCGATCGCGTCCATCTCCACGGGGTCGGTCGTGTAGGTCAGCGTGTCCGTGTAGTAGGTGCGCTCAGCAGCGAACGCTGTGCGGATGTCCGCGAGCGCCGCCCGGTCGGAGGCCCGCTGCCGGGCACCCATGAACGTGGGGAGCGCGAGCAGCACCAGGATGCCGATGATCAAGATCACCGTCATCAGCTCGATCAACGTGAAGCCGCGTTCGTCCCTCACCTGCCAACTATCGGCGGTCCGGGGGAGCGACCTGAGCCCCGGGTTTCCTACGGAGCGATAGCATCGGACCGAGCCCGGGTGTCGGAATCGGTAGACGACGGCGCCTTAAAAGCGCTTGCCCCGGAAGGGGCGTGTGGGTTCGAATCCCACCCCGGGCACGGAACGGCGGTCCTTCGGCCGGCGAAGGATCGGAACGCCGCCGCCGGACCAGGCCGTCGTAGGATGCCGGTGCATGGACGGTCGACCGCCGCCACACCTCCCCGGGCCACCCGTCCAGCGGCCCCCCGTCGCGGCACCCTGGGGTCCGCCTCGTCCCCTTCCCCCGCCTCCACCTCCGCTCGGAGGAACACCGGGGGACCGCCCGTTCAGCCTGCAACCCATGGGTGTCGGTGAGCTCATCGACGCGGCCATCAAGCTCTACCGCTCGCGATGGAAGACCCTGATGGCGATCGTCGCGATCGCCCTCGTTCCCATCACA
>DASSDW010000247.1:0-14669 GCA_035696925.1 Actinomycetota bacterium
CGCGACACGGCCTTCACCGCGACGGGACACGTCAACCAGAAGATCGTGGGGAAGGGATGTCCTTCGGCGTCGACCGGACGGTTCCGGATCACGAGCGGATGCCCGTCGCTGCACCGCGCGATCACCGAGAAGGGAACGGTGGGTTCGCGGCCGAGCTGTTCGCGGACGGCGTCGAGATCGGTCGCCCGGAGCTCCTCGCTCACGGACTACTTGCGCTTGTGCTCGACCGCGCGCTTGTACTCGACCAGTCGCTCTTCTGACTGGCGCATGAACTTCTTCAGCATCTGCTCGAACTCGGGGTCCGATCCACGCCGCGCGCGCGGCGGCGCCGGATCCTGCAGCGCCTTGATCGAGAGATCGATCTTGCCGTCCTCCTTGATCGCGACGACCTTCGCTTGGACGACGTCTCCCTCGCGGAGGTGATCGTGGACGTCCTTGACGTAGTTCCGATCGACCTCCGAGATGTGCACGAGCCCGAGACGTCCGTCCTCGAGCTGGAGGAACGCCCCATACGGGGTGATGCGCGCCACGGTGCCGTCGATCACCGCGCCGACCTCGATCTCTGCGATGTGAGCGTTCCTCTCTCTTTCGGTGCGCGGGTCCCGCGCGATACGGCGCCAGTGTGAGCGAAGCCGCCCGGACCGTCAATGGCCCTGCCCGCGAACCCGCAGGTCACGGGGTGCGATTCCTCGCCCGCGGGTGGCTCGCTCGGCTACCGTTTGGCGATGCAGGTCCGCCGCTTCGACGACGTCGCCGCCTTCCGCGAGGTGGCCACGCCGTATCTGGTGCGCGACGAAGCCCGCCACAACCTCATCCTCGGGATCTCCTCGACCCTCATGCAGAAGCCCGACCTCCACCCCGTGTTCGACCTCTGGGTGGCCTCCGACGGGGATGAGGTGACCGGAGCGGCCTTGCGGACACCTCCGTTCAACCTCGTTCTCGCCCAGCCCTCGAACGATCCCGCACTCGATGCGCTCGTCGATCGGATGATCGCCGAAGGCCAAGACCTGCCCGGGGTCGTGGCCGCGATCCCCGAGGTCGAGAGGTTCGTCGGCGCGTGGACGGCCGAGCATGACGTGGACGCGGCGATCGTCTTCCGGCACGGGATCTACGAGCTGCGCGAGGTGATGCAGGTCCCCTCGGCCCCCGGCGGCGCGCGCCCGGTGACGCCCGAGGACCGAGAGCAGGTCATCGACTGGGCCATCGCCTTCGCCGACGAGGTGCTTCCCGAGGAGACGGATCGCGAGCGCCACGTCCGGCTGATCGATGCGCGACTGCGCGCGACCGCCGACGCGGGGCTCTGGCTCTGGGAGGACGGGGGTGGCCCGGTCTCGCTCTCCGGATACGGCGGATCGACACCGAACGGCATCCGGATCGGACCGGTCTACACACCACCGGAGCACCGTGGTCGGGGATACGCGACCAGCCTGGTCACGCAGCAGAGCCACTGGTTGCTCGGTGGGGGCCGCTCGCTCTGCTTCCTCTACACGGACCTCGACAACCCGACGTCGAACGCGCTCTACCGTCGCATCGGCTATCGGATGGTCGCGGAGGCACGGGAGGTCCGGTTCGACGCCCGGGGTGCCGCGTAGGCCTCAGCACTCGGGCGGCGGAGCCGGTGCGCCTTCCTTGGGGACGACGACGAACGCGACCTCTCCCGGCTTGACCATCCCGAGGCACTGCCTCGCGAGCCGCTCGAGGAACGCGTCATCGCGGAGCTCGTCGGCTCGGGCGGTGAGCGCCTGGTTCGTGCGCTCGAGCGCGGCCGCCCGGCGCTCCAGTCGAGCCACCTCGGCGGTCTGCTCGAAGTAGAGCCGAGCCGGCGCGATCGAGAGCACGAGCACGCCGATCACGAGCGTGCACAGGATGGTCGCGCGCGCCGTCAGGCGCCCGCGAGGGCGCCGCGGTCGTGGCCGGGTCGCGTCCCGGCCACGGAGGGGCCGGCCGGTCGCGACGGCAGGGGAAGGGGCCGCCGAAGGCATGGCCTAGCCGCCGCCCCCACCGAGCAGCTCCGCCCCCGCGTACCGAGCGTCGTCGCCCAGTCGTTCCTCGATGCGGAGGAGCTGGTTGAACTTCGCGGTGCGCTCGCCGCGGGACGGGGCGCCGGCCTTGATCTGTCCGGCGTTCGTCGCGACCGCGAGATCGGCGATCGTCGTGTCCTCGGTCTCGCCGCTGCGATGCGAGATGACGACGCCGAACGCGCTCCGCTGCGCCAGCGCGATCGCGTCCAGTGTCTCCGTGAGCGTGCCGATCTGGTTCACCTTGACGAGGATCGCGTTCGCGCAGCGCTCCCGGATGCCCCGCTCGAGCCGCTCCACGTTCGTGACGAAGAGGTCGTCGCCCACGAGCTGCGTCCGAGCCCCGGCTGCATCGACGAGCGACGTCCATCCCTGCCAGTCGTCCTCGCCGAGCGGATCCTCGATCGAGACGATCGGGAAGCGATCGAGGAGGCCCGTCCAGAACGCGACCATGTCGTCCGACGTGCGGTCGGCTCCTTCGAGCCGGTAGCGGCCGTCACCGGTCGCGAGCTCGGAGACCGCGGGATCCATCGCGAGGGCGACCTCGCCGCCGGGCTCGAAGCCCGCCGTCTCGATCGCACGAAGGAGGAGCTCGAGGGCCTCGCCACCCGTGGCGATCTGCGGCGCGAACCCGCCCTCGTCGCCGACCGCCGTCGACAGTCCCTTGTCGTGCAGGATCCCCTTCAGCGCGTGGAAGCACTCGACACCCCATCGGAGCCCTTCGGAGAACGAGGCTGCGCCGACCGGCATCAGCATGAACTCCTGCAGCTCCAGCTCGTTGTCGGCGTGCGCGCCGCCGTTGATCACGTTCAGCATCGGCGTGGGGAGTACGTGGGCGTTCGGTCCGCCGAGGGAGCGCCACAACGGCAACCCCTGTGCGTCGGCGGCCCCCTTCGCGGTGGCCAGGGAGACTCCGAGGATCGCGTTCGCGCCGAGCGAGGACTTGTCGTCGGAGCCGTCCAGGGCGAGGAGGGCCCGATCGATCGCCCGCTGCTCGTCGGCCTCCATACCGATCAGCGCCGGGGCGATCACGTCGTGCACGTTCGCGATGGCCTGCAGGACACCCTTGCCGCCGAATCGCCCTGGCTCGCCGTCCCGCAGCTCGAGCGCCTCGTGCTCCCCGGTGGAAGCCCCCGAGGGCACGGCCGCGCGCCCGAAAGCTCCGTCGTCGAGCAGGACGTCGACCTCGACCGTGGGGTTGCCACGGGAGTCGAGGATCTCGCGCGCGCGGATGGCTTCGATCTGAGACATCGGGCTCAAGATTCTAGGCCGGAGAGTGCCGCAGCCAGGGATTTCACCGGTTCGTCGCCCGCACCACACCGGCGGGATGCCGGTTGCCGCCGGCGCCCACGGGGACCACACTTCGATCGTGGAGGAACCGGAACGACCGGAGCCGTGCTGCTTCGACGAGTGGGCGGTGCACAGCGCGTCGCGGGCGCGACGCCGAGGGGTGGGCGCGCCGATCACCGGCCGGATGCTCGAAGCGCTGGATCGTCAGGGCCTCGATTCGCGAACGATGCTCGACGTGGGCTGCGGGACGGGCGACCTCGCGCTCGCGTCCATCGAGCGGGGCGCGGACCGTGCCACCGGGATCGATCTCGCGGGCGGCGCGATCGCCCAAGCGAGATCGCTCGCGGCCGAGCGCGGGCTCACGGACCGGACCTCGTTCACCGCCGGCGACGGCGCGGTGGCGCCGCTGGCGCCGCATGACGTGGTGGCGCTGAACCGCGTGCTCTGTTGCTACCCGAGCGTCGAGTCGCTCCTCGCGAACACGCTCGGGGCAACCCGCGCGGTCTACGCGTACACCGCGCCCGTCCACATCGGCCTGATGGGCCGCTTCAACCGGATCTCCGTCGCGATCTCCAATCGGTGGTTCCGCCTCCGCGAGAAGAAGTTCCGAGGCTTCCGCGCGTTCGTCCACGACCTCGACGCCGTCGACAGGACGATCGCGGCCGCCGGGTTCCGGCGCGTGCAGGATTCGCGCGTGCGGGGTGTGTGGCAGCTCGCGGTCTTCACGCGAGCGTGACTGACGCTCGCTACGGCGACCGCGTGCCGAGGAAGAGGTCGCGGAGCTCCTCCTCGCTGATCGCTTCCGGATCGACGCCGCGCTCGCGGGCGTCGGCGTGGTAGACCTCGTACCGCTCCGCGAACCCACGTGTCGTTCGACGGAGGGCCGTCTCGGCGTCCACACCGAGGTTCCTGGCCGCCGCGACGGCGGCGAACAGGACGGCGCCGATCGCACGCTCGTCCGGTGAATCGGCGAGATGCTCGGACTCCTCGCGGAGCGAGGCGATGGCTGCTTGGGCGCTCGGCCACTGGACCCCCCAGCCGGCGGCTCGCCGTTGCACCTTCGCCGCGCGTGCGAGCGCTGGGAGCTTCACCGGGATGTCCTCGTCGACGGCTGAGCGGGGCTTCGACCCCTCCTCCGCCTTGAGCTTCTCCCAATTCGTGAGAACCTCGTCGGATCCGGAGACCTCGACGTCCCCGAAGACGTGCGGATGCCGGTGGACGAGCTTCTCGACGAGCCCGCGCGCGACGTCGTCGATGTCCCATCGTCCGTCCTCGGACGCCATCTCCGCGTGGAAGACGACCTGCAGGAGGAGATCGCCGAGCTCGTCGCGGATCGCGTCAGAGTCACCGCTGTCGATCGCCTCGAGGAGCTCGTGCGACTCCTCCAGGAGATGGCGCGCCAGGGTCTCGTGGCTCTGCTCACGGTCCCACGGACATCCGCCGGGCCCGCGCAGTCGGGCCATCACCTTCACGAGATCGAGGAGCTCTCGGCCCTCTTCCGACGACGGCACCGGGCCGTCGGGGACGTGCCGGATCGGATCGGCCTGGCCGGCCGTCACGGCGACGGGGAGCCGGCGTCACCTGCCGGCACGGTGGTCTCACTCGGATCCGTGCTCCGGGCCGGTTGCACCGAGAAGGTCGCGGCCGAGAACCGTCCGTACCGAGGGTTCACCTCGACCCCGAGCTCGGTGGCGCGCTCCACGAGCCATCCTCGGAACTCCCGATCGGCGAGCGGCTCGAGCAGTCCATCCTTCACCTGCTCGAACGGCGTGACCTGCTTGTCCGCGAGGTAGATCACGTGCCAGCCGAACTGCGACTGGACGGGCTGCGACACCTCCCCCGGCTCGAGCGCGGCCACCGCGTTCGCGAACTCCGGCACGAACTGCGTCGCGGGCGAGCGACCCAGGCCTCCCCCGCTCTCGTCCGCTCCGGGCTCCGTGGACTTCTCCCGCGCGACGGCAGCGAACCGGGCGCGCGACGCATCCCGCACCTGCCGGTAGACGTCCTCGGCCTCGGCCCGCGTCGCGAGCAGGATGTGGTTGGCCTCGACGGTGGTGAACTCCACGAGGCGGTCCTCGTACTCGGAGCGCAGCTCGTCGTCGCCGATCCGTTCCTCGGCGATCGCCGTTCGCACGGCCCGGATCGTGAGGATCTTGCGGCCCAGCTCGAGCAGATCGTCCCGCGTCAGGCCCCGGGCGCTCAGCGACCGTCGCAGCTCCTCGGCGCCGCCCACCTGCGTCTCGAGCTGCACGACCGCATCCTCGGCGGTCTGGCCGGCCGTGATGTCGTGCTCCTCCGCGTACGGGGAGACGGCGAGCCAGATCAGCTCACCCGAGAGCGCGGCGCGGTCGCACGCGGCGTCCGCGGTCTCGCCGGCGACGGGCTGGCCCCCGCACGGCGTCCCTTGCAGGTCCGCGAGCACGTGCTGCAACGCGGCCGCGTGACGGAGGTCCGCCTCGGCGATGTCACGGTCTCCGACCCTGGCCACTTCGGGCTTGCCCGCCCCGCAGGCGGCCACGGCGAGCGAGACGAGGGCGACGAGCAGCATGCGGGCAGCGCGGGATCCGCGGGAGAGGGCCATCGGGACCGGCAGTCTACCGGCGCGCCTCTCCTGCGACGGCGACCGTCTCCCCGATCGCCTCCTTGAGTCTCGCCTCCACCCACCCGGGGAGATCGGCGCCGGCGATCCTCTCCGGGGTGAGGTTCAGCGTCCGCTTCGCCTCGTGGAACGCCGACCCCGGCACCCGATCGGCGACATCGAGCCGGAGCGTGTCATCGAGATCCACCGGTCGGATGCGCACCTGCTCGCGATAGGTCGAGATCTCCTCGATCCCGATCGCCGCGCAGGTGATGCGCAGCGACGCGATCGCGAAGAGCGTCTCGACCTCCTCCGGGAGCGGCCCGTACCGATCGATCGTCTCGTCCCGGATCCGAGCGAGCGCATGGTGGTCCGCCGCCAGGGAGATCCGTCGGTACAGCTCCAGCCGGAGGGATTCCTGCCCGACCCATCCCGGCGGGACGAACGCCCGCACCGGTAGGTCGATCCGGAGCTCCTTCTCCTCGGGGATCGGTTGCCCCTGGAGCTCGGCGACGGACTGCTGCAGGATCCGGCAGTAGGCGTCGAAGCCCACGGCCGCGATGTGCCCGTGCTGTTCCGCCCCGAGGAGGTTCCCGGCGCCACGGATCTCGAGGTCGCGGAGCGCGATCCGGAACCCCGACCCAAGAGCCTGGTGCGTGGAGATCGTCGCGAGCCGCTCGTGCGCCTCCTCGGTGAGCTGGTGGGCAGGCGGGAAGAAGAAGTACGCGAACGCCCGCTCGTGGCTCCTCCCCACGCGTCCCCGGAGCTGGTAGAGCTGCGCCAGGCCGAGCATGTCCGCGCGATCGACGACCAGCGTGTTCGCGTTCGGCACGTCGAGACCCGATTCGATGATCGTCGTGCACACGAGCACGTCCGCGTCGCGGTCCCAGAACCGCATCATCTGCGCCTCGAGCTGATCCTCGTCCATCTGCCCGTGCGCGATGACGATGCGGGCATCCGGGAGCTCACGCTGCAGCCAGGACGCCTGCCGGTCGATCGTCGCGACCCGGTTGTGGACCCAGAACACCTGACCCTCCCGCAGGAGCTCACGACGCACGGCGCCGAGCGCGAGTCCTTCGTCGTAGCCGCCGACGTAGGTGAGCACCGGCTGTCGGTCCTCCGGCGGCGTGTCCACGGTCGACATCTGCCGGATCCCCGTCAGGGCCATCTCGAGCGTTCGAGGGATCGGGGTGGCGGTCATGGTCAAGACGTCGACGTGCGCGCGGAAGCGCTTCAGACGTTCCTTGTGTGCCACGCCGAAGCGCTGCTCCTCGTCGACCACGAGCAACCCCAGGTCGCGGAACGACACATCCGCCCCGAGGAGCCGGTGGGTCCCGATCACCACGTCGGTGCGGCCGGCGGCGACGTCGGCGACCACCTCCTTCTGCTGCGCAGGCGACAGGAAGCGGGAGAGCATCGCGACCTTCACGGGGAACGGGGCGAACCGCTCGGCGAACGTGACGAAGTGTTGCTCCGCGAGCAGCGTGGTCGGCACCAGGACGGCGACCTGTTTGCCCTCCATCACGGCCTTCGCCGCAGCGCGGACCGCGATCTCCGTCTTGCCGAATCCGACGTCGCCGCAGATCAGGCGGTCCATCGGCACGGGCTTCTCCATGTCGCCCTTCACGTCGTCGATCGCGGTGACCTGGTCCGGGGTCTCCTCGTGCGGGAACGCGTCCTCGAGCTCCCGTTGCCACGGCGTGTCTGGGCCGAAGGCGTGACCCGGGATCGCCATCCGCGCCGTGTAGAGCCTGACCAGTTCGCCGGCCATGTCCTTGACGGCGCGCTTGACACGCGCGGTCGCCCGAGCCCAGTCCGAACCACCGAGGCGATGGAGGCGAGGGGCGTCCCCGCCGAGGTACCTCGCCACCATGCCGACCTGCTCGGTCGGGACGTACAGCTTGTCCGTGCCCACGTACTCGAGGACGAGGTAGTCGCGTTCCGCGCCCGCGAGCTCGCGGTGGACCACACCCCCGTACCGGCCGACGCCGTGGATCCGATGCACCGCGAAGTCTCCGGGCTCGAGCTCGTCGGCGACGGACACGGTCGCGCGCCTCGCGAAGCGGGGCGCGGTCCGCGTGTGCCGCCGGGAGCCGAAGAGATCCTCTTCCGTGACCACCGCGAGACGGCCGGCCGCGAACACGAAGCCCGCCGTGAGCGGTGCCTCGATCCGCTCCAGGGGCAGGTCGCCCACGACCTCGGCGGCGCGTTCGAGCGAGCCGTGACCCCGACCGACGAGCAGGATCCTGGTCCCGTCGGCCGACGCTCGCTCGAGCCGGCGTGCGAGCTCGGCCGGATTCCCCGCGGCCGTCCCCCATCCCGACATGCCGAGGTCGGTGCCCTCGGTGAACTCCGTCAGGTGGAGCTGGACGTGCCCGGCGATCGCGTCCTCGATCGGCGAGATCACCTTGGGCCCCGGCCAGCCGATGGCCTCCGCGAGCGCCTCCGCCTCCGCGTGGGTCTGGGCCGCGCGCTGGAGCGTCCGCTGGGTCTGGGTCACGGCCACCCAGCTCCCGGCCGGGAGCAGCTCGGCGGGCACCGGCATCCGATCGAACAGGAACGGTGCGAGCGTGTCGGCTCCCTCGAAGCGGAGCCCGTCGGCCAGCCGTTGCACGCCGTCGCGGAACCGGTCGGGCAGGTGCGACGCGCGGGCCTCGGCGATCGCGAGGAGGTCGTCGTCGGGTAGGAGCTCGCGGACCGGCGCGACCTCGATCGCGCCGAGCTGCTTCGTCGACAGCTGCGTCGACGGGGAGAACTCCCGGAGCCGCTCGATCTCGTCGCCCCAGTACTCGAGGCGCGCCGGGCGCCGCGCGATGCCCGGGAACACGTCGACGACCCCGCCCCGGACGGCGAACTCGCCACGGTGCTCCACCAGGTCCACGCGGGCGTAGCCGAGCTCCGAGAGTCGTTCCGCGAGGGTGTCGGGTGCGAGCTCGACGCCGGCCGCGAGCTGCACCGCCCGTGCCGTGCCAAGGCTCGGGGGGATCGCCTGCATCGCGGCCAGGTAGGGAGCCACGACGACGAAGGGTCCCGACGCTTCGCGGAGGCGCCCGACCGCGTCGGCCCTCCGAGCAGCCACCTCCGGCGCCGGATCCATCCCCTCGTAGGGCAGTGCGTCCCACGCCGGCAAGAGCGCCACGCGGTCCGGACCGAGGTACGCACCGACCTCGGGGGCCAGGTCCTCTGCCTCGCGAGGGCCGGGGGTGATGACCATCAGCGGGGCGTCCAGCGCGACCGCCAGCGCCGCCAGGAGCGCGTCCTGTCCGGCGTCGACCTTCGCGACGATCGGTCGCTCTCGCTCCAGCAGGACGCGCTCGATGGGCGCGCCACTTACCAGCGCATCGAGCACATCCCGGAGCGACATCCCACCTCCCGAAAACGCGAACACACAACGCGAACAGCCCCGGTCGCGTCGCGACGGGGCATCGAGAGGGATTCTAGACGGCGCGGAGCGATCCGCGGAGGGACGGCGCGTCCGCGAGCGACGGATCGAGGGCCTCGCCGGACATCTCCCGATGCGACAGCCAGCGCCAGAAGTCTTCCGGCTCCAACGGCCGGGCGATGTAGAAGCCCTGCGCTTCGTCGCACCCGAAGTCACCGAGCCGATCGAACGTGTCACGATCCTGGACGCCTTCGGCGACCACCCGCAGCCCGAGGTTCCTCCCGAGCTCGACCGTTGCCCGGACGATCGTGAAGTCCTCGACGCGCTCCATCATGTGGGACACGAAGGAGCGGTCGATCTTGATCTCCTCGATCGGCAACCGCTTCAGGTAGGAGAGGGAGGAGAATCCCGTCCCGAAGTCATCGATCGACAGACCCACGCCCACCTGTGAGAGACCGTTCAGGACCGCGTCGGAGCGACCGGAGTCGGCCACGAGGAAGTTCTCGGTCAGCTCGAGACGGAGGTATCTAGGCGGCACGCCCCAGCGGGCCAGGAGGTCCCCGACGACCTGAGGGAGGTCCTGATCGAGCAGGGTCCTCGGGGAGACGTTGACGGCCACCGGGATCTTGATCCCCTCCTCGGACCACCGGCGCCACACGCGCAGGACATCGTTCAGCGCCCAATGCGTGAGCGGCTGGAGCAGCACCGTCTTCTCCACCATCGGGATGAAGGCGGCGGGCGAGAGATGTCCGAGGGTTGGGTGGTGCCAGCGGATCAGCGCCTCCGCGCCCGCGACCCGGCCGTCGGAGAGCCGGATCTTCGGCTGGAAGTACATCCGGAACTGCTCGTCATCGATCGCGGGGCGGACCTGGCTCACGAGCTTCACCAGCTCGGGCTTGTGCGTGTCGATCGACTCGTCGTAGACCTCGAACGAAGTCCCGGTCTCCTTCGACGCATACATCGCGACGTCGGCGTGGCGGAGCAACGTGTCGGCGTCGGACGCGTGGTCCGGGTAGAACGAGATGCCGATGCTCGCCGAGACGTCCAGGTCGAGCTCGTCGACCGTCACCGGGTGATGGAGCCCTTCGATCAAGCGGTCGGCGATCCCGATCGCGGTCGCATCGTCCGCGACGTCTCGGACCAACACGCCGAACTCGTCGCCGCCGAGGCGCGCCATCAGGTCTTCCTCTCTGATGGTCTCGGCGAGCCTCGGTCCGACCGCGGCGAGGAGCCGGTCGCCCACGTGGTGCCCGAGGGCGTCGTTGACCTCCTTGAAGTGATCGAGATCCATCAGCATCACCGCGAGGCGGCCCCCGTTCGCGGCTGCTTCCTCGATCGCATCCCCGAGCTGCAGGCGGAACAGGAGCCGGTTCGGGAGCCCGGTGAGATGATCGTGGAACGCTTGGTACTCGTTCTCGCGCTGCTTCTCGGCGAGCTCCTCGGATGCGATCTTCAGGGAGTGCGTGCGGTGGAGCATCTGCCAGGCGAACGCGAGCGGGGCGATGAACACGGCGATCGCCCACAAGCCGATCGTCTGCGTGGTGATCGCGACGAGGACGCTGAACAGGGCCAGACCCATGTACGAGACCACGAACTCGCCGAGCACGCCGCTGTGCATCTGACGCAGGATCGCGTCCAGCGTCGCGCGGCTCTTGATCGCCTGCCATTCCGCGACGAGGATCGTGTTGACCGTATACCCGACGATCGCTGCGAGGAGGACGGTCGGACCCACGACGAACCAACCGTCATCGAGGTCCGTGAGTCCTCGGAACACCTGACTCTCCGCGAGCACCGCCAGGGCGATCTGGGCACGCACGAACATCGCGGTGAGCGGAGGGATCTGTCGCCGGAACTCACGGACGTCCGCGGAGCCGAGCAGCACGATCAGTGCGGCGACGGGCGGCGGATAGAGCAGCGCGACCGACAGCTCCAGCGGGAAGCTCAGGCTGAAGTCGAACGACATCGCCATCGGGACCGGCATGAGGTCCACGACCATGATCGCCACGATCCACACCAGGATCGGCAGCAGGTTCGACCAGCCGGTGAACGCGGACGGGTCGTGATACATCTCGAACGCGAGGAAGGCGAGGAACGGAACGGTCACCAACAGCTCGTAGAAACGGAGGAGCGATCGCCGTCCTTCGCGGAGGTCGCCCTTCGCGCCATCGCTCCGGCGATCGCTAGACCTGGACACGAGGAGCCTCCGCGAGAACTGACAGTCGAGAAGGCGAGGGGCGCCGCCGCATCGCTCCGGCGATCACTAGCGCCATGCCACCGTAGGTGAACAGGTCGCCGACGCTGATCACCTGGCTCACTGGTGCCGGCACCGCGATCACGTCGCCGAGGAAAAGCATCCGGTCATCCGGCCCGGCAAGGTGGTGCTTCACCCCGGGTCGCTCGAGCAGCGGAGCGAGTGTTCCCTCCTGGCCGGAGGCGATGATCGCCTCACGAGCGACCGGCATCCCGCCGTTGATCGCGATCACCGTGAAGTTCAAGACCACGCCGGCGAGGATCGCCGCGAATCCGACGATCCTGATGTTCGCGAGCGCGAATGCCGTCAGGAGGACGAAGGACAGGATCAAGAGCACGAGCGGCCAGGAGCCGGGCGGGTTCACCAGCTGGAGCAACAGTCCCGCGAACGCGAGGGGTGCGTACCGCGGCTTGAGCTCGGACAGCTGGGACAGTCGACCGCCGCGGAAGGTGCCGACGACGACGCCCAGCACGAGACCGATCGCCACCAGCTTCATGGTCTAGGTATCGACCCCTTCCCGGACGCCTGAAGCGCCCCGACGCGGAAGCTCCCGGCCTGTCCGGGGTCGGACACGACCGGGAGCCGATGGAGCTCGTACTACCTCAGAACGGACGCCAGCCGGCACCCACCGCCATCGCGAGGGCGGCCAGCCAAGCGAGCGCGTACGCGATCTTGCGGAGTCGCATCCGTCTCTCCTTCGTTGGTCGGACCTGCGTCAGCAGGGCTTCCAGCGAGCGTCGACGGAGACCTGGTGAACCGTAGCGGTGCGCATCTCGTCGACCTCCTTGTCTATCGAGGTCGAGGATGACCGGCGCACGGGGGTCGGGTCATCGGGCGACGGTCCCGAGTTTCCATCGGCCGGGCACCCTCGACTTTCGTCGGGGTTCGGCCCCCATCGCGGGTGATGCGGATAGACCGATGGCCCAACCCCCACCGCACCGAAGGGGAGGGCAGGTAGTCCTCCCGAACCGGTGTCAGCCGTCTGGGGGGAGGCTTCCGTCAGCTCTGGGGGCCGATCGCGTTCAGTGGGAAGGGGTGGAGCGGTTGAATCGATCCTGGGTGCGCTCGAGCCCGTCCGTGATCAGCGCGCGGACGGCATCGGCCGCGTGGCTCACGAGCAGCGAGAGGTCCGCCTCCTCCCGAGCCCCGACCGGCTGGAGCACGTAGTCGGATGGGTCCTGTCGTCCCGGCGGGCGGCCGATCCCCACGCGCACGCGCAGGTAGTCCGCGGTGCGGAATGCCTGGTCGAGCGAACGGAGGCCGTTGTGGCCGCTGTTGCCACCCCCTTGCTTGATCCGGATCGTGCCCGCGGGGATGTCCAGCTCGTCATGGACTGCGATCACGTGGTCGGGTTCGATCCTCTGCTTCTTGGCCAGTGAGGCGTAGGACGGCCCCGACTCGTTCATGTACCGCGTGGAGATCGCGAGGATGACGCGCCCGCCCGCCACACGGATCTCCGCGGATTCGACGGGGAGGAACCGCACCTTCCGGAACCGCTCGCCCTCCTCGCGAGCCAGTTCGTCGACGACCATGCGGCCGAGGTTGTGGCGAGTCCGCGCGTATCGAGCGTCCGGGTTCCCGAGGCCGGCGACGAGCCAGGCCATCGGCTAGCTCTCGCCGTCCCCCTCGGTGGGGGCTTCGCCGCCACCTTCGGCCCCTGTCCCTTCGGCACCCTCGGCACCTTCGCCCTCGGGTGCCTCCTCGCCCTCGGCAGCCTCTTCGCCCTCCGCCTCCTCGGCGACCTCGGCGGCCTCTTCCGGAACCTCTTCGCCGGCGACCGCCAGGTCGAGCTCCGTGTCCATCACCGCGGGCTCGACGACGGCGAGGATCATCGTGTCGGGGTCCGTGAGGAACGCGACGCCTTCCGGCGGGACGAGGTCGCCGATCCGAACGGAATCGCCGATCTTCAGCGCGGAGATGTCGAACTCGACCCGCGGCGGCACGTTCGCCGGGAGGCACTCGATCTCCACCTCGCGAAGGTGATGCTCGATCACACCGCCGGCGTGCACGCCCTCGGAATCGCCGATCTCGTGGAGCTCGACGCTCACCGTGATCTTCTCGTCACGATTGACCGCCATGAAGTCGATGTGGATGAACCGATTGTGGATCAGGTCTCGCTGGATCTCGCGGGCGATCGTCAGGTACTCGTTCCCGTTGAGCTTCAGGTCGACGAGGACGCTCGCCTGACCCATCGCGTGGAAGACGTGCAGGAGGTCGAGGGCGCTCACGTGGATCGGAGTGGCATCGACGCCGGCGCCGTACAGGACCGCGGGGACGCGGCCCCTGGCGCGGAGACGATGCGCCGGCCCCTTCCCGGTCTCGGAGCGGGGTTCGGCCTGAAGTATGGCTTCCATGGCAGGTCAGAGGTCCTTCTCGGAGGGGTCAATCCGGCTGGTCATCGTACCAGCGGCGATGCACCGAACGGCGCGAACAGTGGGTCGCTCGACGCGTCCCGTCCAATAGCATCGCCGGATGCGACTCGCTCGCGCCGCGGCTGCGGTTCTCGGTCTCGTGCTCCTCACGGCCACCTGTCAGGATCCGCCCCGTGCGAGGGACACGCCGGACCTCCTCCCGCCCGGAAGGCCGGAGCGCACCGACGCCTCCGTCTTCGACACGCGTTGGCCCATCAAGCACGTGGTGTACGTGATCAAAGAGAACCGGACGACGGATCACCTGTTCGGCCGGTTCCCCGGCGTGAACGGTGTCACCGAGGGGTACGACGGCGACGACCTGCGACCGCTCACCCGCCCGCCGGACCGTCTGCCCGACGACATCCCTCACTGCTACGAGTGCGGACTCGAGTCCTGGAACGAGGGACGGATGAACAGGTTCAACAGGAACGACATCAGCGACCGATTCGCGTACACGCAGATGCAGGGACCCGAGGACCTCCCCAACTATTGGAGTTGGGCCGAGGAGTTCGCGCTGTCGGACAACTTCTTCTCCTCCGCCCAGGGCCCGTCGTTCCCGAACCACCTCTACACGATCGCCGCGCAGTCGGGCGGTTCGCACCACAACCCCTTCCAGGACCAGGCCCGAGCGACGCTCTTCACGCAGGAGACGGGCCTCGCGAAGTCGTGGGGATGCGACACGCTCGAGGAGGTCTACGTCGAGGTGGTCGACAGCGAGGGGCAGGTGGAACGGGTGCCG
>DASSDW010000248.1:0-10047 GCA_035696925.1 Actinomycetota bacterium
GACTACATCGTGAAGCCCTTCGACACGCCGGAGCTCCTGGCGAGGATCCGTGGTGTCCTGAACCGCGCGAGCGACAAGCGATCCCTCTCGCCGATGACCGGATTGGCCGGCAACGTCGCGATCGAGGACGAGATCGAAGGCCTCGTGTCCAGGGAGGAGCCGTTCTCGGTCCTCTACGTGGATCTCGACCGGTTCAAGGCCTACAACGATCGGTACGGGTTCCTGCGCGGAGACGAAGCGATCCGCGAGACCGGGCGGGTGATCGGCGAGGCGTCGAGGCAGATCGTGGGTACGGAGACGTTCGTCGGCCACGCCGGGGGTGACGACTTCGTGGTCGTGGTGCCGCCGGAGCAGGCCACCGCGGTGGCGCAGCAGATCGTGCAGTCGTTCGACGAGCTGGCGCCGACGCTCTACGACCTCGACGACCGGACGAACGGCTACATCGAGGTCACGAACCGGCGGGGCGACCTCCAGCGGTTCCCGTTGCTGACCCTGTCGATCGGGATCGCTTCCACGGAGAAGCGGATGTTCCGGCACTACGCCGAAGCGATCACGGTCGCGATGGAGATGAAGCAGTACACGAAGGAGACGGGCGCCTCCTCGTGGTCGATCGATCGCCGCTCGAGCTGAGCCGCTGAACGCCGAGAAGCGAGCCGCGAAGCGTCGGCGCCCGGTCGTCATCGAGGTCTCCGACACGATGCCGGGACCGCCCGAGGTCGTCTGGACACTGATCACGGACTGGGAGCATCAGGGTGACTGGATGCTCGAGGCCTCCGACTTCGAGGTGATCGGCGACCAGCGAGAAGGGGTCGGCGTCGAGGCCAGGGCCACGGTGCGGATCGCCGGCATCAAGACCAGGGACACGGTGCGCGTGAGCATGTGGGAGCCTCCAAGGATCCTGGTGATCGATCACCTCGGATGGGTCAAGGGGAGCGGCGAGATCCAGCTTCAACCCGTCTCCGAGGGAACCCGCATGCGCTGGAAGGAGACGCTGTTCCCTCCGCCGAGGCTCGGGCCGATCGGCCGGGTTGGTCTGCGCCTCGCCCGCCCTCTGATGCGCCGGGTCTTCGTTCGCGATCTCCGTGTGCTCCGCGGGTTGGTTCGGTTGGGCGCGAGCGAAAGCGGTCACTCCAACGGCGCGGGCCGGGCGAGGTAGAAGCCCTGGCCGTAGCGCACCCCGAGCTGCCGGAGCGCGTGCAGCTCGCCCGCCGTCTCGATCCCTTCGGCCACGATCGTCATGTCGGTCTCGGCCGCGAACGAGATCAGCGCCGCGGCGAGCGCTCGGCGCCCCGCGTCCCGGTCGATGTCGTGCGTGAGCGAGATGTCCATCTTCACCATGTCGGGGGCGAGCTGCAGTGCGTGTCGCAGGCTCGCGTACCCGGCCCCGACGTCGTCGACGGCCACCCGGAGCCCGCGCGCCCGCAGCGGCTCGAGCGCCTCGGCGAGTCCCCCGTAGTCGTCGATCGCTTCGTGCTCCGTGATCTCCAGGACGATCCGTTTCTCCATGCCGTCCAGCTGTTCGGCGAGCTCGGCGGAGGCCGCGGTGCGATGGGAGCAGTTGATCGACAGGAAGGCGTCGTCCGGGATCCTCGGGAGTCCTTCGAGCGCCTCCCTCATCGCGCGGAGCTCCAACTGGAGACCGAGCTCGAGGGCGGTCGCCTCGGCGAACCAACGGTCCGGCGGCTTCACGGGGATGGAGCCGAACCGCGCGAGCGCCTCCACCCCGATCTCCTCGCGGGTCTCCAGGTCCATGATCGGGTGGTACACCATCCAGACGCCGTGACCGGTCACGAACCGCTCGATGTCTCCCCGGAGCGCCAGGTCGGCGTCTCGCTCGATCTCTTCCCGGCGGAGCTGCGTGGCGAGCTCGGCCACGACCCCGCTCATCACCTCGGCCGACAGGCTCGTGCCTCCCTGGGCGACCTTCTCGATCCCCTGGACGAGCTCGTCGGCGGCGGTGCCCTTCACGAGGTAGCCGACGGCACCGGCCCGCAGCATCTCGAGCACGTTCGTGCGATCCTCGTACGCGGAGAGGGCGATCACCCGGGTCCCGGGCGACACCCGCGTGATGCCGCGAGCGGCGTGCGGCCCACCGCCCTCCGGCATCCGGACGTCGACGAGGGCGACATCGGGCAGGTTCGACTCGGCGATCCGGATCGCCTCCTCGGCATCCGCCGCCGTGCCGACCAGCTCGACCCGTTCCTCATGGCTGAGGAGCTCCGTCAGTGCGACCCGGAGGCCGGGCTCGTCGTCTGCGAGGAGCACCCGGATCGGATCGTTCTGGCCGCGAAGATGGAGGATGGTTCCGTCAGAAGCCATCGCGCGGGACGCTACAAGCGAAGAGGGGCCTGCTCAAGCACCTGGGTAGCATCTTTGCCGTAGCCCGGGTGGGGGTTACCCGGATGGGGGTATCGGCCAAGATGGTGCCCTCGATGCGCCCGATCGTGGTGCCGAAGAGGAGGCAGATGGAGGGCAGCGGCACGAGAGAGGTGCGGGCGCCGAGGGGAACCGAGCTGAGCTGCCGCTCGTGGCCACAGGAGGCCGCGCTGCGGATGCTGATGAACAACCTCGACCCCGACGTCGCCGAGCGGCCCGAGGACCTCGTCGTCTACGGCGGGACCGGTCGCGCGGCGCGATCCTGGGATGCCTACGACGCGATCGTCCGGTCGCTCCGGGATCTGGGCGACGACGAGACGCTGCTGGTGCAGTCGGGCAAGCCGGTCGGGATCTTCCGCACGCACGAGATGGCGCCACGGGTCCTGATCTCCAACGCGATGCTCGTCCCGAAGTGGGCGGACTGGGACACGTTCCGCGAGCTCGAGCACGCCGGACTCACGATGTACGGTCAGATGACGGCGGGGTCGTGGATCTACATCGGGACCCAGGGGATCCTGCAGGGGACGTACGAGACGCTCGCGGAGTGCGCCGCCCAGCGGTTCGGGGGCTCGCTCGCGGGCACGGTCACGCTCACCGGCGGTCTCGGAGGGATGGGCGGCGCCCAACCCCTCGCGGTCACGATGAACGGCGGCGTGGCCCTCTGCATCGAGGTCGACGCGACGCGCATCGATCGCCGTATCAAGACGAGCTACCTCGACCGTGAGACGGCGTCGATCGACGAGGCCCTGGGGTGGGCCGAGGAAGCCCGCACCGCACGCGAACCGCTCTCGATCGGACTGCTCGGCAACTGCGCCGACGTGGAGCCCGAGCTGCTCGCGCGCGGCTTCCGGCCCGAGATCGTGACGGACCAGACGAGCGCGCACGATCCCCTCGCCGGGTACGTGCCCGCCGGTCTCACGCTCGAGGAGGCAGTATCGCTCCGGGAACGTGACCCCGAGGAGTACCAGCGCCGTTCGCACGCCTCGATGGCTCGCCACGTGGACGCGATGGTGGGGTTCCTCGACGCCGGGTCGGTGGTGTTCGATTACGGGAACAACCTGCGGGCGGGCGCCGAGGCGGGAGGCTTCGACCGCCCGTACGCCTACCCCGGGTTCGTTCCCGCGTTCGTCCGCCCGATGTTCTGCGAAGGCAAGGGACCGTTCCGGTGGGCCGCGCTCTCGGGCGACCCGGAGGACATCCTCAAGACGGACCGCGCGGTGGGGGAGCTGTTCCCGGAGGACGAGCGGCTCCTCCGATGGCTCCACATGGCGGAGGAGCGGGTCGCGTTCCAGGGACTCCCGGCCCGCATCTGCTGGCTGGGCTACGGACAGCGCGCCAAGGCCGGGCTGCGATTCAACGAGATGGTCGCGAGCGGCGAGCTCGCGGCGCCGATCGTGATCGGGCGCGACCATCTCGACAGCGGGTCCGTCGCCTCGCCGTTCCGGGAGACCGAGGACATGAAGGACGGCTCGGACGCGATCGCCGACTGGCCGATCCTGAACGCGTTGATCAACACCGCGGCCGGCGCACACTGGGTGAGCGTGCACCACGGCGGCGGCGTGGGGATCGGGATGTCGATCCACGCGGGGATGGTCGTCGTCGCCGACGGCTCGGAGAACGCGGCCGCCCGCTTGGAGCGCGTGCTCACCACCGATCCCGGCACGGGCGTGATCCGCCACGCGGACGCCGGGTACGAGCGCGCGCTCGAGGTTGCGGCCGCTCGAGGCGTGCGCCTCCCCTGGAGCGAGTGATACGTGTCCGGTCGCGTCGGGCCGGTAGGCTCGTCGCGTGAAGGTGATCGAGCATCTCGCGAACGCCACGAAGCCGCTGGTCAGCGTCGAGATCATCCCGCCGCGGCGAGGCGGGAACGTGGAGCGCATCTACGAGGCGGTCTCGTCGCTGCTCTCGTACGAGCCGCCGTTCATCGACATCACGAGCCATGCCGGCGAGACGGTGTGGGACGAGGTACCGGGTGGCACGTTCCGCAAGCGTGTGACCCGCAAGGCGCCGGGCACGTTCGGGCTGTGCGCCGCGATCAAGTATCGCTTCGATATCGATCCCGTCCCCCACGTCCTGTGCAATGGGTTCACGCGCGAGGAGACCGAGGACGCGCTGATCGAGCTGAACTACCTGGGGATCGAGAACGTCCTGGCGATCCGCGGCGATGGCGAGCGGCGCGTGCCGGCGGAGGGGCGCAGCGCGAACGAAGGCGCGCTCGAGCTCGTGGGACAGGTATCGGCGATGAACCGCGGCGAGTACCTCGAGGACCTGGCAGAGTCCACGCCGACCGATTTCTGCATCGGGGTGGCGGCCTATCCGGAGAAGCACGCCGAGGCGCCGAACCTCGAACGGGACATCGCGGTGCTCGTCGAGAAGCAGCGAGCCGGCGCCGAGTACGCGGTGACCCAGCTGTTCTACGACAACGAGGTCTTCTTCCGGTTCGTGAAGACGGCTCGCGATGAGGGCGTCACGATCCCGATCGTCCCTGGCCTCAAGATCCTCACGCGGCGCTCACACGTCACCAGCATCCCCCGGACGTTCAACGTCTCGGTGCCGGAGGCGCTCGTCGGTGAGGTCGCCGCGGTGGACGACGATCGCGTCGCCGAGGTCGGGATCAAGTGGGCGTTCGAGCAGACGATCCAGCTCTTCGAGCAGGGTGTCCCCTCAGCACACTTCTACGTCATGCAGGACACCGGGCCACTCGTGTCGTTGCTCGAGATGCTCAAGCGCACTCTCTAGCGCTCGACCATCGGCGCTAACCCCCGGTAGTAGCCTTCGCGCCGTGACGGTCGCGGTCGGGGAGACGCTCACGCTGGCAGACGTGGCCGCGGTCGCGGCGGGTGCCGACGTCACCTTCCCCACCAGCGCGCGTCAGCGGGTCGCCACCGCTCGGACCGTCGTCGACGACGCCGTCGCGTCGGGCGACGTCGTCTACGGCGTCACCACCGGGTTCGGCGCCCTCGCCAACGTCCGGGTCGATCCCACGAAGGCATCGGATCTGCAGCACGGCATCGTCCGTTCGCATGCGACGGCGATCGGGCGTCCGCTCCCGCGAGACGAAGCGCGAGCGATGCTCCTCCTCCGCGCCCATGTCCTCGCGCTCGGTCATTCCGGGGTCCGTCCCGAGCTCATCGATCTCATGGTCGCGATGCTGAACGCCGACGTGATCCCGGTGGTGCCGGAGCAGGGGTCCCTCGGTGCCTCCGGAGACCTGGCGCCGCTGGCGAACCTCGCGCTGCCGTTGATCGGCGCCGGCCAGGTGCTGACCGAGACCGGCGCCGAGTCCGCGACGGACGCGTTCCGACGAGCACACCTCGCGCCCCTGCAGCTCGACGCCAAGGAGGGCCTCGCCCTCGTGAACGGCACCCAGGGCATGCTCGCGATCGGAGCGCTCGCCGCCGAGCGGCTCTCGTCGCTCGCTCGGACCGCCGACGTGGTCGCGGCGATGACGATCGAGGCGGCCCTCGGCACGGACGTCCCGTTCGACTTCCGGCTGCAACGCCTCCGTCCCCATCCGGGACAGGCTGTGAGCGCCTCGAACCTCCGGTTGCTGCTGGAGGGGTCGCCGATCCGCGCGTCGCACCGCGACAGCGAGCACCTCGTGCAGGACGCGTACTCGCTCCGCTGCGCGCCGCAGGTCCACGGGGCCACGCGTGACGTGCTCGCGTACGCGCGTGGCGTGCTCGAGATCGAGCTCAACGCAGTGTCCGACAACCCGATCGTGCTGTCCGACGACGGTGAGATCGTGTCGGGAGGGAACTTCCACGGTCAGCCGGTGGCGGTGGCGATGGACGCGCTGGCGCTCGCGACCGTCGGGCTCGCGAGCATCAGCGAGCGCCGCTTGTATCGATTGCTCGATCCCGCGCTCTCGAACGGGCTGCCGGCCTTCCTCGTGCCGGAGAGCGGACTGAACAGCGGGTTCATGCTCGTCCAGTACACGGCGGCCTCGCTCGTCTCGGAGTCGAAGTCGCTCGCGCACCCGGCGTCGGTCGACTCGATCCCGTCGTCCGCAGGTCAGGAGGATCACGTCTCGATGGGGATGACGGCCGCTCGGCACGCGAGGGAGGTCGTCGCGAACGCCGAGACCGTCGTCGCGCTCGAGGCGCTCGGCTCCGCGCAGGCGCTCGACCTGCGGGCGCCACTGGAACCCGGTCCCGCCACGCTCGCCGTGCGACACGCGTTGCGAGCGGCGGTCCCCTTCTACGACGCGGACCGCGAGTTCGGTCCCGACATCGCGGCCGCGGTCAACCTCGTGCGCGCTGGCGAACTCGCCGCGGCGGCGGAGACCGTGACCGGGCCTCTCGGCTAGCGCGCCCGGTCGACCGCCTCGCCGCCGATCACCGTGGCAGTGACCGGATCGTGGCCGGGCCGGTACGGCACGTGGGCGAACGACGGACCGTCGAGAAGCACCAGGTCCGCTCGCTTGCCCGGCTCCAGCGTGCCGAGCTCTGCGTCGAGCCCGAGCACCCATGCCGGGTTCGCGGTGGCCGCGGTCAGGGCCTCGAGCGGCGTCATCCCGTAGAGCGAACACGCGAACGCGATCGTCTCGGGCATCGAGGAGATCGGTGACGTGCCCGGGTTGAGATCGGTGGCGATCGCGAGGGCGGCGCCGGCGTCCCGGAGCGCAGCGACGGGCGCCGGGGCCGCCCGGAGGGTGAACGTGGAGGCGGGCAGGAGGACCGCCGCCGTCGCGCCCTCACCGAGGGCGGCGACGCCCGCGTCGCTCACGTGATTCAGGTGATCGGCGCTCCGCGCCCCGAGCGCGGCGGCGGCCTCCGCCGCGCCGCTCCGATCCAACTGGTCTGCGTGCACGCGGAGCGGGAGACCGGCGGCCGAGGCCGCCGTCCCCACCCGCTGCAGGTCATCGAGCGAGAACGCGATGTCCTCGACGTAGATGTCGACCGCATCGGCGAGTCCCTCCGCCGCGGCGGCGGGAAGCAGCTCCTCGCATGCCGCACGCACCCAGTCGTCGCGCGACCAACCCTCGGGCACCGCGTGACACGCGAGCAACGTGACCCGACAGATCTGCGGCGCCGCCTCGGCGAGCCGACGGGCGAGCCGGAGCTGGCGGAGCTCACCCTCGATCGACAGCCCGTATCCGGTCTTCAGCTCGGTCGCGGTCGTGCCGAGCGCGGCCATCTCGAGCACCAGGGACTTCGAGAACGCGAGCACCTCGTCGTCCTCGGCCTCCGCCAGCATGCGAGCGCTGCGGTAGATCCCGCCCTCGCCTCCGTGGAGGTCTCGGTACGACACGCCGGCGAGGCGCGCTTCGAACTCGTCCGCGCGCCAGCCGATGAACGGCAGGTGCACATGGCAATCGACGAAGCCCGGAACCATCGTTCCCTCGTCGACCCTGCCCAGCGTCACGGGCTCCGACGGAAGGTCGTCCGCGTCGCCGACGAACGTCACGATCCCGCCGTCGTCCCACGCCACGCCGCCGGGCGAGAAGAGCGCGGCGGTGGCGGCGACGCCTCTCGCGGGGCGCGGACCGCGGGCGGTCGCGCGCGTCGCCGCCACCGCCGCCCCACGCGCCATCGCGGAAAGCCTAGCCTCGCCGTCCCTCGACGAGGGCCGATCTCATGGGTCCGGCGGTGGAGCGACCACCAGCAGCACGACGGATGGGTCGTCGGATGCGTTGCGCACGGTCAGATCCTGGCCTGCCGGCACGTCGACGGCCTCCCACTGTTTCATCCGCGCGCGCCCCTTCCCGACCTGCGTCGCCACCTCGCCCGCGAGCACCAGGAGGATCCCGTCGGCACCGTCGTCGCGAACCGGCCCGATGCCCTGCGACCCCTGGAGGCAGATCACCTCGGACCAGAGGTGCGCTCCTTCCAGCAGCGTCCGTCGCCGCGGCTCGTCGTCGGCGAACGCCACCAGGTCCCGGATGTCGAGGGTCTTCACCGGCGTCAGGGTACCGATGTCCTCGGTTGCGTTCGATGGCTACACTGCCGCTCCTGCTTTAGGCCGAACGAAGGAGGATGCGCCCTGTGACCACGTTCTCGTTCTCCACGGATGCACCGGCGGAGGTGAAGGCGGGGGTCCTGATCCTGCCGGTCTTCCAGGGGCCGGAGTTCGGTCCCGGCGTCAAGGAGACCGGTCTCCAGCAGGCGTACAAGGACGCGAAGCTCACCGGGAAGAAGGGTGAGTCCCTCCTGGTCACGAAACGGAACGGTGATCGGTTCGCCGCTGGCGCCGTGCTGCTCCACGGCGTAGGTGAGCGGGCGAACTTCGACGCCGCCGCGATGCGGAAAGCGCTGGGCCGGGTCGCGTCCTCGGTCGGCCGGTTCGGGCACGCGGCCACGACGTTCCCGCAGGCGGTGAAAGGCGAGACCGGGGACCTGGTCCAGGCCGCCGCGGAGGGGCTCGGGCTCGGCGCCTATCGGTTCGACCGTTACAAGTCGAAGAACGAGCAGACCCCGCTCAAGAAGGTCACCCTGGTCGGGACGGGCACCGCCGATGCGAAGGCGGGCAGGCAGGCCGCCCGCCGCGCCGAGGTCCTCGTGGACGCGGTGTCGTGGGCGCGCGACCTCGTGAACACCCCCGCCGGCGACCTCCCGCCCGCCGCGCTCGCCCGCGAGGCGCAGAAGATGGCGAAGGCGGAGGGGCTCACCTGCAAGGTGTGGACGGAGGCCGAGCTGAAGAAGCGGGGGTTCGGAGGGATCCTCGGTGTGGGGCAGGGGAGCGTGAACCCGCCGCGGCTGATCGAGCTGACGTACACGGGAGACGGCGCCTCCACGCCGATCGCCCTGACCGGCAAAGGGATCGCCTTCGATTCCGGCGGTCTGTCGATCAAGGACGCGAAGGGCATGGAAACGATGAAGATCGACATGGGCGGCGCGGCGTCGATCCTCGCGACGATGAAGGCGATCGCGCGGCTGAAGCCGAAGATCAACGTCGTCGCGGCGATCCCGTCGGCGGAGAACATGCCGGGCGGTGCGGCGCAGAAGCCCGGCGACGTGATCCGCCACTACGGGGGAACCACCTCGGAGGTCCTGAACACCGACGCCGAGGGGCGGCTGATCCTCGCGGACGCCCTGGCGCTGCTCGCCGAGAAGAAGCCGGCGTGCATCATCGACACCGCGACGCTCACCGGCGCGTGCATGGTCGCGCTCGGCACGGACATCACCGGCGCGATGGGCAACGACGATGCCCTCGTGGACGAGATCGTGAAGGCGGGCCGCTCGACCGGCGACTGGATCTGGCCGCTCCCGCTCCACGAGGAGTACCGCCGCCTGATCGATTCCAACATCGCCGACATCAAGAACATCGGCGATCGATGGGGCGGGGCGATCACGGCGGCATGGTTCCTCGCGGAGTTCGTGGGCGATGTTCCCTGGGTCCACCTCGACATCGCCGGCCCGGCCTTCTCCGAGAAGGGCAACGACCTGGGCCCGAAAGGCGCGACGGGCGTTCCCGTCCGCGCGCTCGTCCGGTTCGTGCTCGACCGGGCGGCGTGAGCGCAGGCGAGTCGGCGCCGCGCACGGGGCCGGTCCTCGGAGTCTTCGCTCACCCGGACGACGCGGAGATCTGCGCCGGCGGGATCATGGCGAAATGGGCCGCCGCGGGTCGCGAGGTGCATCTCCTGATCCTCACGAACGGCGATCGTGGCTCGCAGGACCCGGAGCTGGATCGAGCCGAGCTGGCGGCGACGCGGCTGCGGGAGACCGACGA
>DASSDW010000249.1:0-16290 GCA_035696925.1 Actinomycetota bacterium
GGACGCCGGGAGACGCCGGAGGACTTCCGGCCCCAGCTCGGGCTGATCCAGGAGGTCGTCGAGGCCTTGCGGATCCGGATGCTCTTGGTCACCGATCACGAGGCCGACGACGCGATCGGCACGCTCGCCATCCGGGCGACCGAGCAGGGGATCGAGGCGACGATCGTCACCGCGGACCGCGACTTCTTCCAGCTCGTCCGTCCCGGCCTCCGGGTCCTGTTCAACCGGAGAGGGATCTCCGATATCGCCCTGATGGACGAGGCGGCCGTCGAGGAGCGGTACGGCATCCCGCCGTCGAAGTACCTCGAGTTCGTGGCCCTCAAGGGGGACACGTCCGACAACATCCCCGGCGTCCCGGGCGTGGGAGACAAGACGGCGGCCAAGCTCGTCCAGCAGTTCGGCACCGTCGAGGAGCTCCTCGGTCGGACCGGCGAGCTGAAGGGGAGGTTGAAGGAGAACATCGAGGCCGCCGGGGACCGGCTCGCCCTCAACAAGAACCTCGCTCGGATCGTTACGGACGTGGATCTCGACTTCACGCCCGATGACGCGGTGATGGGGGAGTGGGACGTCGAAGAGGTCCGCCGCCTGTTCACCTCGCTCGAGTTCCGGAGCCTCTTCGACCGGCTGATGGAGCTGGCCAAGGACGTGAAGCCGAAGGTCGAGGTGGCGGAGCTCGATCTCCGACGCGTGGAGCCGGAGGACCTCGCCGGCATCCTCGCCGACGGCCCGGTGGGCGTCGCGATCCAGGAAGAGGACGACGTGCTGGTCGGGCTGGCGGTGTCGGCCGGCGGAGCCCAGGCGGCCTACGCCGCCCTTCCCGGACCCGGCCCGGTCGCCGACCGACTCGCCGATGCCTCGACGCGGAAGTGGACCCACGACGCGAAGGCGCTGGAGCGCGTCACCCTCCGGGCCGGCGCGGTGCTCGAGGGCGTCGCGTTCGACACGATGCTGGCGGGGTACCTGCTGGAGCCGGGGACGGCCGACTACCCGCTGGCGGCCCTCTGCGAGCGCTATCTGGGGACCGACCTCTTCGGCGGGGAAGGGGAGGCAGCCACCGAGTCGGAGATGCAGCTCTTCACGGAAGAGCCCTGGCGACACGTGGCGTCGGAGGCCGCGGCGGTGTCCCTCCTCGCGCCGGTCCTGGAGGAGCAGATCGACCGTCAGGGTCTCCGGCCGCTGCTGGAGGACGTGGAGCTGCCGCTCGCGTCCGTCCTCGCGCGGATGGAGGCGCGCGGGGTCCGGCTCGACGTGCGCTACCTCGAGGACATGGGGGAGTCGGTCCGCGACCGGATGGCCACGCTCCACGCGGAGGTGTTCCGGCACGCCGGTCAGGAGTTCAATCTGAACTCGCCGCCGCAGCTTCGGGCGATCCTCTACGACCAGCTGGGCCTCCAACCGGGGAAGAAAACGCCCAAGGGCGAGCTGTCCACCGACGCCAGCGTCCTGGAGAAGCTCCGCGACGCGCACCCGATCGTCGACGCGCTGCTGTCGTGGCGCGAGCTGGACAAGCTCAACTCCACGTACCTTGATGCGCTCCCCAAGCTGGTCGACGCGAAGGACGGCCGCCTCCACACGTCGTTCAACCAGACCGTGGCCGCGACGGGGAGACTCTCGTCCTCGAACCCCAATCTGCAGAACATCCCGATCCGCTCGGAGCTCGGCCGGCAGATCCGCAGAGCATTCATCCCGGGTGCCGACGGCCAGGTCCTGCTCGTCGCCGACTACTCGCAGATCGAGCTCCGCATCCTCGCGCACCTGTCCGGGGACGTCGGGCTGCGCGAGGCCTTCGACTCGGGGCTCGACATCCACGCGGCCACGGCGGCGAAGGTGTTCGACCTCCCGCCCGAGCACGTGGACGGGGAGATGCGCCGGCGCGCGAAGGCGGTCAACTACGGCCTCGCTTACGGGATGAACGCCTGGGGCCTCGCCACCCGGCTCGGGATCACGGCGGACGAGGCGCAGGAGTTCATCGACGCCTACTTCGACGGCTTCCCCGCGATCAAGAACTACCTCCAGAATCAGGTCGACCGGGCGACGGTGGAAGGGTTCACCGAGACCCTCCTCGGACGGCGCCGGTACATCCCCGAGCTCCAGGCGGCCAACCCGCGGGTGCGCGATCTCGGGAGGCGGCAGGCGTTGAACGCGCCGATCCAGGGGAGCGCGTCCGACGTGTTCAAGGTCGGGATGATCGGTGTCGACCGGGCCCTCCGGGAGCGGCCGGAGCTCGACTGCCACATGCTGCTCACGGTCCATGACGAGCTGGTCTTCGAGGTCGCGAAGGACCGCGCGGAAGAGGCCGCGGACCTGATCCGCGGCCGGATGGAAGCCGCCGTGGAGCTCGTCGTCGACCTCCGGGCGGACATCGGCGTCGGCCCGAACTGGTCGGAGGCGGCTCCCGAGGGCCACTGACCGGCTCCCGGTCTCCTCATTGACGTCGTTTGCGCTGCTCACCTACCCTTCCACCCGGCCCGCGGATCCCTCGTGTGCCGCGTCGCAAATCCCAACCCGCGATGCGGTGAGCCCCGCGTGCCAGAAGGAGAACCACCGCATGAGCGAGACCGAGACCACCACCGAGAGCGTCCCCGACAGAACCGTCGAAACCTCTGAAGCGATCGTCGACGAGGCAGCGGCCACCGAGACCGACACCGGGACGACCAGCGACATCGCCGCGCCCGCGACACCGATGGACGAGGCACCCCTCGTCGCCACCCCCGAGCCGGAGGGCGAGGACTACACACCCGAGGAGCTCGTCCGCGCGATGGAGGCATCGCTCCGCGACTTCAAGGACGGCGACATCATGGAGGGCGTCGTCGTCAAGATCGATCGCGACGAGATCCTCCTCGACATCGGCTACAAGTCCGAGGGCGTGATCCCGTCCAAGGAGCTGTCGATCCGCCACGACGTCGACCCGAACGAGATCGTCAAGGTGGGGGATCGGATCGAGGCCCTCGTCCTGCAGAAGGAGGACAAGGAGGGCCGCCTGATCCTGTCCAAGAAGCGCGCGCAGTACGAGCGCGCCTGGGGCCGGATCGAGGAGACGATGGCGTCGGGCCAGACGATCAAGGGACCCGTGATCGAAGTGGTCAAGGGGGGCCTGATCCTCGACATCGGCCTTCGCGGGTTCCTCCCCGCCTCGCTCGTCGACCTCCGGCGAGTGCGGGACCTCCAGCCGTACATCGGCACCGAGCTCGAGTGCAAGATCATCGAGCTCGACCGCAATCGCAACAACGTCGTGCTGTCCCGGCGCGCGTTCCTCGAGGAGTCGCAGTCGGAGGGCCGCAAGAAGTTCCTCGAGAACCTGGAGAAGGGCGAGCGCCGCAAGGGCACCGTTTCCTCGATCGTGAACTTCGGAGCGTTCGTGGACCTCGGCGGCGTAGACGGGCTGGTCCATGTGTCGGAGCTCTCGTGGAAGCACGTCGACCACCCGAGCGAGGTCGTCTCGGTCGGCCAGGAGGTCGAGGTGCAGGTCCTGGACGTGGAGCTCGACCGCGAGCGTGTCTCGCTCTCCCTCAAGGCGACGCAGGAGGACCCCTGGAAGGAGTTCGAGCGGCTGCACAAGGCGGGCGAGGTGATCGCCGGTCAGGTGACGAAGCTCGTCCCGTTCGGCGCGTTCGTCAGGGTCGCCCAGGGGATCGAGGGACTGGTCCATATCTCGGAGCTCTCCCACGAGCACGTCGACACCCCGGAGTCGGTGCTCTCCGTGGGCGACGAGGTCCAGGTGAAGGTCGTCGACGTGGACGTCTCGCGTCGGCGCGTGAGCCTCTCGATGCGGCAGGTCACCCCCGCTCCGGCCAAGACCACGGAGATCGAGGTCGAGCCCGAGCAGCCCGAACGTGCTCCCGCCGAGCCCCTCGTCCAGACCGTGCAGATCCCGCAGGCGGTGCTCGACGCCGTCGCGGAGGCGGAGACGGACGAGCCGGCGGCCACCGAGGCACCCACCGTGGAACCGGCGGCGGTGGAGCCCACGGCGGAGCCGGAACCCGCGCCGGAGCCGGCGGCCGAGGCAGCACCCGTCGAGCAGCCGGCCGCCCCGGCCGCGCCCGACGTCGCGGCGCGACCACCTGCGGCGGAGGATGCCCCCGACGAGCCCGCATCGGACGAAGAGGTCTCGCTCGAGGCGATCCTCGAGGATCTGAAGCGCCGCGAGGGGAGATCCGAGTAGGGGCGGGATCGTGCTCCTGGTCGGCCTGACGGGCGGGATCGGCTCCGGCAAGTCCACGGTCGCCCGCCTGCTCGAGCGGCGTGGGGCCGTCGTGATCGATGCGGACCACCTCGCGCGCGAGGCCGTGGCGCGAGGCACGAGCGGGTTCGATCGCGTCGTCGGCACCTTCGGTCCGGGGGTCCTGAAGCCCGATGGGGATCTCGACCGGATACGGCTCGCCGCGATCATCTTCGCCGATCCCGAGCGACGGGCCGCGCTCGAGTCGATCGTCCACCCCGAGGTCGCCAGGCGGTTCGGCGAGCGGGTCGAGGAGCTCCGCGACAGCGACCGTGTGGTCGTCTACGTCACTCCGCTCCTCGTCGAGCTGGGACTCGCACCCGCCTTCGACGTGGTCGTGGTCGTCACGGCGTCACCCCACCTCCGGGTCTCGCGGGTGGCGTCGGATCGCGACCTTTCTCCCGAGGACGTGCGCGCTCGGATGGCCGCCCAGGCGACGGACGAGCAGCGGATGGAGGTGGCGGACGTCCTCGTGGACAACGACGGGTCGCTCAAGGATCTGGAGCCGCAGATCGACCGGCTCTGGAGCGATCTCGAGATCCGCGCGCGCGCGTGAGCCCGGCGGCTCGCCTGCGGGACCAGCCGAGGGATCAGAAGGCCTATCCTCGGGTCATGCGGTTCCGCGCCGTCTTCTTCGACGTCGGAGAGACCCTCGTGCACGTCGATCCCTCCTTCGCCGACCTCTTCGTGACCGTGCTCGCCGACGCGGGCTACGAGCGGTCCGTGGACGACGTGCGGGAGGCCTCGGCGCACGTCTACGCACGGTTCTCCGAGGCGGCGCGGGACGGCTCGTTGTGGACGACGTCGCCCGAGCGATCCCGCGCCTTCTGGACCTCGGTCTATGAGCGGATGCTCGAGGAGCTCGGCGTCGCGGACGGTGACGGACTCGCGACCTCGCTGCACGGCGAGTTCACCCGGATGGAGAACTACGTCCTGTTCGACGACGTGCTCCCGACGCTGGCGACGCTCCGCGAGGCGGGTGTGCTCCTCGGCGTGGTGTCGAACTTCGAGGCATGGCTCGAGGACTGGTTCGGCGTCCACGAGCTCCTCGAGCTGTTCCCGGTCCGGGTGATCTCCGGGATCGAGGGCGTGGAGAAGCCCGACGCGCGGATCTTCCGGCTCGCGCTGGACCGGGCGTCCGTGTCGGCGGAGGAGTCCGCCTACGTCGGCGACAACCCCGAGTTCGACGTCGACCCGCCGGCGGCCCTCGGGATGTTCCCGGTCCTCGTCGACCGCCGGGGCCGGTTCCCCGATCACGAGGGCGAGCGCATCACGGATCTCCGAGAGCTCCCCGCGATCCTCGGAGCGAGGGCGTGACCGAGGAACGGCTGTTCTCGATCGTCGAGGCCGACGCCGAGCTGGAGGAGCTCCGCGTCCGGCTCCCGAGGCTGCGGGAGGCTCGACAGCGACTCATCGACACCGGCGAACGCATCACCTCGGCCGTCCAGATCGATGGAGGCGGGATCGAGGGCAGCGACTGGTTCCGGGCGCAGGAGACGCTCAAGCGGGAGCTCCTGTGGCTCGCGGACCGCGGGATCCTCCTGCGGGATCCCGAGACGGGCCTCGTGGACTTCCCTGCCGAGCGCGACGGGGAACGCGTGTTCCTCTGTTGGCGGCTCGGGGAAGAGCGAGTCGGGTGGTACCACTCCGAACGGTCCGGGTTCTCGAGCAGGAAGCCCCTGTGATCGCGCGATGACCGAGCGCGTGATCGACGTCCGGGGCCTCCGCAAGTCCTACGGCGACGTCGAGGCGGTCCGCGGCATCGACCTCCACGTCGATCGCGGCGAGGTCTTCGCCCTCCTCGGCCCCAACGGCGCCGGGAAGACGACCACGGTCGAGATCCTCGAGGGCTACCGGGAGCGGACCGACGGCGAGATCTCGGTCCTCGGACACGACCCGGCGCGTGCGGGGGCTGAGCTCAAGAGGCGCGTCGGCATCGTCCTCCAATCCACCGGCGTTGACCCCTACCTCACCGTTCGCGAGACGATCGACCTCTATGCCGGCTACTACCCGTCGCCGAGGGACATCGACGAGGTGATCGACTTGGTGGGTCTCGTCGAGAAGCGATCCACCCGGGTGAGCAAGCTCTCGGGCGGTCAGCAGCGCCGTCTCGACGTCGCGATCGCGCTGGCGGGGGACCCAGAGCTGCTCTTCCTGGACGAGCCCACGACCGGCTTCGATCCGAACGCGCGGCGTCACGCATGGGAGATCGTGAAGAACCTGGCGGATATCGGCAAGACGATCTTCCTCACCACGCACTTCATGGACGAGGCCCAGTACCTCGCGAGCCGCGCGGCCGTGATCCGCAAGGGCGAGATCGTTGCCGAAGGGAGCCCGGGGACGCTCGGCGGCAGAGATCGGATGCAGGCCAGGGTGCGGTTCCGGGTCCCGGATGGTCAGGCGCCACCGCCGGATCTCACGGGCGCGACGACGCTCGTTGACGGCACGGTCGAGCTGCGGACGGACGACACGACGAAGACCGTCCACGACCTGACGACCTGGGCCCTCGGGCGCGGGTTCTCGTTCGACGGGCTGGAAGTCACCCAACCGAGTCTCGAAGATGTGTACCTCGAGCTGACCGGCGGGGAGGGAAGCGGAGGATGAGCGCCGTTCCTCAGGTCGCACGCCAGTTCCGGTTCACGAACAAGGCGTTCTGGAGGAACCCCGCCTCGGCGTTCTTCACGTTCGCGTTCCCCTTGATGTTCCTCGTGATCTTCACGTCGTTGTTGGGGGACGAAGAGCTGCAGCTCCAGGGCGTCGAACTCTCCACGACCACGTACTACGTGGGAGCGATGGCGGCGTTCGGCGTGATCAGCGCGTGCTTCACGAACATCGCGATCTCGACGACGTTCAACCGTGACGCGGGGATCCTCAAGCGCCTGCGCGGCACACCAATCCCCGTCGGGGCCTACCTCACGAGCCGGGTGCTCCACGCGATGGTCGTCGGTGCGATCCTCGTAGTGATCACGCTCCTGTTCGGGAAGATCGTCTACGACTCGCCGCTCCCGACCGGTGGCCCGCTCCTCGAGTTCATCGTGTCCTTCGTGGTCGGCGCCCTCTCGTTCGCGGCGCTCGCGCTGGCGCTCACCGCCGCCGTCCCGAACGCCGATGCCGCGCCGCCCGTCGTGAACGCGGTCGTCCTGCCCCTGCTGTTCCTCTCGGGCATCTTCTTCCCGCTCGACGACGGCGCGCCGACGTGGATGAAGACCGTCGCCGACATCTTCCCGGTGAAGCATTTCGCGGACGCGATGCGAGCCGGGTTCCTCGGGAACCTGACGGCCCCAACCCCCGTCGGCACGGTGCGCGCGTTCCCGTTCGACTGGTGGGACATCGCGATCATCGCGGCCTGGGGGCTCCTCGGACTGGTGCTCGCGACTCGTGTGTTCAGCTGGGAACCGCGCCGTTAGAGGGCTGTGCTAGGCTCCGCGGCTCCACGGGGAACGAGGGGTGACTCCGATGCGGAAGTGGCTCTTGGCGACGGCAGCGCTGGCCTTGTTGGCAGGTTCGTGCTCGGAGGAGACCCCGCCTGCGACCAACGGCAGCCCGACGGACTCACCCACCGAGGAGATCACCGCTGCCTCGTGCGCGGAGTCGCACGCATCCGACTTCTTCCAGGAGGGCACCCTGACGGTGGGAACCGATGTCCCTGCGTTCCAGCCGTGGGTGGCGGGAACGGGTGAGGAGGGCGCCTGGGAAGGCGTGCCCAACGAGGGGACCGGCAACCCCTACAGCGGCGAGGGCTACGAGTCGGCCGTCGCCTACGCGATCGCGGAGGAGATGGGGTTCAGCGAGGATCAGGTGACGTGGACGGTGGTGCCGTTCAACAACTCGTACGCGCCAGGTCCGAAGGACTTCGACTTCGACATCAACCAGGTGTCCGTGACGCCCGAGCGAGAAGGCGGTGCGACGTTCAGCACCGGGTACTTCGACGTGAGCCAGGCGCTCGTGGCGAACAAGGGGACACCGATCGCTGACGCCACGACGATCGCCGACCTGAAGCAGTACCAGCTGGGCGTCCAGATCGGGACGACGAGCCTCGAGCTGATCACCGAGGTGATCGCGCCGGACGCACAGCCTCGCGTGTTCGATCGCTCGGTGGATGTGATCCAGGCGTTGAACAACGGACAGATCGACGGCTACGTCGTGGATGCTCCGACCGCCTACGTGAACGTCTTGATCGGGCAGGCGAAGAACGGCGTCGTCGTCGGCCAGTTCCCCGAGCAAGGTGAACACTTCGGCCTGGTCTTCGAGAAGGACAACCCGCTCGTGGAGTGCGTCGACCTCGCGATCGCCGCGCTCGAGGCCGACGGCACGCTGCAGAGCCTCCAGGACGAGTGGTTGGCCGACCTCACCTACCCCGTGTTGCAGTAGAGGCACGGGCGAGGCGGCTCCCTCCGTGAGCACCACGCCGCCCGGCGCCCCGGTCGTTCCGGAACCCCTGCCTGCCGGGGACGGACGGTCGCGGATCCTCGGGGGTGGCACGCGCGTCGAGGGTCGCCGGGCCGTCGGCATCGCGCTCGTGAGCACGGCGATCTTCGTCGCGGTCGTCGTGATCGTCGCCGTGAGCTCCCCGGGGTGGGAGGAGTTCCGCTTCAAGTTCCTCAACGTGGAGGAGCTGTTCGATTCCCTCCCCGAGGTGGGTCGCGCGTTCCTCGTGAACGTCCAGCTCTTCCTGATCGCGGAGGTGCTCGTCCTGATCCTCGCCCTCGTCGTCGCGGTCCTCCGTAGCCTCCCCGGGCCCGTGTTCTTCCCGATCCGGCTGCTCGCCGCGATCTACACCGACCTCTTCCGCGGCATCCCGACCGTCCTGGTGATCTACGCGCTCGGGCTCGGGGCGCCGGCGCTGCAGATCCAAGGGGTCCCGAAGTCGCCGTTCTTCTGGGCCGTGGTCGCGCTCGTCCTGGTCTACACGGCGTACGTCGCGGAGGTGTACCGAGCGGGGATCGAGTCGGTACACGAGAGTCAGGTCGCGGCGGCCCGGTCGCTCGGCCTCACGCGGTGGCAGTCCACTCGCTACGTCGTGCTGCCCCAAGCAGTTCGAAGGATCATCCCTCCACTCCTGAATGACTTCCTCGGTCTGCAGAAGGACACCGCTCTGGTCGCGTTGATCGGCGTGATCGAAGCCTTCCGACAAGGACAGATCGACAGCTCGGCGACGTTCAATTTCACCCCCTTCCTGGCGACCGCGTTCTACTTCGTGCTGATCACCATCCCGCTGGCGCGGCTGATCGATTGGCTGGTCGCTCGGGATCGGAGGCGCCGGCAAGCGGGGGGCGTCGCATGACCGAGGCGGTGCGCGTCGAGGGGCTGTACAAGTCGTTCGGGGACCTCGAGGTTCTCCGGGGGATCGACCTGCGCGTCGAGGACCACGAGGTCGTCGGCCTGATCGGGGCGAGCGGATCCGGGAAGTCGACGTTCCTGCGATGCCTGGATCTCCTGGAGCCCATCGACCGTGGCCGCATCTGGCTCGAGGGCGTGGAGATCACCGCTCCCGGGGCGGACGTCGACATGATCCGGCGGCGGATCGCGATCGTGTTCCAGTCTTTCAACCTGTTCCCACACATGAGCGTGCTCCGCAACGTCACGCTCGCGCCGGAGAAGGTCCTCGGGCTGGACGAGCAGGCTGCGGGTGACCTCGCGGTGGAACTCCTGGACCGGTTCGGTCTGGGGGACAAACGCGGTGACTATCCGGACCGACTGTCCGGCGGGCAGCAGCAGCGGGTGGCGATCGTGCGGGCGCTCGCGATGGGACCCGACCTCCTCCTCCTCGACGAGGTCACCAGCGCGCTCGACCCCGTGCTCGTCGCCGAGGTGCTGGACGCGATCCGTGAGCTGGCCGCCGGCGGTATGACGATGGTGATCGCGACCCACGAGATGGGGTTCGCGCGCGACGTCGCGAACCGGGTGGCGTTCCTGGAGGAGGGTCGGATCCTCGAGCAGGGGCCCCCGGAGCAGATGTTCTCCGAGCCCCGCGAGGAGGCCACCCGCCGGTTCCTCGACCGGATCATCGCCGCGGGGCGGATGTAGGTCCGGGCTTGTCTCCGAGCCGCCCTACACTGGCGGCCCATGCCGCCGTTCAGGATCACGTCCGAGTTCCGCCCGTCCGGCGACCAACCGGAGGCGATCGAACAGCTCGTCGAGGGTGTGCAGGCGGGCCAGGAACACGTCACCCTCCTGGGGGCCACGGGCACGGGCAAGACGTTCACCGTCGCCCACCTGGTCGAACGCGTCCAGCGGCCGACCCTCGTGATCGCGCCCAACAAATCGCTCGCGGCGCAGCTGGCGAACGAGTTCCGCGAGGTCTTCCCGGAGAACGCGGTCGAATACTTCGTGAGCTACTACGACTACTACCAACCCGAGGCGTACGTGCCGCAGACCGACACGTACATCGAGAAGGACTCCTCGATCAACGACGAGATCGAGCGGCTCCGGCACTCGGCCACGGCGGCGCTGCTGTCCCGGCGCGACGTGCTGATCGTGGCGAGCGTCTCGTGCATCTACGGGCTGGGCTCACCGGAGCAGTACGAGGGGCAGATCCTGCGGACCGTTCGCGGCACCGACCTGCCGCTCGAGTTCGCGATGCAGCGGCTCGTCGACATCCAGTACAGGCGGAACAACGCCACGCGCGCGCGCGGCTCGTTCCGGGTCCAGGGGGACACGCTCGAGGTGTTCCCCAGCTACGAGCAGACCGGCTACCGGATCGAGTGGTGGGGCGAGACGATCGAGAAGATCAGCCGCTTCGACCCGCTCACCGGGGAGCTGCTCACGGACTCGATCACCGACCTGACCACGTTCCCGGCGACCCACTACGTCTCGAGCGAGGAGCGGTTGCAGCAAGCGATCGTGACGATCGAGGAGGAGCTCCAGGAGCGGCTCGCGGAGCTCGAGTCGCAGAGCAAGCTGCTCGAGGCCGAGCGCCTCCGGATGCGGACGACGTACGACCTCGAGATGCTGCGGGAGGTCGGGTTCTGCTCGGGGATCGAGAATTACTCGCGGCACCTCGACGCTCGTGAGGCCGGGAGCGCGCCGTACACGCTGCTCGACTACTTCCCCGACGACTACCTCGTCGTCCTGGACGAATCCCACGTGACGGTCCCGCAGCTCCACGGGATGTACGAGGGCGACATCTCCCGGAAGTCCACGCTCGTGGAGTTCGGGTTCCGGCTTCCGAGCGCCATCGACAACCGGCCCCTCCGGTTCGAGGAGTTCCAGGAGCGGGTTCAGCAGCTCGTATACATGTCGGCGACACCCGGTCCGTGGGAGCTGAAGGTCTCCCAGCGGATCGTCGAGCAGATCGTGCGTCCGACCGGGCTGATCGATCCCGAGGTCGAGATCCGGCCGACGAAGGGTCAGGTCGACGACCTGATCGAGGAGATCCGGCGCCGGGCCGAGGCGGAGCAGCGGGTGCTGGTGACGACCCTCACCAAGAAGATGGCCGAAGACCTCACGGACTACCTGATCGAGATGGGGATCCGCGTTCGCTACCTCCACTCCGAGGTCGACACGATCCAGCGGATCGAGATCATCCGCGATCTCCGGCTGGGAGAGTTCGACGTCCTCGTGGGCATCAACCTGCTCCGCGAGGGTCTCGACCTGCCCGAGGTGTCCTTGGTGGCGATCCTCGACGCCGACAAGGAGGGCTTCCTCCGTTCCGAGACATCGCTGATCCAGACGATCGGACGGGCGGCGCGAAACGTGGACGGCACGGTGCTGATGTACGCGGACGCCGTCACCGACTCGATGAAGACCGCGATCAGCGAGACCCAGCGGCGCCGGATGATCCAGGAGGCCTACAACACGGAGCACGGCATCGATCCCACGACGATCCGGAGGCGTGTGCACGACATCCTGCTGGCGATCGAAGAGGATCCGGCCAAGCGGGCGACGTCGCCACGGAAGGAACGGAGGAAGCGCGCGCCGCTTCCCGAGATGCCCCAGGAGGAGCTCGAGCGCCTCTTGCTCGAGCTCGAAGAGGAGATGCACCAGGCGGCGAAGGACCTCCGCTTCGAGTACGCCGCTCGGCTGCGCGACGAGGTGGTCGACCTCCGCAAGGAGCTCAAGGCCCTCCGCGCGGCCGGGGTCGGCGCGTGACCACCCTGTCCGTCCGGGCCGCCGCCGCGTGGCTCGGGCCGGGACGACTGATCGAGGACGCGCAGGTCGTCTGCGACGGCGGCACCATCACCTACGCCGGCGAGGCCACGTACATCGGACATGCGGATCGCGACCTCGCGCTCGACGGCTTCCTGATGCCCGCGGTGGCCGATCGCCACGTCCACATCGAGCTGGCGAGCCCGTCCGCCGTCCTCGCGGGCGGTGTCACGGCGGTCCGCGATCTCGCCTGGCCCGTCGAGCGGATCTTCGCGCTGGCGGATGCGTCGGAGATGCCATCGTTCGACGGCCCGCTGATCAAGGCGGCCGGCCCGATGCTGACGGGGCCGGGCGGGTATCCCACGCGAGACTCCTGGGCGCCGGCGGGAACGGGACGGGAGCTTTCGTCCGCGGAGGACGCCACGGTGGTCGTCGAGGAGCTGGCGCGGCTCGGCGCCGCGGCCATCAAGGTGTCCCTGAATTCGGAGGCCGGGCCAACGCCCTCGGACGGGGAACTGGCGGCGATCTGCGATGCCGCGCACACCGCGGACCTGCCCGTCACCGCGCACGCCCAGGGGAAAGGTCAGGTCGAGCGGGCGCTCGGGGCGGGTGTCGACGAGCTGGCGCACACCCCGTGGATCCGGCTCTCGGACGAGGTCATCCAGACCGCCGCGCTCCGCCTCCGGATCGTGTCGACCCTCGACATCCTCAGCTTCGGTCGAGACACCCCCGAGATCCGGACGGCCCTCGACAACCTCCGGCGCTTCCACGTCGCGGGGGGTTCGATCGTCTACGGCACGGACCTCGGGAACGGGGCGATCCCTCCGGGGATCCACACGCGGGAGGCGTTGCTGATGGTGGAGGCGGGCCTCGAACCGGAGGAGGTCCTCGAGGCGATGATCCGCGCGCCACTGGCTCCCGACGCGCCCGCCGACCTGGTACTCCTGCGCGCGAGTCCCCTCGAAGATCTACGAGCCCTGGACGAGGTCACGCTCGTGATCCGGGCCGGCCGGATCGTCGCCGGGGGCTGACCCGCTCGACGAGGCGTGGGACGATACGCGCCTGGGGGTGATCGGGATGGTCCAGAGCGACACGACGACGTGGCAGGGCGTCACCCGGTACGAGCTCGGCCAGGCCGCGCGGAACCACGGGATGCAGCTCGAGGGGCTGCGGTACGACGTGACCCCGATCGGGATGCACTACCTCGTGATCCACTGGGACATCCCCGCGGCGGACGAGACGACATGGACCGTGGACGTCGACGGCCTCGTCGATCGCCCCCTGACGCTCTCGATGGACGACATCCGCGCACGGCCGGCGGTCACGCGTCCCGTCACGATGGAGTGCGCCGGCAACGGGAGGGCGTTGATGCCCCCGCGGGCCGAGAGCCAGCCGTGGCTCCTCGAGGCGGTCGGCAACGCCGAGTGGACGGGCACGCCGCTGCCTCCCATCCTCGAGGAGGCCGGCCTCCGCCCCGACGCCGCGGAGCTGGTCTTCACCGGGGCCGACCACGGGATCCAGGGGGACGTCGAGCAGGACTACCAGTGGGGCTTCTCGCTCGCCGACATCGTGAAGGACGACGTGCTGCTCGCCTACGAGCTGAACGGGCAGCCGCTGCCGCCGCAGCACGGGTTCCCGATCCGGCTCCTTGTGCCGGATTGGTACGGGATGTGCAGCGTGAAGTGGCTCCGCCGGATCACCGCCGTCGCCGAACCGTTCGACGGCTTCCAGGTCTCCGCGTATCAGCGCCGCCAGGAGCCGGACGGCCCGGGTGAGCGTGTCACGAGGAAGGCCGTCCGCGCCTTGATGCTGCCACCCGGCTTCAGCGACTTCCCCGCGAGGCAGCGGTTCGTCGACGCGGGAAGGCACGAGCTGATCGGCCGCGCCTGGTCCGGGTGGGGGCACATCGATCGGGTCGAGGTGAGCGTCGACGGCGGGGCGACGTGGACGGACGCGGCGCTGGGACCGAAGCCCGATTCGTCCTCGGCGTGGCGGTCCTGGTCGTTCGACTGGAACGCCCGGCCGGGGGAGCGAGAGCTCCTCGTCCGCGCCACGGATGAGGCCGGCAACGTCCAGCCGATGGACCCGGCCTGGAACTACGGGGGCTTCATGAACAACATGCCGCAGCGGGTCCCCGTCGTCGTTCGCTGACCGTCAGACGAGCCGCCGGAGCTCGTCGAAGCAGCGATCGATGTCGTCCTCGGTGTTGAAGAAGTGCGGGCTGATCCGCAGGCCGTCGCCGCGGAAGTCGGTGCAGACGTCGCGCGCGAGGAGCTCGTGGCAGATCTTCTCCGCCTCGGGCCCGACCTTCACGTTCACGACGCCGCCCCGTGCGTCGCGATCCCGCGGCGTCCGCACCTCGAGGCCGGCTCCGTCCGCCCGGGCGATGACGTGGTCGGAGAGTTCGCCGTTCCGGACACGGATCGCGGCCGGTCCCACCTCGGAGATGATGTCGATCCCGCCCTGCGCGATGAAGAACACAGGGGCCGGGGGCGTGCCGTGCTCCAGGCGGCGAGCCGTGGGGTGATAGTCGAGGTGCTCCGCATCGAAGGCGAACGGCTCGCGTTGCGCGAACCACCCCGTGATGGCGGGCTCGAGCGAGGGGAGCAGATCGCGCCGCGCGTAGAGGAACACGAGCCCCGGCCCGCCGAGCATCCACTTGAGGACGCCGGCCGTGTAGAGGTCGCACCCGAGGTCGTGCAGGTCGAGCGGGACGATCCCGAGCCCGTGGTAGTCGTCGACGAACGAGAGGGCGCCCCGATCGCGGGCGATCGCACACACGGCCTTCGCGTCCACGATCGCGCTGGACCGGTAGAGGACCCGATTCACCATGACGAGCGCGGTCCGTTCGTCGATCGCCCGGTCGTACTCCTCCAGCGGGATCGTCAGGCCGTCGGGGCTGCGCAGCCATCGGACCTCGGCGCCCGCCTTCCGCGCCCACGCGATCCAGACCTGGCCGTCGGTGGGGAAGTCGAGCTCGGACAGGATCACGGTCCGGCGTTCGCCGGACAGGTCGAGGCACGACGCGACCGTCGACAGCGCGATCGAGATGTTCGTGGTGAGCGCCACCTCGTCGGGATCGCATCCCGCGAGCGCCGAGAACGAGCGCTTGAGCGCCGCCATCCGCGGGAAGATGTCCTCGAACCAAACGAGATCGGGCGCACCTTTGGAGCCCCACGCGTCCAGGTACTCCCCGAGGGAGGCCCTCGACCGCCGGGAGACGGGACCCAGGGACGCGCTGATCAGGTACGCCTTCCGCTCCAACACGGGAAACTCGTCCCGCCAGGCGGTGAGGTCCATCAGCTCCCGGCCGGCATGAATCGCTCGAACCACGCGGTCGAACGCGTGACCAGATCGAGGAACGCCGGGAGCTTCCGCACGCCGTGTCCCTCGCCCGGGTAGATCGCGACCTCGGCCGGCACGCCGTTCGCGCACAGGGCACGGTAGAACTCGATCGCCTGGCCGGGCGGCGTGCACCGATCCTCGGTGCCCGCCGTCAGGAACGTCGGGGTCCTCACTCGGTCCGCGAGGAAGACGGGGCTGCGCTCCTGGTAGCGGGCGGTCCCGTCCTGCGGCTCGCCGCCGAGGAACCAGGCATCCCAGGCGCCGATGTTGCTGTTCCAGTGCTCGCTGTAGAAGTCGGTGACGGGGGACATCGCGACCGCAGCCTTGAACCGCTGGTCCACGACGGGGAGCCAGCAGGACATGTACCCGCCGTAGCTCCCGCCGGTGACGGCGATCCGCTCCGGGTCGGCGATCCCTCGTTCCACGAGCGCATCGACGCCCGCGAGGTCATCGCCGGCGTCGCCTCCGCCCATGTCGCCGATCACGGCCTCCAGGAACGCTCGGCCGCGCCCTGTGGAACCGCGCGGGTTCGGCATCAGGATCGCGAACCCGCGCGACACGAGCCAGGCGAGGTACGGCCGCGGGAACCACTCGGCGTAGGACCAGACCGGCCCGCCGTGCACGTACAGGATCAGCGG
>DASSDW010000250.1:0-9463 GCA_035696925.1 Actinomycetota bacterium
CACGAACAACGAGTGGTCGCCGCCCCAGTTGGAGCGCACCACCCTGGCCACCAGATGGGCGAGCGCCCCGCGCACGAGAGGCGTGTCGTGGACCAGGTCGAAGCCGACCTCCTCCGTCCCCTCGGTCGCGCGGCCCGCGAATCGGTCGGAGAGGGACCGCTGCTCGTCGGCGAGCACGCTGATCCCGTAGCGGCGGCCCTCGTGAAGGAGCGCGTGCATCTTCGCCCTGCGGTCCACCGAGATCACCACGAGCGGCGGCCGGAGCGACACCGACATGAAGGCGTTCGCCGTCATGCCGTGCACCTGCTCACCGTCCTGGGTGGTGATCACGGTCACTCCGGTCGCGAACATCCCCAGCGTGCGGCGGAAGGCGGCCGCCGGATCCTGTCCCGGCTCGCCCGCGATCTCGAGCTCATCGGCGTCCGCCGTGTCGTCCGGGAACGTCTCCCCGATCCCCACCGGGGCGAACCCTCCGTGGACCGGGAGATCGAACTCGATCGGTGGCGCCGAGACGGCGGGGCGCTCGGCCACGCCTAGCTCCAGGGGTACGGAGAGTGGCTGACCGGATGCAGACGACCCTCGGCGAACCGCGAGAACCGGAACGGCTCGAGCAACGCCTGGTCCTCGCCCAGGAGCTCCTTCGCGACGAGCTGCCCGACCCCGATCATCTTGTAGCCGTGGTTCGAGTCGGCGACCACGTACGCGTTGTCGACGAAGCGGTCGAAGACCGGGAAGCTGTCGGGCGTGAAGGCGCCGATCCCCCCGGTGGGCGCCTTCCTGTACAGCCCGCGCTTCCCCTCGAACCGCTTGTGACAGTGCGCCAGGGCCGACGTCCACATCCGTTCGAACTCCGGCGTCACGACGAACTCCGTGCTCAGGTGACCGTAGGGATCGACGGCCACCTCGTCGGCGGGCTGCTCCACCACCCACGGCATCGCGCCGCCCTGGACGCCACCGAAGTTGACGTCGGGCTTGTAGTAGATGCCCCAGAGCTCCTCGCTCACGACGGAGCCGTCCAAGTCGTCGATCAGCGGCGCGTCGGTGTCCACGTGCACGACCGGCGGCATGTTCCCCTCGTTGTCGAGCAGGTAGCTCGGGTCGACGCCGAGCGTGCCCTCCTGGAGGCACCAATAGGTCCACATCGGCCGCTCATAGATCTTCCCGTCGCGCCCCTTCACCTCCACCACGCCGGGCAGGTCGAGCATGTGCCAGAAGTCGCGGACCCAGGGGCCGGCCGCGACCACGACCTGCTCGCAGGCGACCGCGCCACGGTCCGTCTCGACCGCGGTGACCGCTCCCCCGTCGATCCGGAACCCGGTCACCGACACCGGCGTGAGGAGGGTCACGCCGAGGTCCTCGCTCTTGGACCGGAGGCCCCGCATCGAGGGCATGTTCTCGGCGTAGCCGCCCTTCTTCTCGTGCAGGACGGCCGTGATGTTCTCCGCTTGCCAGTCCGAGAAGATCGACTCCATGTAGGAACGGCAGTCGTCCTCGCCCTCGATCAGCTCCGACGTGTAGCCGATCGCCTTCTGCTGCTCGTAGATCGTGGCGACATCGGCCCGCATCACCTCGGGCGCGATCTGGAGGTACCCGATCGGGTGGTAGTGGAAGGCTTCCGGGTCGGATTCCCATACCTGCACCGAGTGGGCCATCAGCTCTCGCATCGCCGGCTGGAAGTAGTTGTTGCGGATCACACCGCACGCGATCCCGGACGGCCCCGCCCCGATCCCGGTCTTGTCGAGGATCATGACGTCGCTCCCGTTACCCTCGCCACGGCGTTCGAGCTCCGTCGCGAGATGCCAGGCAGTGGAGAGGCCGTGGATGCCGGCGCCGATCACCACGTACCGCGCGCCCCCGGGGAGCTCCACCGTGCGGACCACCTTTCGTGTCGGATCGGTCGTATCGGATCGTGGCGATTCTAGGGTCTGGCGGTACACACGCAGAACAGCGTTCCCTGCGGGTCGGACATCGTCGTCCAGCGGCTGCCGCCGTCCGCCGTCTCGTCGATCGTCCACTCGACCGTGGCGCCGAGGCCCCGCAGGCGAGTCACCTCCGCGTCGACGTCGTCGACACGGAGATCGAGATGGACGGGGTTCTTCCCGGGACCGATCGCGTCCACCTGCTGGATCACCAGGGCGGGCCGCGTGTCCCCCGCCGGAGGAACGAGCACCACGAAGGGGCCGCGCGCCGAGCGTCGCTCGTAGCCCAGTGCCGCCTGCCAGAACGTCACCGCGCCGGCGGAGTCCGTCGCGTCGATGGTGACCTCGATCGACGCGGTCAGGGGACCCCGACCTCCTCACGTTCCTCCATCCGCCTGCGCGCGTCGTCGACGAACGCCTCCCAGATCCCCAAGGTCCGCTCGTCGTCCTGCCACTCCTCGTGGAGCTCCCACTGCACACCGAGGACGAACGAGGTGGATCCCGGCATCTCCACGGCTTCGATCGTTCCGTGCGGCGCCCAGGCGACAGCCTCCAAGCCTGTCCCGAGGTCCTTCACCGCCTGATGGTGGTAGCTGTCGACCTCCGCGTGCTCGCCCAGATGCGACGCGAGCAGGGACCCGGGCTTCACGTGCAACGGATGTGTGGGATGCGCCGGGCGGGGCGCTCCTTCGAGCGTCGCCGTCACCAGCGCTCGCCACTCATCCCACTTCGCGCCGGGATGGTCCGCCCCGCCTCCCGGGAACTCCTCCAGGTCGCCGTGGAGGGTTCCGCCCAGGGCCACGTTCAGGATCTGGCATCCACGGCACACACCGAGGACGGGCACCTCCTCCTCCACCGCGAGCAAGGCGTAGGACAGATCGATCTCGTCGAGGAACGGCTGCCCCGGGAGGTGCTTCGGGTGGGGCTCGGCCCGGCCGTACCGCCACGCCTCGATGTCACGCCCGCCGGCCAGGACCAGCCCGTCGATCCGCTCGATCAGCTCGACCCGATCCTCCTCGCGTTCGTAGTACGGGAGGAGGACGGGGAGGGCGCCGGCGGCGAGCAGCGGGCGCCCGTACCCGTAGCCGTAGTAGTCGCCGTAGTCGGCGAAGCCTTCGGAGATCGCGACCAGCGGGCGGCGATCGGTCATGGAGCTGACCTCGGCACCCCCGTCAGTGGCCGGCGGGCCGCTCCCAGCCCTCCAGCACCGGCGGCGTCCAGTCCGTCCCCACCGTCTCGGATCCCTCGACCCACGGTCCGAGCTCAGGTTGCGGGAACTTCGCGTGCTTCGCCTTCAGCTGGATCCCGTACGAGTTCCCCTCGGTCAGGTGCTTCATCAGCACCTTGCGGGCGAGCTCGTCCTCCCGTCCTGCGGGGATGTCGAAGTAGATCTTCAGGAACGAATTCGAGTACCGATCGAACACCGCGGCAACCCCGTCCTCCTGGAGGAGCGTGACGTCTTCGAGCCAGTTCAGGTCCTGGCCCGGTGTGAGCGCGTCCAGGTCCACGTCCTCCACGAGGGAGATGTCCTCCTGGTACGGGAATCGCCGGCCGGCGAGCTCCTCGGCGTCGATCCCGATCTTCGTCGAGAGGTGCGGCTCGTTCATGACATCCCTTCCAGCTCAGATCAGGAATTCAGCCCGGGAACTGCCCGGTGTCGGCGAGGTACTTCTGCATCATCGTCTTGATGTCCTCGAGCGTCTCCTTGTCCGTGACGCCGGGGATGTAGTCGGTGCCGGCGAGCGGGACCTTCGCCATCGCGGCCGCCTCCACGGTGAGCGCGCAGAGGTCCTCCGGCTCCAGCGAGTGGACGTCTGTCTTGCCGCAGGCGCGAGCCAACATCTGGAGCTCCATCGTCATCGCCGTCAGGAAGTTGTAGACGCGCTCGGCCGCCGAGTCGACCTCGAGCCGCTTGCGGAGCTCTGGGTCCTGCGTCGTGATCCCGACCGGGCACCGTCCCGTGTGGCAGTGGTAGCACTGCCCGGCCGGCACGCCGACGGTGCCCTCGTAGTCGGTGACCCCGGGGATCTCCTTGTTACAGTTCAGGGCCATCAACGCGGAGTGCCCGATCGCGACAGCCGTCGCGCCGAGAGCCAGGCACTTCGCGACGTCCGCGCCGTTGCGGATCCCACCGGCCACGACCAGGTCCACCTCGTCAACCAGCCCGACGTCCTCGAGTGCGCGCCGGGCTTCCGGGATCGCCGCCATCAACGGGATACCGGTCTCCTCGGCGGCGATGTGGGGGCCGGCTCCCGTCGAGCCCTCCGCCCCGTCGAGGTAGATGATGTCCGGGCCGCACTTCGCGGCCATCCGTACGTCGTCATAGACGCGGGCTGCGCCCAGCTTCAGCTGGATCGGGATCCGGTAGTCGGTCGCCTCGCGGACCTCCTGCACCTTCAGCGAGAGATCGTCGGGCCCGAGCCAGTCCGGATGGCGGGCTGGTGAGCGCTGATCGATCCCGGCGGGGAGCGACCGCATCTCGGCCACCTGCTCGGTCACCTTCTGGCCCATCAGGTGACCGCCGAGCCCGACCTTGCAGCCCTGGCCGATGAAGAACTCGCAGGCGTCCGCCAGCATCAGGTGATGGGGGTTGAAGCCGTAGCGCGACTGGATGTTCTGGTAGTACCACTTCGTCGAGAGGTCCCGCTCCGGCGGGATCATCCCGCCCTCACCCGAGCAGGTGGCCGTCCCCGCCATCGAGGCGCCCTTCGCGAGCGCCATCTTGGCCTCGAGCGACAGAGCCCCGAACGACATCCCCGTGATGTAGATCGGGATGTCGAGTTCGATCGGGTGCCTCGCGAAGCGGGCGCCGAGGACCGTCGTCGTGTCGCACTTCTCTCGGTAGCCCTCGATCACGAAGCGGGTCAGGGTGCCGGGTAGGAACATCAGCTGGTCCCAGCCGGGCATCGGCTTGAACATCGAGAACCCGCGCATCCGGTAGCGACCGAGCTCCGACTTCACGTGGATGTCGTTGATGACCTCCTCCGTGAAGATGGGGCTCCGCCCCAAGACCTCCTTGCGGGAGGACACCTCCGCCATGTCGTCTCCTTCGGTCTTCCGCCGGCGACTCAGATGACGAGCTTCTTCTCGCTCGGCTCGAGGTTGTCGTAGTTGTAGAGCATCTTGCCGCACACGAACTTCTGAAACGCTGGTGGGCTCCCGAGGCCGTAGATCCGGTACTTGCGCTCGATCAGCTCGGTGTCGGCGTCGGTCCACTCCCCCTCGACGCAGTCGATGCCGAGGGACTTCACCGATCCGGCGACGTAGATCTGGCCGTCGTACATGGAGTCGCCGAGGCCCGGGCCCACGTCGCCGAGGATGATCTGGCGGCCGCGCTGCATCATGAACGCGGTCATCGTGCCGGCGTCGCCCCCGACGATGATCGTGCCGCCCTTCTGGTCGATGCCGGTCCGGGCACCGACGCTCCCGTGCACGACGAGGTCACCGCCTCGCATCGCCGCGCCCGTGAGGGATCCCGCGTTCTTCTCGATCACCACGACCCCGGACATCATGTTCTCGCACACGGACCAGCCGACCCGTCCGGTGACCGTGATCTCCGGTCCGTCGATCAAGCCGAGCCCGAAGTAGCCCAGGGAGCCTTCGTACCGGATCCGGCAGCGCTGGAGGATGCCGACACCGATCGAGTGCTTCGCGCCGGGGTTCCGCACCGTGACGTCGAGGATCCCCTGTTCGTAGAGCAGCCAGCGGAGCTCCAGATTGATCTGGCGGGTCGTGAGCTCAGTCGCGTCGAAACTTGCGGCGGTGCCGTCGATGTCGGAAACCTTGGGGACCTCCGCGTGCGGCTCCGCGAGGCCGCGCGCGTCATACGTGGTGCGCCGGGCTCCGCTCATCGTGTCCACACGAGCACCTGCCCTTCGTAGGGATCCGTCGTGTCGATCTCGCGGTTCAACACCGCCCGGATCGCGATCTCCTCCGACGCCATCGCGACGATGCCGTCGGATTCGTACAGGACGAGCGGCTTGGCGGCCATCTCGTCCTTCGCCACACCGAGCGCGTCCTGCGTGACGGCCATGTAGGTGAACACGCCGTCGAGCTCATCGAGACTCTTGTGCATCGCGTCTTCGAGGGAGTCGCCGTCGGCCATCTTCTCCGCCAGGTAGACCGCGATGATCTCGGAGTCGCATTCCGACTGGAACCGATGACCGCTGGACTCGAGGCGGCGTTTCCAGTGGAAGTAGTTCGTCAGCTGTCCGTTGTGGACGACCGCAACGTCGGAGAACGGGTACGCCCAGTACGGATGGGCGCCGGAGATGTCGACGTCGGATTCCGTGGCCATCCGCACGTGCCCGATCGCGTGGGTGCCGTTGAACCCGCCGAGACGATAGAGATCCGAGACCTCCTGGGCGTCGCCCAGGTCCTTCACGATCTCCAGGGAGTGCCCGAGCGAGAGCACCTCGCACCCGGGCACGTCTTCGAGGTAGTCGGCCAGCGCTTTCATGTCGCCGTCGTAGCGCACCGTCGCTCGGTAGGCGTACTCCGTCTCCCGCTCCACGCGATCCACCGAGGCACCGATCTTGTGCAGACGGGACTCCACTTCCTGGCGATGACGTTCGAGACGCTCCTTGAAGTCGAAGTCGCGTGGGTCGTTCGCGTCGGCGAGCTTGAAGCGGATCACGACGAGCTCGGACGGTTCCCCGAAGAGCGCATATCCGGATGAGTCGGGGCCACGGTGCTTCATCGCCTGGAGCATGCGAGTCATCTCGCTCCCGACGTCGGAAGAGCCGTCGCGATGGATGATGCCTGCGATGCCGCACATCGAGGGAAGAGCTCCTTTCTCGGTCTTGGTCGCCTGGTCTTCGGTCGTGTCCTCTCGCTCTAGGGAAGCACGTCCAGGTACTCGGCGACGTCCCAATCGCTGACCGTCCCGATGAACCGCTTCCACTCGTCGGTCTTGTAGTGCATGAACACCCGATACATGTCTCCCGGCAACGCCGTCTTCACCACGTCGTCCGCTTCGAGGGCCTCGAGCGCCTCCCCGAGGGTCTCGGGGATCCGTTGGACATCCTTCCCCTCCGCGATCGCTTCGTAGATGTTCCGCTCCTCCGGAGGACCGGGATCGAGGTTGCGGGCCAGTCCGTCTTTCATCGCCATCAGGAGCGCCGCGAAGGACAGGTACGGGTTCACCGCCGAGTCCACGGACCGGTACTCGTACCGGCCGGGCGCGGAGATCCGCAGCGCGGTGGTCCGGTTCTGGAACCCCCAGTCGGCGAAGATAGGCGCCCAGAACCCCGCGTCTGCGAACCGGCGATAGGAGTTCACCGTCGGCGAGGTGATGCAGGTGAGCGCCCGGAGGTGCTCCAGCACACCGCCGATCGCGTGCAGGCCGATCTTGCCCGGCACCCGCGGATCGTCGCCGTCGGGCATGAACATGTTCTCGTCGCCCTGCCACAGCGAGATGTTGTGGTGGCACCCGTTCGCGGAAACGCCCATGAACGGCTTCGGCATGAAGCAGGCGAACGCGTTCATCTCCCGCCCGACCTGCCGGCAGATCTGGCGGTAGGTCGTGAGCCGGTCCGCGGTGGCCTCGGCCTTGTCGAACATGAAGTTCAGCTCGAGCTGACCCGGCGCGTCCTCGTGGTCGCCCTGGATCATGTCGAGCCCCATCGCGGCGCCGTACTCCATCACCTTGTGGATGATCGGCTGGAGCTCCGAGAACTGGTCGATGTGATAGCAGTACGGCTTGGTCTTGCCGTCCACCGACGGCGTGCCGTCGGGGTTCGTCTTCAGCCACATCATCTCCGGCTCGGTGCCGGCCCGCAGGTGCAGCCCGGTCTCCTCGGTGAACTCGTCGTGGATCCGCCGGAGGTTGCCGCGGCAGTCCGACGTCAGGAACGCGCCGCCGTCGACCTCCTCTTCGCGTCCCCGGAACAACGTGCAGAAGACCCTCGCCGTCTTGCGATCCCACGGGAGCACGCAGAAGGTCTCCACGTCGGGGATGCCGACGAGCTCCCGAGCCTCCGGGCCGTAGCCGATGTAGTTGCCGAGACGGTCGACGAACAGGTTGGCGGTCGATCCGTACACGAGCTGGAAGCCCTTGTGGGCGATCGACTCCCAGTGCTTGGCCGGGATCCCCTTGCCCATGATGCGCCCGGTGACCGAGACGAACTGGTAGTACATGTAGGTCACGCCTTCGGCCTCGATCTGCCGACGGACCTCCTTGATCGCATCGTCGCGCCCGGACCGCTCCACGAACTGCTCGATGTCGGTGGCCAACTGACGCCTCCCTTCGTGCGACCCTCCCGCGGGCCGGCTGGGCGCATCCTACGTCGAGTCCGCAGACTCGCGCCACGAGCCAGACCTCGGTCCGCGGCCGGCAGGCGAGGGGTATCCTCACGCAGCCCCGGAACAGCCGGCGGGACCGAGGGGAGGCGAGGGTCGTTGAAGAGCGGGCTGGAGATCGCGCAGGAGGCCGTCCTTCGGCCGATCACCGACGTCGCGGCGGATGCCGGGATCCTCGAGGACGAGCTCGAGCAGTACGGCCGATCGAAGGCGAAGGTCTCGCTCTCGATCCTCGATCGTCTGGCCGACCGGCCAGACGGCAAGCTCGTCATCACGACCGCGATCACGCCGACGAAGGCTGGCGAAGGCAAGACCACCACGTCGATCTCGCTCACGCAGGGCATGGGACGGATCGGCAAGGACGTGATGCTCTGCCTCCGTGAGCCCTCGATGGGCCCCGTCTTCGGGATCAAGGGAGGCGGCAACGGCGGCGGGTACGCGCAGGTCGTCCCGATGGAGGAGATCAACCTGCACTTCAACGGCGACTTCCACGCCGTGCAGGCCGCGCACAACCTCCTCGCGGCCGCCCTCGACGCCTCGATCTACCACGGGAACGCGCTCGGTATCGATCCCGTGTCCGTGACGTGGCCACGCACGCTCGACGTGAACGATCGCGAGCTCCGCTATTCGGTCGTCGGCCTGGGCGGGAAGGCGCACGGCGTCCCTCGAGAGAACCAGTTCGTGATCGTGGCGGCCTCGGAGATCATGGCCGTGCTCGCGCTGTCGAGCGATCTCGCCGACCTGCGGGCGCGGCTCGGTCGGATCGTGGTGGCCTCCACGTACGACGGGACACCGGTCACGGCCGACGAGCTGCGGGTGGCCGGAGCGATGACGGTGATCATGAAGGAGGCGATCAAGCCGAACCTCGTACAGACGCTCGAGGGGCAACCCACGCTGATCCACGCGGGGCCCTTCGGGAACATCGCACACGCCAACAACTCGATCATCGAAGATCGCATCGCACTGAAGCTTGCCGACTACGTCGTGACCGAGGCGGGCTTCGCCTCCGACCTGGGTTTCCAGAAGTTCTGCGACATCGTGTGTCGGTTCGGCGGCTTCGCTCCGTCCGCCGGTGTCCTGGTCACGACCGTGCGCGCCACGAAGTCCCACGGCGGCATGCCGTTCGACCAGCTCGGCACCGAGGACCTCGACGCGCTCCGACGCGGGATCGACAACCTCGAGGCGCACATCGGCATCGTCCGGGAGTACGGCCTCCCGTGCGTGGTCTCGATCAACGCCTTCCC
>DASSDW010000251.1:0-2152 GCA_035696925.1 Actinomycetota bacterium
GTGCTGATCCGCGCCGCCCTCGACGGGCGCGCCAAGGTGGAGGAGCGGCTCGCGGTGATGGCCGAGCCCGCGGACGGGAACCGGTTCCCGACCCAGTGGGCGATGAACGAGATCATGGTCGAGAAATGGACGCGCCACCGCCTCGTGCGGCTCGCGGTGCACGTGGGCGACGAGTACGTCACCACGTTCTCGGCCGACGGGGTGATCGTCGCGACCCCCACGGGCTCGACCGCGTACTCGTTCTCGGCCCGCGGGCCGATCGTCAGCCCCGGCGTGCCCTGCCTGGTGGTGACGCCGATCGCGGCGCACATGGTGTTCGATCGATCGTTCGTGCTGGGCGCCGGACAGGTCGTGGTCCTGGAGGTGGTGGGGGACGAACCCGGCGTCCTGTCCGCCGACGGACGGGAGGGGATCGAGCTCCCGGTCGGATCGAGGATCCGGATCCTGGCGGCGCCCAGCCCCGCCCGCCTCGTGTCGAAGGACGACGCTCCGGGCTTCCTCAGCCGGGTCCGGGACAAGTTCGACCTCCCTGGCGATCCGCCCGGAACGAGGGCACCCGATGTCGGGGGAGGCCGTTAGCATCCCGACCGTGCTGCGCGAGCTCCACATCAGCGGCCTCGGAGTGATCGCCGACCTCGAGCTCGAGCTCGCGCCCGGACTGAACGTCCTCACCGGGGAGACGGGCGCCGGCAAGACGATGGTGACGGTGGGGCTGCTGCTGGCCTTGGGCGAGCGGGGCTCGGCCGCACTCGTCCGGGAGGATGCGCGGGCTGCCCGGGTCCAGGCGCGGTTCGACGCGATCGACGGTGCCGGCGACTGGGCGGAGGACGGTGAGGTGATCCTGGCGCGGTCGATCGCCAGGGACGGGAGATCGACGGTCCGGATCGGAGGTCAGCTGGCGACGGCGTCGGCGCTCGCCGAGCTCGGCGCCGGGCTCGTCGAGCACCACGGGCAGGGTCAGACGCAGCGCCTTCTGGCGCCGGCGGTCCAAACCGGTTTCCTGGACCGGTACGCGGGAGACGCGCACGTGGTGGCGCTCGGCACCTATCGCGAGGCGTACGAGCGGTTGCGGGGCGTCGTCGCCGAGCTCGACGCGCTGCGTGAGGCGGCTCGGGATCGCGAGCGAGAGCTCGATCTCCTGGCGTATCAGGTGCACGAGATCGAGACCGTCGCCCCGCGGGACGGCGAGACCGAGGAGCTCACCGCCGAGGAAGGCCGGCTGGCGCACGTCGAGCGCCTGATGGAACAGGCGTCCTCGGCGGAGCACGCCCTGACCGGTGAGGATGGGATCGCCGACGACGCCGCTTCCCTCGCGTCGCTGTTGGAGAGCGCGGCGGACCTCGACCCCTCGGCGCGCGAGGTGGCGGATCGGGCACGGGGGATCGCCGCCGAGATCGCGGAGCTCGCCAGAGACGTCCGCGCGTACGCGGAGGTCCTCCTGCCCGACCCCGAGCGGTTGGAGGCGGTTCGGGATCGCGTCGCGGCGCTCAAGCAGCTACAGCGCAAGTACGGCCCCACCGATGCGGACGTCGTCGCGTTCCTGACCGCGTCCGCGGAGCAGCTGCGGACGCTCGCCGGCGCCGACGAGCGGATCGCGCAGCTGGAGGCGGAGCTGGAGGTCGTTTCCGCGACCGCCCGGGATCGCGCGGCCATCGTGACGGAGGGGCGCACCCGCGCCGCGCCCGCTCTCGCCGACGCCGTGCGCTCTCAGCTCGAGGAGCTCGGGATGCCGGGGGCCGTCTTCGAGGCCCGGCTCCTCCCGCTCGACGAACCCGGTCCCGGCGGGGCCGAACGCGCGGAGCTGTGGCTCTCGGCATCCCCTGGTCAACCCGCGCGTCCGCTCGCCAGGGCCGCGTCGGGAGGCGAGCTCTCCCGCGTGCTGCTGGCCTGCCGGAGCGTGCTCGCCGACCTCGACGATGTCGGCACGCTGGTCTTCGACGAGGTCGACGCGGGGATCGGGGGGCAGGCCGGCCTCGCCGTCGGCCGTCGCCTGGCTCGTCTCGCCGCGGGCCGCCAGGTGCTGGTGGTGACCCACTTGCCCCAGATCGCGTGCTTCGCGGACCGTCACGTGCGCGTCACCAAGGAACACGGCACGGCATCGGTCGAGCTGCTGGACGGGCCGAGCCGGACCGAGGAGCTCTCGCGGATGCTC
>DASSDW010000252.1:0-4445 GCA_035696925.1 Actinomycetota bacterium
GGGAGCTCCGCGGGCGGGTCCGCTGCACGATGCTCCACGGGGAGCTCACGGTCGCGGAGGGGAAGGCCACGCGGTGACGGCCCCCGCGGCGCTCCTGGCCCTCGAGGACGGCACCGTCTTCCGGGGATCGGGATTCGGCGCCGAGGGGGAGTCGTTCGGCGAGGCGGTCTTCAACACCGGGATGGCCGGCTACCAGGAGGTCCTCACGGATCCGTCCTACGCCGGCCAGATCGTGACGATGACAGCTCCGCAGCAAGGCAACTACGGGATGCACGCCGACCAGGCGGAGAGCGGTGCGATCCAGGTCGCCGCGTTCGCGGTCACGGAAGCCTCACGGCGTTCGTCGAGTCCCCGCGCCGACTCGACCCTCCCGGAGGCCCTCCTCGCCGCCGGCGTGGTCGCGATCGAGGGCATCGACACGCGCAAGCTCACCCGTCGGATCCGCGAGGTCGGCGCGATGCGCGCGGCCGTGTCGACGCGGGACCTCGATCCCACCTCGCTGGTCGCGCGCGTCCGGGAGACCGGCGGGATGGCCGGTGCCGACCTCGCGAGGACGGTCACGACCGCCGCGCCGTACGAGGCCGGCGCGCTCGTGGGGCCCGCCGATCGCGCCAGGGGACGGGTGTGGCGGATCGCCGCGTTCGACTTCGGGATCAAGCGGAACATCCTGCGGATGCTGGCGGCGGCGGGCCTCGACGCCACCGTCTTCCCGGCGGAGACGCCCGCCGCGGACGTCGCGGCGGGCGGCTTCGACGGCGTCCTCCTCTCGAACGGTCCCGGCGACCCGGCGGCGACCTCCTACGGCGTCGCCGCCGTCAGGGAGCTGCTCGGCCGGCTGCCGCTCTTCGGGATCTGCCTGGGCCACCAGTTGCTCGGTCTCGCGCTGGGAGGTCGCACGTTCAAGATGCCCTTCGGACACCGGGGCGTGAACCAGCCCGTCCGAGACACGCGGACGGGCGAGGTCCGCATCACGAGCCACAATCACGGCTTCGCGGTCGATCCCGCCGGCTGGGAGCGAGACCCGGACGGGACCGTCCGGACCGCGTTCGGCCGGGTGGAGGTGAGTCACCGCAACCTCAACGACGACACGATCGAGGGATTGCGCTGTCTCGACGTCCCCGCGTTCTCGGTCCAATACCACCCGGAGGCCGCGCCCGGGCCCCACGACGCCGCGGGACTGTTCCCGGAGTTCCGGGAACTGATCGAGCAACAGACGGGCTCTGGGGGCTCAAGCAGCGAGCTTGCGAGCGGTAGCCCCCGGATGGAAGGGCCGTGATGTCGAAGCGGACCGACCTGTCCTCGATCCTCGTGATCGGTTCCGGGCCGATCGTGATCGGGCAGGCGTGTGAGTTCGACTATTCCGGGACGCAGGCATGCCGCGTCCTCCGGCGCGAGGGCTACCGGGTCACCCTCGTCAACTCGAACCCCGCGACGATCATGACGGACCCGGAGTTCGCCGATCGGACCTACCTCGAGCCGCTCACGCCTGAGTCGGTGCTCTCCGTGATCGAGCGGGAGCGGCCCGATGCCCTGCTCCCGACGATCGGCGGTCAGACCGGTCTGAACGTGAGCGTGGCCCTCGCCGAGTCGGGCGACCTCGACCGCATGGGCGTCGAGCTGATCGGCGCCAGCATCGAGACGATCCACCGCGCCGAGGATCGCAGTGGCTTCAAGGAGGCGATGACGAAGGCGGGGCTCGACGTGCCGCGGGCCGGGATCGCGCACACCCTCGAGGAAGCGCTGCAGCTCGGCCACCAGCTCGGCTTCCCGGTGATCGTGCGCCCGTCGTTCACGCTCGGCGGGGGAGGGAGCGGGTTCGCGTCCTCGCACGGGGAGCTGGAGGGCCTCGCGCGCCGCTCGCTCGAAGCCAGTCCGGTCTCCGAGGTCCTCGTGGAGGAGTCGATCGCCGGGTGGAAGGAGTTCGAGCTCGAGGTGATGCGCGACCACGCCGACAACGCGGTGATCGTTTGCTCGATCGAGAACGTCGATCCGATGGGCGTCCACACCGGCGACTCCGTCACGGTCGCGCCGCAGCAGACCCTCACGGACCGCGAGTACCAGGCGATGCGCGATGACGCGATCGCGTGCCTTCGCGCGATCGGCGTCGAGACGGGCGGGTCGAACGTGCAGTTCGCGGTCGATCCGCAGACCGGACGACGGGTCCTCATCGAGATGAATCCTCGCGTGAGCCGATCGTCGGCGCTCGCATCGAAGGCCACGGGCTTCCCGATCGCGAAGATCGCGGCGCTGCTCGCCGTCGGCTACCGACTGGACGAGATCCGCAACGACATCACGGGCGCCACGCCCGCGTCCTTCGAGCCGACGCTCGACTACGTCGTGGTGAAGATCCCGCGGTTCGCCTTCGAGAAGTTCCCGGAGGCCGATGCGCGGCTCACGTCCACGATGAAGTCCGTGGGCGAGGTGATGGCGATCGGAGGAACCTTCAAGGAGGCGTGGGGGAAGGCGTGGCGCGGGCTCGAGAGGTCCGGCGCAGACCTCGGGGCGACGTACGCGACAGCGCATGACGACGTCCTCGGCGCCCTCCGCGACGGGACCGAGTGGCGCTTCCATCTGATGGATCGTGCCTTCGCCGCCGGTCACAGCGTGGACGAGGTCGCGGCGGCCTCGGCGATCGATCCCTGGTTCGTCGATCAGCTCGCCCAGGTGTTCGAGCGTGCCGAGGGGCTCGCCGGAGCCACGGCTCCGTCCGTGGGACGCGAGACCCTCCTCGGCGCGAAGCGGGTCGGCCTCTCCGACGCGCGGATCGCCCGGGCGACGGGATCGACCGAGCGAGCCATCCGTGACAGGCGCGACCAGTTCGGCGTGGCCCCGGTCTTCAAGTCCGTGGACACGTGCGGCGGCGAGTTCCCGGCCCGGACGCCCTACCTCTATTCGACGTACGACGAGGAATCGGAGGTGGAGCCCGCCTCGCGCCCTCGGGTGGTGATCCTCGGTGCGGGACCGAACCGGATCGGCCAGGGGATCGAGTTCGACTACGCCTGCGTGCACGCCGCGTTCGCTCTGGAGGTGGCGGGCTTCGAGTCCGTGATGGTCAACTCCAATCCGGAGACCGTGTCCACGGACTACGACACGTCGAGCCGGCTGTACTTCGAACCGCTCTCGGCCGAAGACGTGGTGGCCGTCTGCCGAGCGGAGCGACCGGCAGGGGTGATCGCGCAGTTCGGTGGTCAGACACCCCTGGAGCTCGCCAGGACCCTCCAGGACGCGGGCTTCCCGATCCTCGGGACCTCGCCGGACGCGATCGATCTCGCCGAGGATCGAGGGCGGTTCGCGGAGCTCCTGCGGGAGATGGACATCCCGGCGCCGCCGCACGGCGAGGCACGGACGATCGACGAGGCCCGCATCGTGGCCCGTCGGATCGGCTATCCCGTGGTCGTACGTCCCTCCTACGTCCTCGGCGGTCGCGCGATGGAGATCGTCTACGACGACGACGAGCTCGAGACGTTCGTCCGCACGGCGGCCGAGGCCAGCCGTGCGCATCCGGTGCTGGTCGATCGGTTCCTCGAGGGCGCGATCGAGGTCGACGTCGATGCCGTCTGCGACGGGGTGGACGTCTTCATCGGCGCCGTGATGGAGCACATCGAGGAGGCGGGCGTCCATTCGGGCGACTCGTCGTGCCAGATCCCGCCGGCCACGCTCTCCGACGAGGAGCTCGATCGGATCGAGGACATCACCAGGCGCCTCGCGCGCCGGATCGGCGTCGTCGGGCTCCTGAACCTGCAGCTCGCCGTGAAGGACGAGAAGATCTGGGTCCTCGAGGCGAATCCACGCGCGTCGCGTACGGTGCCGTTCGTGTCGAAGGTGATCGGGGTGTCCCTCGCGAAGGTCGCGACGCTGGTGCTCGCGGGTCGGACCCTTGCGGAGCTGGCGGCCGACGACGTGCTGCCGGCGGATCCCGGGCACTACCGACGGTTGCCGTTCACGGCCGTGAAGGCCGCGGTGCTGCCGTTCGGCCGGTTCCCCGGCGTCGACACGGTGCTCGGCCCCGAGATGCGCTCGACCGGAGAGGTGATGGGGATCGACGCCGATCCCGGCGCCGCGCTCGCCAAGGCGATGGTGGCCGCCGGGCACGCGCTCCCGACGTCCGGGACCGTCTTCGTGAGCGTCGCGAACCGCGACAAGCGCGCGATCGTCTTCCCGGCGAAACGCCTCGCCGACCTCGGGTTCGCGCTTCTCGCCACGACCGGGACGGCCGGCGTCCTCCGGCGGGCGGGCATCCCCGTCGAACCCGTCGCGAAGGTGAGCGAAGCCCCACAGACCGGAGCGGAGAGCGGGCCGAGGAGCGGAAGGGAGAGCGGAACGCGGAACGTGGCGGAGCTGATCCGGGCCGGGCGGATCGACCTCGTGATCAACACGCCGTTCGGCCGCGGGCCTCGGACGGACGGCTATCACATCCGGACGGCGGCGGCCGCGGCCGGCGTGCC